>PKCN01000102.1 GCA_002862205.1 Planctomycetaceae bacterium | reverse complement strand
AAACTCGTCATCCAACGTGGCTTGCCCAGCTCAACGAGTTTGATTGCCAATTATCGACTATCTGAACGAACCGGTGGGCGGTTTGTTACGTAAACACGAAATTATCCTAGCAACCGCCGACTGGCACCCGCTGACTAGGATCCGCCGAAAGGCGTCCGACATTTGGGGCAAATGGTCAGGCTTACCGTTCTGCAGCCATTTTCTCTTTTGTCTGGATTCGATGATTCCTCGAATCATCATGGACAATGTTCCAGTATTAAGTTCGCCCACTCTTTTTCCCTGAGCATCTGCACCGTGAATTCTTCCGCAACCTGCTTGATTACAGGAGGGGCTGGTTTCATCGGCTCTCATTTGACTGAGACGCTTCTGAACCAAGGGCACCGAGTGATTGTGGTAGATGATTTATCCACCGGACAGGCGGAAAACCTGTCGGCAGTCATGGGGCACGAGCGACTGGAATATATACAGGGCACGGTGGAAGACGATGAGCTGGTTAGCAGCGTCGTGGAACGCGCGGATCGCGTTTATCATCTCGCCGCCGCTGTGGGTGTCGCGTTGATTGCCAAGCAACCGATTCAAACCATCGAGCGGAACATTTACCCAACCCAGTTGATTTTAGACCGCTTGGGAAAGCGAGCGGCCAAGGGAGATCACGTACCGACTTTCATTGCCAGTACCAGCGAAGTGTATGGGAAAAATCCCAAGGCTACGTGGATGGAAGAAGACGATCTTGTCTTCGGGGCAACCACACGACCGCGTTGGAGTTACGGGGTCTCGAAGGCCATCGATGAGTTTTTAGCACTTGCCCATAACAAGGATTATGGGTTGCCTGTTGTTGTAGGTCGCTTCTTTAACGTTGTGGGGCCGCGTCAAACTGGTGCGTATGGCATGGTGTTGCCACGTTTTGTCGAAGCAGCAATTCGAGGTGAATCGTTGGTCGTTCACGACGATGGAGCACAGGTTCGCTGTTTTGCGCACGTTGGTGATGTGATCTCTGCGGTTGTCAGTCTGGTGGACACGCCATCTGCTGCTGGCCGTGTTTATAACATTGGCAGCGATGTACCAGTATCAATTCTTGAATTGGCTCAGCGAGTGATCGCAAGAGTCAATCCTGCTGCGAAGATTGAATTCACAAGCTACGCAGATGCGTACGATGAATCATTTGAGGATATTCGCAGGCGTGTGCCAGTGCTAACGCGGATTCGTGAAGCAATTGATTACCAGCCCCACAAGGATCTGGATGCCATTATCGACTCAGTTGCCGATTATCAAAGGGGCTCCGTCTGAAATGTTTGGCTGACACTCCGCCAGCCTTGTGGCGTGCGTCTTGCGACCACCCTGGCGGTACGCACCAGCGTGTTTGACGAATAGCGTGAACTCTCTGAAGTTTGTCGTCCGCTACTCGCCAATGTCATTGCATGGTCCAAATGTTCACTCGCCTCGCGTGTCGACGTACATCATCCTCAAAGCGTGCAACGCCTCATTGAGCATGGCTGTCTCTTGTTCGTCGAGATTGCCTTTGGTTTTTGATTCAAGCATTTCCAGGGTATCAATGTAGTGCTTGGCGAAAGGTTTATTTACTTTTGATTCACCCGTATTTGGATCAGGCATTTGGCCGAGCATCGCCATGGCTTGAGTGAAAAGCATGGTAACCAGAACAGAGAAAGATGCTGGTGGTGGTTCAGGCATGGGGTTCACCGCTGATGCATCTCCCGAATCGGCTACGTGGGGAGGCGATTGATCGGTATCGTTTGTGTCCCGTACTTCTGTTTCAACGTTGCCATCAGCATTCTTTTCCGTCGCAACTTGTTCTTTCCAGTCATCATCGACTTTGAGTGTTGGTTCGACTTCGTCTTGATTTGCCTCATCTTCGGGCTTTTCTGTGTCGCTCATCTTTGTTTCATTTCTCCGATTTACAGGTAAAAAATTCTCAGTCGTACTGCCGCGCCCTTTTCTACTTGGCGTTTTTCAATCGCCTGAAAAGCATTTAGAAATAGCATGGTTCCATGGCTCAGGTGCTGGCAAGTGGTGATTGGAGTCGGATTGCTCGCGGCTCGATTACCGGCTTCTTCTTTGTTCAATTTTCGGTAACTGGCAAAGCCGTCTGGCGAGGCACCTGAGCAGCTCTACGGTAACCCCAAGTCTGCTGCATTGCATTCTGGCGGAGCATGAAAGCACAAGTTTGCATGCTTTCACCGTGCATACGCAGCTTGTTTTGTAGGGCTACCTGTTCCGGACGCGGCAATCTGACACTGGGGACCATGAAAATGTCACTCAAATTACGTCTGCAATTGGAGTTGTATTTCAGCGTGGTTGTGGTGCAGGTGTGGTTTGGTCACTCGTTTGGCGTTCAGATCGCCGCTCGACGGCTGCACCAACGAAACCCGCAAATAGCGGGTGAGACTTGAGCGGCTTGCTCTTGAATTCTGGGTGGAATTGAACAGCTACAAACCAGGGATGGTCCGGGATTTCGACGATTTCAACCAAGCCTCCGTTGGGGCTTGTCCCTGCGAATCGCAAGCCATTTGCCTCGAATTGCTGGCGGTACTGATTGTTGAATTCATACCGGTGACGATGCCGCTCATCAATGTTCTCGGCGTCATAGGCCTGACCAGAGATGCTGTTGGCATCTAGCAACGTGGGTTGCGTACCCAGTCTCATCGTGCCACCCATTTGTGTGACATTTTGCTGTTCATCGAGCAAACAGATCACTGGATGTTCCGTGTCTTTATCAAATTCGCTTGAGTGTGCGCCCTCGAGTCCGACAACTTGTCGTCCGTATTCAATTACCGCGCACTGCATGCCCAGGCAGATACCAAAGAAAGGAATCCCTCGCTCTCGTGCAAAGCGAATGGCTTGAACCTTTCCTTCAATGCCACGCTCACCGAAACCACCGGGCACAAGCACTCCGTGATAGCCACTGAGTAATCGTTCCGCTCCCTCACGTTCAATGTCAGCACTTTGAATCCGGCCGATTCGAATCTGGGTTTGGTGATGCATGCCAGCATGATCGATCGCTTCGTAAATCGATTTGTAGGCATCCTTGTGTTCTGCATACTTACCGACGACGGCAATTGAAATTTCATGCCTTGGATTGCGTAAACCATGCAGAAGATCGGTCCACGGTGTGATGTCGAGAGCTTGTGCGGTCACCAAGCCCAGTTTTTTGACGATCAGTTCGTCCAGCTTGTTTTCAACCAACGACAACGGCACTTCATAAATCGAAAAGTCTTTGTCTTTTTCCTCGATCACAGCCTCGCTCGGCACATTGCAGAAAAGGGCAATCTTCTCGCGATCTTCACGACTGATTGAGTGCTCGCAACGACAGACTAAAACATCAGGTTGAATGCCGATCTCACGCAACTGTCCGACAGAGTGTTGCGTCGGCTTGGTTTTCAATTCATCCGCTGCCTTCAAATAGGGAACCAGCGTCAAGTGCATGTATAGACAATTCTCGCGACCAATATCGAGCGAGAATTGACGGATTGCTTCGAGGAATGGCAGGCTCTCTATGTCGCCTACCGTGCCACCAATCTCGGTGATCACGACATCCACATCATCACCACCCATCCGCTTGATCACCGACTTGATTTCATTGGTGATGTGCGGAATGACTTGGACGGTTTTGCCAAGGAACTGACCTTTCCGCTCTTTCTCAATGACCGACAGATAGATCTGTCCGGTTGTATAGTTGCAGTCTCGGGTGAGTGCACCCGATGTGAAACGCTCGTAGTGCCCCAAGTCGAGGTCGGTCTCGCTACCGTCGTCCAGCACGTAAACTTCACCGTGCTGGTAAGGACTCATCGTGCCTGGATCGACATTGATATACGGATCCAGCTTTTGCATCCTGACTCGGAGGCCACGCTGTTCCAATAACATCCCGATCGATGCGCTGGTCAAGCCTTTGCCAAGGGAACTGACCACGCCGCCGGTTACAAAAATATGTTTCGTCATGGAATGGGATCATACCACGGTTCGGTGATTTCGGAAGTGTCTGCCAGCCACAGTTTAAGAAACTAAAGCATGACCCCCAAAATGTAGCTGCATTGTCGTTCTTGCAGGCTGAAGCGATTTTTGGCGTGGCATCTGAGCCAGCCAATTGCCTTGCAATTTGATGATAATTTCGCAATTTTGGGCGAAAACGATGGCATTTGAAATCCATCAAGATTGTGGCACCCCCAATGCGAGGCACGCCCCAAGTTGGCAATCCACAGACCTGATACTTTGTCTATCAACGACAACGTTGGGTTGCATCCTGCCGCGAAAAGGATGGTCAAACTGCTTGAAAGTGGCAAACTGACGATTGTGCTGAGGATCGGATATGAAAATGGATCGGATCTGAAAATCCAAATCGCTCGCAATTTGAAGCCTTGAAGATCTGGCATTCCAGGCAAACCGAATGTGAATCACTACAACACATCTGGATTGGTCGTTGTTGCCAGTCAGTCACACTTGGTGGTTTTGCTGATCCACCGGCACTTTATCTCAGCAAGAGGCGACAGCATTTTGCTTTGGTGCTGCGAGATATTAGCCCGCAGTTGAAATAAGTGTGTGAGCAGTTACCGCTGCGAGTTTCCGATTCGCTGGATCTACGGGACACCATTGGATTTCTCTCCCCTCAGATTTGAGTAGAGACCTCCCGTCGATCCGGGTTCGTTCCGGCAAGTTCCCGTAACGCGGTTGAAGCAACTGAGCGGATCAAGTCAGCAAGGTGCTGTCCAAGCCATCGGAACTATTTCCAGACACGACAGCTGGACGGCAACTTGGTACCGTTTCGAAACGGATCTCGTTTGTGCAGAGAGAAGTCTTGATAATGTGCGGATTGATGGCGTCGATACGATCTGAATCTGTCCGTAACCCATTCAGCCTTATCTCGGGGTCGTCAGTCCGCGGTGGGAACTCTGGTTCGGGATGTTCACGCCCAAGACGCTAGTGATCGCCTGCTGGTAATGTGTCTCAGTGAGTTTGCCTTGGGGCCACCGAGAATGCCAGTCAATGCATGAACGTGAACCGTCTCATGATTGACTCTTGATGTTGTTCTGGCTGTCCACGCATTTTGGATGTTTTATTTTGAAAAGGTGATCGTAGTGTGTTGCGATTCATTTCAAGAACTTCCGTTCAAACTTTTCGAAGTCATCCAGCGTGTCGATGCCAGGGGTGGCTGAGTCGACTCGTGCGACCACGATTCGTTTTCCCGCTTCGATTGCTCGCAGTTGTTCTAGTTTCTCAAGTTGTTCAAGTCGGCTGGGTGGTTGTGATGCAAACCATGTGAGAAACTGACGCCGGTATGCATAGAGGCCAATGTGATGCCAGAAGATGGGGGGCTCAGCGTTGAGATGTGACTCGTCGATGCCCTCACGTACAAATGGAAGCGCAGCACGACTAAAGTACATTGCCCTTCCCTTCCCTTCCCTTTTTGACATCAGGATTTTGACACAAGCAGGGTTTTTTAATTGCTCCTCGTTGCGTATCGGGTTACCCACGGTCGCCATGTCTGCGTCGTGGTCCTCTATCAGAGTTCGAGCGACGAGATCAATCGACCCGGGATTGATTTCTGGTTCATCAGCTTGCACGTTGATGAAAATCTCTGCATCCGGAATCGCTTCAGCGACTTCGGCAAGTCGGTCCGTGCCACTGGCGCAGTTCTTGCTGGTCATTATCCATTGGCCACCAAATGAATCGACTTCGTTGGCAAGTTTTGGGTCATCCACGGCAACAATAATTTTGTCACCAAAAGAGGAGCGTGAAGCAGCCTCATACGTATGCTGGAGGATGGTCTTACCACCCGCTTTGCGGAGGAGCTTTTCAGTCAGTCGGGATGAGGTGAGGCGAGCTGGCAGCACGATTTGGCAACGATTTGGCATGGCTGTGTAGAGTTTTCTGGAAGGGGCATTTCCGGGTAGGCAGGAGCGAAGATTTTGGTGTGGTGACGAGAAATTTCTGGATCGTGTGATTGTGCGATTCGCTTGCGAATTGTGGCGTTCAAATCGTTTTGCAGCAATGTCGATCGAGCAAAGAACTTCTGGAAGTCTGTTCTCGTGTTTGACACGGTAAGGTGCGGTAGCTACGCTTTCCAGCCAAACGGTGAGTGGTGATGTGCATCGCGGATGCGAGCACGTATACAGGGAACTCCGGTGAAATTCCGGGACGGCCCGGCCGCTGTAATCGATGTGATGGAACTTTGTTCTGTCAGATGTCGCATTATCTTTTAGCCATTGTTGAGAAGACTTCATGCCGCGAAATGTGGTTGAGTTGACTCACGAGAAGGCAATGCGACGGACACATCGGGAGTCAGAAGACCTACCACCCACCGGGCGCGATGTGACTTTCTTGGGTGAGGTCCGTGCTGAGAGCCGAGTTGTCATGAGGGCAATGTGCAGTGCTTGCTGCGTAGGCTTGGTTTTGATTGATCAACAAAGTCCCTTTCCACATGTTTGATGGATCTGCGGGGATTGTGTTTGCGCAACGGGGTCAGCCATGAGCTGTTTGCAGCAACCCAGTAGGGTATCGCGACGGGGGTTTACCATCGTCGAATTGCTGGTTGTGATCACAATCATCGGCTTGATGATTGGTCTGTTGCTGCCTGCCGTTCAGGCAGTTCGAGAGGCCGCTCGTCGTATGCAGTGTCAAAATAATCTGCATCAGATCGGAATTGCCATGCATAACTATCATGCCGCATTCCGCAAGTTACCGCCGGGTGGAATCGAAGTCCGTCCGGAGACGCCACGCGGTAAGCAGATCGCCTGGTCAGCGATGGTCCTGCCGTTTCTGGAACAGTCCGCTGTTTATTCTAAAATCAATTTCAATTACGCGTTTGATCATCCGGTCAACCGCGAGGTGGCGGCAACACCGATTGAGACGTATCTCTGCCCCAGTACGTCTCGACCTGAGGTGCTGAACCGTGGCAAGGGAGCAACCGATTATGGCGGCATTTACGGAGAAAGAATCCTCACCACGAATTACCCACCCCGGGGTGTGCTGATCCATGATCAGGCAATTCGTTTTCGAGATGTCACCGATGGTCTGACCAGAACGTTGATGATTTCCGAGGATGCCAACTTTCGCGATGGCCAGTGGATCAATGCCTGGAACCTTTTCGATCAGGCGTTTCCCATCAATCGAGCACCCAGTTTTGAGAATGATATCAGAAGCATGCACCCTCAGGGCGCGAACGGGCTGTTTGCAGATGGTTCAGTCGTTTTCATGAATGAAAGCATGGAACTTGAGCTGCTTGCTTCCATTTGCACGAGGAATGGAAACGAAAAAATACCAGATTTGGATCGATGAAACCAAGAAAACCAACTTTGACGAGAGACTGTGGTAGCAGTGTGATGAGTATGAATAAAAAACGGAAAATGCTGGCGGAGCAATTGGAAGATCGTAGGCTTTTGGCTGGCCCCTATGCGCCCGCAGCAGGGCAACTGGGTTCGACTGCCATTGCCAATGATGATACAGCCATCATCAGTTGGGCGACCGGTTATGAAAATTATCAGCCCGGCTCCAATGTTGATCTCACATTTCAAGTACCTTCCAAGGCCCTTGGTCAGGCCGAGGGAACCACCTCCGATGCCGTGACACTTGGCCGTCATGGGCAGATAACCCTGAGTTTTGCCTTGCCAATCCGTGACGGATTTGGAAGTGATTTTGCCGTCTTTGAAAATAGCTTCAGTGATACTTTCTTGGAACTTGCCTATGTTGAAGTGTCATCTGACGGAACGAATTTCTTCCGGTTTGAAAATGATTCTCTGACGTCAGCTCCGGTAGGAGGGTTTGGCGAGGTCGATCCGACGAATGTTCATAATCTTGCTGGCAAGTACCGCCGGGGCCAAGGGACGCCATTTGATCTTGAGGAGTTACGTGATGAGAGTCCGCTTCTGAATACTGCCGCAGTGACCCATGTTCGTATCATCGACGTCGTAGGTGACGGATCTTCTTTGGATACAAGTGGCGATGTGATTTATGATCCAAGCCCAACCATTGGTAGTGCCGGGTTTGATCTTGATGGTGTTGGAGTACTGAATGAATTTGATTACGCAAGCGATCTTGTCGGCTTTGAGGATCTCGGGAATGCCTTGGATCCGCAGTCTTTCTTCAATGGTCCTGATCCTGACGGCACGGTAGTGACTGGACCCTATGATGACGTTGTTGTTCTGGGTGAGTTCACCTCTGAGTTGTTGACATTCAATAATGCCTACTCAACGGATTTTGATTCATGGAATCAATGGGCATATTCCAACATGACGGATACCGTCACTGCCGGCTACTTGAATCAGTTCAGTGCTTATCCGGGTGATGGGGCTGACGATTCAGCCACATTTGGTGTTGCCTTCGCATCACAGGGTGATTTTTACGATGCTCCCCTGATCACACGTGAGGATACTGACCTGCGAACATTTGGTTCTTTGGCAGTGACCAACACAACCTATGCTGCCTTATCGATGCTTCTAGGTGATTCATTTGCCAAAAAGTTTGGTGGCGATTCAGGCGATGATCCGGACTATTTTGCTCTGACCATTGAGGGGTTGGATGTTTCAGGGCAGTCTGTCGGAACCGTCGATGTCTTGCTGGCAGATTATCGTTTTGCGGACAACACTCTGGACTACATTTTGGACGAGTGGATCACTGTGGACTTGGGTCCTGTTGCAAACGCCAGAAGTCTCTCGTTCTCGCTGAACTCATCCGATGTCGGCGTTTTTGGCATGAACACGCCAAGCTACGTTGCTGTTGATGAAATCGTGATGTTGACTCCTGTGGTCGCGTTCGATCTTCTAAGCGACTCTGTCGAGGAGGGTGATGGCGAGAATGCGACGATGGCTCGCCTTAGTCGAGCGGGCGGGGATTTAACTGAAGCAATTGAATTTACACTTGATCCTGTCGATGCATCCCAAGCGATTTTGCCAACCAGCGTTACCATCCCTGTGGGTGCAACCCATGTAGATTTCCCGATTGGCGTGGTCGATAATTCCAGCGCAGATGGTGATCGCGAAATTGTTATCCGCGTCACTGCGGATGGTTATTCCGGGACAGAAAAAAGTTTGCAGATTCGAGATAATGATCCTTTTCGTCTATCGCTTGATTTATCCGCAAGTGAGATAGCCGAGGGAGGTGTCATCACTGGGACTTTGGTGCGTAACGATGCAGCACCTGAAGAAGCATTGACGATTCAACTGAGTACTTCCATTGATGGAAGGCTCGATTTTGATTCATCAATCGTTATCCCAGCGGGGCAGAACAGCGCGTCGTTTGACATCGCTGCGCCTGAGGATGACGTTGACCATCGTGACGTTACCGCAATCATTACAGCACAGGCCAGTGGTTACGAGGATGGCACTGACACTCTTTTTGTGTTGGACAACGATACGCCTAAACTGGATTTTACGTTCGCGGGACCAGCGTTTTCAGAACAGGATGCAAAGCCGACCGAGGATTTTGAGTTGTTGGGGAGACGTCTGGCACCCGAGTCTGCATACAACGGCGCTGACGGCGCTGGCCAGTTCGTCGCTGGTGGCTTGAACTTCAATAATGACTACAACCCCACTTATGGCAGTTGGGCTGGCTGGGCTTATTCGAACTCAACCGATGTGACAACCAGCGGCTACTTGAATCAGTACAGCAGTTTTACTGGTGGAGGGGCAATCAATTCCGATACCTTTCTCGTGGGAAATGCATATCCTGGATCAGTAGTTCCAACAATCACTCGAGATGCAGCAAGCACAGGTGCATTCAGCACTCTGGACATCACCAACGTCACTTATGCTGCATTGTCGATGCAAGAGGGTGATTTTTTTGCGAAGCAGTTTGGTGGTGAGTCTGGAAATGATCCTGACTTTTTTATCCTTACCATCGAAGGTCTCGATGCAAGCGGGGTATCCATTGGGACTGTCGATTTCCCACTCGCTGATTTCAGGTTTGATGATCAAAGTTCGGACTACATCCTTGATGCATGGACCAGTGTCGACCTCGCAGCCATCGGTGATGCAACGACGCTGACGTTTTCTCTGCTGTCTTCGGACATTGGCC
The DNA here is from genome assembly GCA_002862205.1 of Planctomycetaceae bacterium. GTDB lineage: Bacteria > Planctomycetota > Planctomycetia > Pirellulales > Pirellulaceae > Rubripirellula. Next base: position 614 of record PKCN01000102.1, on the reverse strand, counting down.
CGTACGGTATGAACACGCCGGCGTATTTTGCATTGGACAATGTGAAGTTTGAGGGCGGCGAGGAACAACCCACCCTGACCGTGACACGTAACGCGCCCGATCAGACCGGAGAGCTGTTGGTGCAGCTGTACACCTCGGATCATTCTGAAGCGGTGATCCAATCGAGTGTGGTTGTGCCTGCGGGTCAGGCTGCTGTTGATGTGACTTGGGAGATCATTGATGATTCGGTTTTCGATGGTCAAAGGCCGGTGGCCTTCACAGCACTTGCCGAGGGATATGAATTCGCGCAGCAGACAATCATCGTAGAAGATAATGATTCAGCTGTTCTGACTCTGAGTTTATCAGCAGACGAAGTGGATGAAACGGTTGGCTCCCTGGCCGGTCTGGTTCATCGCAATAGCGGTGACCTGAGTTTCCCGTTGGTAGTTTCTCTGGAATCGGATCTGGCTGGTGTGCTGGACTTCCCATCGAGTGTGACGATCCCTGCGGGTCAGCGTTCGCAGACATTTGATGCGATTGTGGTTGACAATGGTGTTGTTGATGGTGATCGCGCTGTTGAGTTGGTTGCCGCCAAGACGGGTTATGAGTCCAGTAGTACTTCCGTGTTGGTTTTG
>PKCN01000280.1 GCA_002862205.1 Planctomycetaceae bacterium | reverse complement strand
TCTCTTGAAACTTCTCTTTAGGGACTGCATCATAATCCATTCCGACCGCTGACGCTCATTGCAAGCTGCCCTGTTCACCGAAGTCTCAGCCATGCGGTCGCCTGAGGATTTCCCTGTCCAGTCACACCTTATTTTTCCCCAAGCAGCCAACCTCATGGATGAGTCGCCCGAACAGAACAACGCAGACAGCGTCTACGTTGCGAAGCTCAAAGCCAACTGGTCAAAGAGTAAAAAGAAGGCGATCGCTGCCAAAGAAAACCTTGGCCAGACCAGTTCGCAAAAGATCTGAAGGTTAAGTTCCTCACACTTTTGTTGGTCGTTGTCACCACGATTGTCTTATTCATCATCGTGTTCTGGAATGAACCCATGTGGTAAAGAAATCGCTCCTCTGTCGCTACCACGGTTGCTGTTCGCCAAAGAAGATGAGTATCGTCGCTCGGCGGAGTACCCCATCCCGCGAAAAAATCCTTGATCCGAACGGGTGGTACTGACACCTCCCTGCTTCATGACAAGAGTTCATCACAGGGCTTCGGGGCGAAGGCCACAAGGGATCCGACCACGGCATGGTCATTGTGGGGCATCACGATTCCTGCGCCCTGTTTGAGACGCAACATGCTGGGCAGGTTTGCGTTCACGAACAAGACTCATCGCAACTGCCGCTATCTGGTTTTTACCCACAACTGTTGAACAATCAAGCGAAAAAACATCCAGTCAGGAACGTGGAACCAGATAAACGCGTCCGCCAAACTCAACCTGAACCCAACGGACTGCAGTGTCTTCCTTCGCCCTCGATTCATCGCCCTGCTTGTTCAACAATGCATCTTGCTGGCACATCAATTTGCTCCCCGTGAATAGTTTCCCGCCAATTCAAACGCTGTGAGCTGGCTACTCTCTACGCGAAAATTTTTACGCAAACCCGCATTTACAAGCAAAACTTAGCCGGCAAACCTTCAGACGTTTGCCCAGACACGCATGGGTGCTAAACGAGTAACCAACACTCCTGAGACGGAACAGTCAGAACCGGATTGATCGCTCCGGACAATGAGTCGCTGCTAGAACGGGATCAGCAGGGGCATCCAATGAACCGCCGTGCCGTTGACACGCAAGAACACGAACGCCCGCAGAGATCAAAGAAGAACTTTGCTCGCTCTGGACGATCACGGCAGCGGTGAATCAGCCACAGCATGTATTGACCAGCTTACGCATTGACCACAGCACGCATGGAAAAGGGGGCAGAGTTCCGTAGCTGGGTGGCTAAGCGTTTGCCCAAGTCAAGCAGTTCACAGGCCTCAGGCTGACCGAGCCTCTCTTGCCGGAAACTTTCCAGTTGCAAGTTCCTCGCTCAACGTTTCCGTTGGCCATTCTGTTCAGACATGGACTTGGTGTAATCATCGGAATCATGTTGCGAGACGGATTGTTCCGCGGCCATCTGGTCCTCGGGAGAGAGTTCCGGTTTGACCACACTGGTTCCAGCTGAACCACAGCCGATGGCGGCAGCGACCAGCAGGCCTGACATGCCGATCCAAACCAGATTGCTCATCAGGAGCTTCTTCATATCGCTACTTTTCACTATTGATTCAACTGTTCTTCAATGACTTCTTTTCCCGCTCGAGAGCCAAGAGCCCCCCACAATCCGAACGGGCTCTTCGATCCGGGACGATTATTCAGGTGAATCGGCTCTGCACGCTGATTCCCTGCTTCGACTGAGTCAGTCATGAATACGACCGCACCGTCACCCATCAGAATGTGGGCACCTCCCTGATGGCGACTGCTAGCTGGCAACGATCCTCCTCCCTCGTCCCAGCGGTCGTAACAAAGCTCTGAATTGGGAGGGGATGTGGTACTGAATGCACTATTGAAGGGGATTCCCCACGCCCATTGAGCTCCCCGCGACCAGAGTGAGCTGACGCCATACAAGGTTCCTGGTCCACTGGGGGTTGGGCAATTCTCTCCGTCACACCAGTACTGTGGACGCTCTGGGTCGATATGTCCCGCATCAGCACATGCCGTCACAAAATTGGGCGCGACATTGTCAATGTCCAGCGTTCCATTGGCGCGGGTGGAATTGTCGTTATCTCCCAGGTCCGTCTTGATTTCACCCATGAAGATAGTGTTTGACAATCCGTCGAGCACATCTCGGAATTTTGAATCCGTTCTGGCGATGAATGCACCACGACTGGCCGCATTGGTAATTTGCGAATTCCATGAACTGATGGCAAATCCCGGCGTTGCCCAATTCAAGGGTCCGACATACGGCTGGTTGATTGTGTCGCCAAGACACTCGGCATAATTGGTACGGCCAGCTGCCGGCGCGCCGGTCCCCGGATCGCTGGGACACCGCAACGTAGGAATCTCGGTTAACCAAGGCCGATAATTATCGCCAGTCGCTCCTGTGACGTAGGCAGGGCTGAAGGCTTGAATGGTGGGGTAAGGCCCCATCGCAGGGAAATCGATGGCTCCGTCGCCGTCATAATCCGTGGGTGTAGAAATCTCCTCCCACAGAGCTTGCTGCTCCATGTAAGGAGTCAATGCAACACGAGCACTCAAGGCCTGTGAATTGTGCCAGCCCGAGCGAGTCCAACCTGGCTCGGTGCCGAGATTTTTGTTCGTGCCTAAACCATCGGTCCCGCCGCCATACCTCGGTAATTGTTTGAACGCAGAATGATAATTCTGGATCGCCAATCCAATTTGTTTGAAGTTGTTACTGCAACTCATTCGCCTGGCAGCTTCACGGGCAGCCTGAACGGCGGGCAGCAATAGCCCAACCAGAACACCAATGATGGCAATCACCACCAGGAGTTCAACCAGCGTGAATCCAGAGCGACGCTTCTGCATGGATTTCCTCATCTCAAACTCATTATCCAGAACGTTCCCAACAAAAACTCCTCGGACAAACGGGAAAATGCCCCGATTTCCGCTAATCGCATCATCCCAAGCTTATCATAAACGCAGACAAACTGCAGAATTTCCGTACACCAAACGACCGACAACCGCACACCCTTGAGAGGGTCCTTGGCCTGCGTGCACACCCCTCCTGCTTCTTCGTGGAACCCGTCATTTTCTTAAGAATTTTCGCTCATCGGACGAAACGAGAACACGAAGCTCAAATCAAAGTCCATTGAAAATCTCTCTGGATCGCGCCCTCGGTAGCGTCCCACCAACCCGCAGCGGCAACAGGTTCGTAACGTTGGCAAGCAGAATCACACCATGAACAAGGGCCTCGCGATCCACCAACAACTTGCTCCCCCGCCTTGGTTTTGGAACAATCCACTCCGCCAGCGGTACGTAAATCCGGAAACCGCACTCGATGGCAACCGCGGGTTTCCGCTATTGAACCATGAACATGTCGCAGAACCTAAAAAAGCACAGTGAAATTCCAATGACAGACCAAACCAACTCAGCCGCTCACGACATTCTGGAATCAGCCCAAAATACCGGTGATCTGACACCTCAAGCCATTGAGACTCTGCAAGCCTGCATCAATCGCGACTGGATCATTGACGAGGTAGAAGCTGAGTTGCTTTTCAAGCTCAACCATACCTTAGGCGCTGCCTATGAACAAAAACTCTGGACCAACCTGTTTGTCGAAAGTCTGACGAAGCTCGTGCTCCTTGACATGGAAACTCCTGGTGAGATTGGAATTCAGGAAGGTAACTGGCTTGACCGCATGTTGGATCTTTATGCAGTGGGAAACACCGCCCAAAGCGAAATGCTGAAGAAGCTTTCCAAAGATGCAACGACCATCGAGGGTGGTTTTGCTGATCGCCTCCGCCGAGAGGCCTAGCCGAGAAGCCCATTCGAGAAGCCTAGCCGAGAAGCCCATTCGAGAAGCCCATTCGAGAGGTTGATTGCGAGTCTCTCCGAGGGGCGATTCTGATTCACCCAGGTGAGCGTGCAGAATCCTCTTCTCGCGGTTATCCCAAGGGATTGGTTAACTTGTTTCCACGCTCTCGCCTGACTCGGGCGACAATCAAGAACAGATTCTCGCGGCACTCAAGCTTTGCTTGATATCGGCAAGCTCCCCCGATCTGCTCGCCAAACAACCGCTCCGGAACTTTAAACTGTTGATCAGACCGTGATTCCGGGTTCCAGTCACGCTACACTGATGCTCATGCACGGTCGCCGCCTTTGCTCGCCGTTTCGTCTTCGTGATGCCAGCCGCCGCCAGCTCACCCACCCTCGCCCAAAGAATGGTGCCGCAACTCAAGCATGCAACTTTCTGTGAGCCTCCCGGCGCACCACACCCGCCAGCTCACACTCACCGCAACGCCTGCCTTTCATTCACTCTTTCTTCAACGCCATGTCGCCTTTCACTCACCCTCCACATCACGCCAAAACTCGCGTCGTGCACCAACGATGGTTGTGCAACTCGATTGTCTGGTTGATTGCCAATGCACTTTGTATTGGCAGCGTGCATGCCAGTGACAGCGAACAGCTCGATTTTTTCGAGTCCAGAATTCGTCCAATCCTGGTCAATCATTGCTACGAATGTCACAGCGAAAGTTCCAAACAGCTTGCAGCTGGCCTTCGCCTCGATAGCCGAGCTGCAATCCTACGAGGTGGCGATTCTGGTAGTGTCATTGTTGCGGGCAAACCGGATGAAAGCCTGCTGATACAGTCGGTACGGTATGAATCCAACGAGATGCCGCCCAACCAGAAGTTGGATGCCGCCTCGATCGCGGCTTTAGAAAAGTGGGTGGGGTGGGGAGCCCCCTGGCCAGACGAAGCCACCCACGACTCTCTCGCCCCGGCGGAGGGCTACAAGTGGTCTGAATTACAACAGCACTGGGCTTGGCAACCTGTCGAGAGACCGATTCCGCCAACCATCGATCACGCGGCCTTGATCAAAAACCCGATTGACCAATTCGTGGCCTCCCGCCTCGATGAGAATGCATTGCGGCAACCGCCGCCCGCCGCTACCGCAACTCTCGTCCGCCGCAGCTTCATCGACCTGATTGGCATTCCCCCTTCGCCAACCGAGCTATCGCGCTGGGTCACCGCCATTGACGCCACGCCGAACAAACGCGACATGCAATTCGGTCAGATGATTGACGAACTTCTTGAGCGGCCACAATATGGTGAGCGTTGGGGCAGGCACTGGCTGGATGTTGCACGTTACAGTGACACAGGTGGATGGACACAAGACAATCGTTCTCACCCCTTTGCCTGGCGTTATCGGGACTGGGTTGTGGCGGCCTTCAACGCCGATATGCCGTACGATCAATTCGTCACCAACCAAATTGCTGGCGACCAATTGGATCCCGAGTCTGCCATTGGCACAGGCTTCTTCGCATTGGGTCCAAGCTACTCATCCGATGGTGGTGATCCGGAAAGCATCGCGCAAGCCAAGAGCGAAACGTTGGACGATCGCGTCGACACATTCTCCCGCGCGTTCCTTGGATTGACCGTTGCCTGTGCCCGCTGCCACGATCACAAATTCGATCCCATTCCAACCCAGGATTACTATTCGATTGCAGGGATTTTCAACAACTCACGAGAGACCGAAACGCCACTGGTCGATGTGGAGATCCAAAAAACATACCACGCCCATCAGGGAAAAATCAGAGCAGCACAGGACAAGGTGAAGCAACTGCAAAAAATTCCAAAGGACCAGAAACGCGAACCGACCGATCAGGAAAAAGAAGAGATCAAAAGCTGGCAGGAGAAAACAACGGAACTGAAAGCGACAGCGCCAGCCAAATACGACTTCGCCCACACGATCCACGACGCGGGATCAAACGACATGAAGATTGCGTTACGTGGCAACTTGCTGAAGTCGGGCGAAGTCGCACCTCGTCGCTTTCTACGGATCGTTGAGGGACAAACCCGCGAACACTTCAAGCAGGGCAGCGGTAGAACCCAACTCGCCAAAGCGGTTGTGGCTCCCTCCAACCCGCTGACCGCACGCGTGATCGTCAACCGGATATGGATGAATCATTTTGGTAAAGCCCTGGTCAGAACTCCGAGTAATTTTGGCATTTTGGGAGAGTCGCCCAGTCATCCCCAACTCCTCGACTGGCTGGCAGTTGAATTCGTTGAATCCGGCTGGTCCATCAAATCCATGCACCGAACCATCATGAACTCTGCCACCTATCAAAGCAGCAGCGACTTTGACCAACAGGCATTTGAATCCGACGGGGACAATCGCCTGTTGTGGCGGATGCAACCCAGACGAATGGACGTCGAAACCTGGCGAGACTCGCTACTGGCCGTCACCAGTGAACTCGACACGACGCTTGGAGGTCCATCCATTGACCGGATAGTGGACAGCCAACGCCGAACCCTTTATGCCAAGGTGAGTCGTAATGAGCCAAAAGGGTCTGATGAATTCCTGAGGTTGTTCGACTTCCCCATTCCGCGTGCCAGCGCCGCAAAACGTACTTCCAACGTGTTGCCTCAGCAATTCCTTTTCATGATGAACAGTCCGTTCATGATTAAACGTGCCAAAGCACTTTCAAGCCTGCTGCAACGCAAAGAATCAACAGATGAAGCAAGAGTGAACTTTGCCTACTCGTTGCTTTACGGTCGTTCACCGACCGATCAGGAACGTGAAATTTCCCATCAGTTTCTAGCAACAAAGCCCGTTTCAAACGATTCGCTTGACCTTTGGCAGCAATATTGTCAGGTCATGCTGAGCGCAAATGAATTCATGTACATTCGTTAATCCCTTCCTTCAAACCAACTTTCAGCCAGCAACGAAGTTCCGTCGCCAACATTCACATCGCTATCCTGCTGTAGACCGCCATGACACACCGCAACCCCACACAACCCGTCTCGCGTCGGGATCTCTTGCAGCAACTCGGCTCTGGGTTTGGAACCCTCGCGGCCGCCAGCATGCTGAGCGACACGACGCTTGCGGGGCGTCCGCAGATCGATGTAGCAGGGTCCTCACCCTTGGCTCCAAAGTTGCCACACTTTGCTCCCAAAGCAAAGCATGTCATTCAACTGTTCATGCCCGGTGGGCCATCACAAGTCGACACTTTCGATTACAAGCCACTGATTGCAAAACATGCTGGAGAGCGTCCCACGACAGTTGATAGGAAAACGCTACGGAATACCAAGAATGGGCTATTCCCGTCACCCTTTGGTTTCAAGCAATACGGACAAAGCGGCAAATGGGTGAGCGATATCTTTCCGCATACCGCACAGTGCGTTGACGATATCTGCTTCGTGCACTCCATGCACACTGACATCCCCGAACACGCGGGGGCCATGCTCATGTTCAATCTCGGACACCTGCAACCAAGCCGTCCAAGTTTGGGGTCATGGCTTTGCTATGGCCTGGGTACGGAAAACCAGGAACTGCCGGGCTTTGTTGCGATGAGCCCTCGCGCTCAACCGCGGGGAAAAGCGGCGAACTGGGGAAACTCTTTCTTGCCCGGAGCTTACTCAGGTGTGTACGCCAATATTGCAAGCATGAAACCCGACCAGATTCTTCGAGACCTTAAAAACCCACATCTCCCTCGTGCAGAGCAACGACAGCAAGCCGAACTGCTCGCCCGACTGAATCAACTGGATCTGAAACGCCAACAACAGGACCAGCAACTGGAATCAAGCATCCAGGCAATGGAAATGGCGTTCAAAATGCAGTTCGCTGTACCCGACGCATTCAACACTGAAAGCGAAACCAAAACGACGCTTGAGATGTATGGCAAAACTGAATTCGCCAAAGGCTGCCTGCTCGCACGTCGGCTTGTGGAACGCGGCGTGCGAATGGTTCAACTCTCACATTCGATTGATGGATATGACATTGCGTGGGACACCGGGCACGGCGACATCAAAGGTGGACATGCACGCTTGGCCGAAGCTTGCGACCAGGGAATTGCCGCGCTGCTTCAGGATTTGAAACAACGTGGACTTCTTGATGAAACTCTGGTTATCTGGGGTGGAGAATTCGGACGAGCTCCCACTTCGGAAGGACAGAAAGGACGTGATCACGACCACTATGGCTTTACAGTCTGGATGGCCGGCGGAGGCGTCAAACCGGGTTTTACCTACGGTGCAACTGACGAGTTTGGATGTTCGGCGGTGCAAGATCGGGTTCATGTGCATGATTTACATGCGACAATCCTGCATCTCATGGGACTTGATCACGAACGCCTTACGTACCGTTACTCCGGTCGCGATTTCCGCCTCACCGATGTTCATGGCAACGTTGTGCAAGACATCATTGCGTGAACGAAGCGTAGCGATTACCACCGCTTTCTGCCAACGCTTTGCCACCGCAATCAATGAGTGCAACCCGGACCGCCACAACAATGAATGGCGGTATCCGTAGGTCTATCCAGCAGGAAGTGAAACAAGTCAGGCTATCGAGATACGCGGGCTTTTCATTTTGAGCTACCTGCCCACCGAGGCCAGCCTGCAGGATCGATTCTGCACACGATGTTGCATCCCGTGTTCCAGTAGTTGGATACCACCCTCTCTATCCACCGACCTGATCTTCCAGCTGCCAAAATGGTGAAGAAGGGAGTCAGCGATAAAAACGCCCAATGCAGATGCGTGTCCCAAAACGAAATCATTACCGATTGTTTTCAAAAACACGTATCAATGCACCAACGGAACCATCATGCGATGGACAGCCGTTGCTGCGGGAGCCATTCCAATGGCATGCCCGGAGGGAATTATCCACCATCGGGATTATGCTGGTCGGGATTTACTTAAGTGCTGCAGCCGACATCACTACACTGGTCAGCTTTCCACTCTCGCTTGATGTCTGGTTTCCGATGGGGGCAATTTCACAGCTCGATCAGCCACGATGAATATGCTTCTTCTGGTCGGGACTTCCCGAGACGAATTCGTGCGGGTACTGAATCTTAGCGGAGTCCACCTCGGTTTATCCTGTTTTCCCAATGCTCTGCGGATCCAACAAAAAACGCCTTTCTTTCTGCGTGCATCTCTACCAGTCAGGATCGCGGCTTATCTGAATGGACATCAAACCCGGCATCCTGGCAGTTCCAATCACCTCACGTGCTTGGCATTTGCATTCTGTTTTCAAAGACAAACATTGCCCGGCTGATCACCCCTGCGTTCCACACCATGCCACACGAGGCATCGCTACGAGGTCATGAAGCACGATCTCGGGCGCGTTTACTGCGTCTCGACCTCACACAACAGTTCAAAGTTCAAAAACCCGAGAAGCGTCCGCAGCCACAATAACATCGCGGCCCCGAATGCCTCATCCATCAAAGCAGGTTCCACGTCGTAGCAGCAAACGCATGTGACGCGTCTTGTTGACCTAACTGGTGTGGTTGCGTCTGTCGGGCTGCAGTACACGCCACCCCGGTTCCCCTCTGTCTTTACCGGAAAAAACGGCATGTGGGTGGACGGCAAAACCTCGTTCGGGGCCTGCACCTGCTTGTCAGCTGCAATCCACTTAATCGCGCCGCCGTGAGAACACCGCGTCAAAATACTCTCAGCCAATACCGCCGCATCCATGGTCTTGAGGCTATCTTCTAATCACAAAAACATGACGCGACGACTTGCTCAACGTTCTTTTATGAGCTGGCGTGTTCCGTTCAGGTCAACTTCAGCCGGGACGATCGTGGCGATCAAACGAACAGCCAACTCACTTCAAAAACGGGATGGGACGTAATTCAACTTGCTTGACACCTTGCAGATACTCCAGCACGGGCTTTGACTCGCGTCCGCCAACCTGCGCATGAAAGTGTAGAGAGAAGCCGTGAGGTCCTTTGGCATCAATGAGCTTGGGCTCAAACTCCAGCAGCGATTTGACCACGTCCAGCTGCCCCAGCATAGCAGCACAGTGAAGATTTGGTCTGGCGCCATGGGACAACAGATATTTGACGATGTCCGTACGTCCCATATGAGACGCACCGCCAAGTGCGGTCTCAAAATCTCCTGCACCCCAATCCATCGATGCATTGATGAGTTTGGGTTCCTGGTTTAGAAGACGCTGCGTCATCTGCAAATCGGAATGCGCATAAATGACAAAGTCGGAAACCATCGTTCTGTTTATCTGAGCACTCTTCCATGACGGCCGAAACTCTGGAACAGGGTAGTCTCGTTTGAAGGGTCGTTCGGTGGGACCTCCGCCTTGCGGCAGAGGGTCGGGTTCACGCCCAAGGCCACGGGAGCAGGTTGCACTGAACAGACCTGCGACAGCAAGGCGACCGTAACGTCGTCTCGTGAGATCAAATCGAATCATTTTTAACTCTCTTTATGAATGACACGGAAGGCCTGGCACGACTGACTAGTAGACAGTCACCACCAACAAATTGCGAACAATCGCCCCAAAGAAGTGATCAGGAAAAAGAAACATTGTTGTTTACGATCCACGCATTAATGGCGGTTGCGAACAACAACCAGAGCAGATAGGGCACCAGCAGGCATCCAGCCAGTTTGCTTGTGCGGGCGTAAACAAAAATCATCAGCAAAAGAATAAAATCCAGCACCAAAATTTCCCAAAGAGCAGCGTCTGGTCGCTTGAGCGAGAAAAACAGCAGTGACCACCCCGCGTTCAGGGCAAACTGTATCCCGTAGAGTACAAAAGCAAATGGAACTGCGCTCGACCGGATGGTGCCACTTGAGTCAGACATTTTGGCAGTAGCTATCGCCAACAAACTTAAAATCAAAATCCAAGCCGGTGTGAAAACCCACGCTGGTGGCTGGAACGGTGGAAAATTCAACTCTTTGTACCAGGGCCCCAAGCCCAGAGAAGTGAACCAGCCACCAAGCAACAGAAGGCTCAAGGACGCCAACAACCAGACGATGAGACGACTGCGTCCACGCGGTTGTCCGTCCTGAATCATGATCTGCCCATTATTTGGTTGCGA
>PKCN01000240.1 GCA_002862205.1 Planctomycetaceae bacterium | reverse complement strand
CTGCATCAACCCTTCATGTCTTACGAAAGGTCTTCCACTGTTATTTCAAAAATCAAGGGTTGAACATTGGCGGAGCATTACCCAGCCCTTGAGGGGCCAAGGCGAACATCACTCCGTAAAAGACAACCACCAGTGCGGTCAGTGCCAAGACAACTCCTCCCAGCACAACACCGGCAATCGCCATCCCTTTGCCACCAGCCTCACCACGGTTTGCTTTCTTGATCGCAACAGTCCCAAAAATCACTGCCGGGATTGCCGTTAAAAAACCAAGACAACAAGTAAACATCAAAACCAACGAGACGATGCCTAACACCAGAGATGTGATGGCAAGTCCCTGGCTTGCGCCCTGCGGCGGCATCATTGGATTGTTGGCATGCGGCGTGTTGGTGGCTGCGTAAGGATTCCCCTGGCTGGGAGTTGAGAACGGATTTTGTTCTGACGTCGCCGTTCCCGCGGCTGGATTGACACCCTGTGGAGCTGCTGGCTGCTGTGGACCAGAACCGTCTTCGCCCCTGAATCGTGCGTCTCCCGCCGACGACGGTGAAGATGCAGGGTTTTGTTGGACGGTGGGGACCCTGAGTTTTTTCCCACAACTGCAATCAACAATCTGTCCCGACATCGATGGATCGATTTCTACAACTTCATCGCACGCTGGACATTTGATTTTCACTTTATTCTTATCCTTGCACACACGAAATCTGTCGCCAAACACAGCAGATGGACTGAAATCTCGCAACTGCCGAGATCAGCACAGCTCCCATCCAAAAAAAAGGCTAATTCATTACCTGGAACAGGCGCCCAAACCGTCTGGATTCTAACCATCCGGTCGAGTTCTTTCACAGTGTACTCAAATTCATTGACCTGAAACGCCCCCAATTCGCTGCATCCAACCAAATGCCCAAGTGTCGTGACCTCAAAATCACTGTTTTCAAACCAGACTCAAAAAAACGCCAGTGACCTGATGGCAAACCCTGGCAGACAAAAACCTCGGAAGCAGGACTTGTTTAAGATATCCGTGCCAACATCACCTCTACCTCTGTATCAGGATTTACCAAGCCATGCCGTTACGCTCAATCACGCCTTGGTACCTTCACACCGTTCAATTGCTTGGAATCGGTAGCCTGGCCCTGCTGCTTATGCCACCCATGAATTGTTTTCCGACCGTGTGTGCCGATGACTCAAGACCACCGACGTCGGATTCAGTAGAAGATGGTTTCGCACTGCTGAGTGAAGGAGACAGCCTGACAAACTGGCAACACAGCGGAAACTGGAAAATCGAATCAGGCGTGATCTCGCGTCAGGGTAAAGGCGGCAGTCTGGTCTACACCGGCAAAAAGATCCCTAACGACTTTGAACTTCAATTCGAGTGGAAAGTCAGCAAGGGCAGCAATAGCGGTATCTATTATCGCCCCACCCAATACGAATACCAAATCCTCGACAATGACGTCCACGCAGATGGCAAGAACCCACGCACCAGCGCTGCATCCCTGTACTTTTGTGTCCAACCCTCAAAAGACATGACCAAGCCTGTTGGACAATGGAATACGGGACGCATTGTTTGCAAGGGAACCATAATCCAACACTGGCTCAATGGCGAAAAAGTGATTCAGTTGGATTACAAAGATCCGAAGTGGGCATTCAACGTCAATCTGCTCCGGCAAAGAGGCGGCAACCTCGAGGCCCGCAACGCCAATCTGAGTCTGCAAGATCACGGGGATCCGGTGTGGTACCGGAACATCCGCCTCAAGGAACTCAAAGACACTGACGTCTTGGACATGACAGAAGTCAAGCCTGCCGTGATCCCCGGCCCCGTGTTGGAAGCAGAAAAGAAAAAGCTTGCGGGAATCATCAAGCGACGAGCAGACGCAAAGAAACGTCAGCAACAAAAGAAGAAATGAAGTCGGCTCGAAAAGCAGGCCTTGTTCACCCGGCAAGTTCCGTGGACGCAGATTGCTTCCACGCAGTTGCTTCCACGCAGATTGATTCCACACAGGTAAGGCCTGAATACACGACAGACCTACTTGGGAAAGGTTTTAAGATCCACTTGGCGATACAGTGCCAAGTAGCCTCGGACTTCTTGAATCACTTCGCGTTCTGAGTCCGCAAGGTCGCCAATCGCATGGGTGGCCCGATACTGTTCGGTCTGCTTGCTGCCGGTGATCGTCAACGTCAGCTCCAACGGCAGCTCACCTCGGGAAGCAAATTCCTGATGCAGGGTCATGCGTCCAAACGGGGGCGGTCCAAGCCGACGAACCAGATTCAATCTCGAGGCGAGGTCAACGAACATTGCATAGTCGGATGCAACTTTTGGATCTTCGGGCTTCTGTGTTGTCGCATGATACTCGAGGTTGGCAAACTTGATGCTGTAACCAGCCCTCTGCTCACTGGTCTGAACTTTGGCTTCCATGCCAAGTTTTTTCTTTTGCTCATCATCTTTGACGGAAGCTCTGGCTTGAGCCGTGATTTTGATCAAATCATCTGTGCTGACCGATGCCTGAACCTGCGTGTCACGATCAAGCAACGTAACACGTTTCTGCGCCGGGTCAAAAACCGTGATGAACCGTCGGTTGATCACAGGTACGTCATAGACCAGCCCCTGATCAAACAGGATCTGATGCTCCGAGGCAGGATCGCGCTGATCACCCACGAATATCTTCGTTGTCACGCAAAAGATCTGATCAGCTCCTGATACCGAAGTTGTGCCCCCAACCAGCATGAACAAAATCACGATGAATGTTGTGATGAAAGTTGGCTTCACGATGGTCAGTTCCCTTGCCAGAAGAATCATTTCATTCCACTCAAAACAGCTCGCCAACTTGCGGCCTTGGCACGCAACTGGGCAGCTCATGCAACTCATTTTTCAAAACGCGCGAAGCGAGGATCACGGGGAGTAATTCTGGTTCACCTGATCTGCTGATCAACTCTGCTGATCAACTCTGCTGATCAACTCTGCTGATCAACGATTGACTGCAAATTTGATCGGCTTGTGCCCCGCTGGACTGACCAGTGAGTGCCGTCCGCCATCTTTTGCTGGCAAATCGAGCAGAAGACAAACGTACGATCTGGACTTGGACGTGGCCGTGAGCGTAGAAAAGAGCAAGGCTATCCGTCCAGACCAATGCGACGAAGCCTTTTCAACGACGACAATGACGGAATATCGATGCAGCGAACCCTCCTGCTGATCCCCCATGAAATCGCCGGCATCCCCGTGTTTGGGGTTGGCTGGCTGCTGGTCGCAATCCTCGGTGCCCTGGGCATTCGTGTCTTGATCGGCAAGTTGCAAGGTGCATCCGCTCTCGACATCCTGAGCCGTGAATGGCTGCTCTGGGGCTTGATGACTGCCGGCGTGGTCATGGTCCTGCCGCGCGTCGAGCTGACCAATCTGGACGGAGCCCCGGTGGGTATGGCCATTCGCGGCTATGGGGTCATGCTGCTGACCGCAGTGGGGTCCGCCGTCTACTTAGCGGCCTATCGTGCCAAACGCAGAGGTTTTGATACGGAATTGATCTACTCGGTCGCCCCTTGGGCATTCGCTGGGGGCATCCTTGGAGCGCGCGTCTTCTTTGTGATTCAGTATCGCGAACAATTCATTGCTGATACATGGGCAGAAACTCTGGTGAACATGCTGAAGTTCACAGAAGGCGGCTTGGTGGTTTATGGCTCATTCATTGGCGGGATTCTAGCGGGGTCAATCTACCTCTACAGGAAGAAGCTCCCATGGTTGAAATTCGGTGACGTGATTGTTCCTTGCATGTTTCTGGGCGTCTTCATTGGTCGGCTCGGCTGCGTGATGAACGGGTGCTGCTATGGAGGTCGCTGCGACGACAATGCGATGGCGTTGAAATTCCCTCCCAATAGCCCTGTCTATGAAGACCAGATTCGCAGCGGCGAACTGCTCGGATTTCGCTATGATCCGCAAACCCGCCGCATTACAAGCGTCAGCTCCGGTAGCCTGGCTGACCGAGCCGGCATCCGTAGGGACCAGAAACTCGCAACGCTGACCCCAGACTTCACCCCACTGGCGACCGCATCACGAGACATTCCTGCCGAGGATGCCAGGCTGGGCGTTGTTGCAACGATTGATGGAAAAAGATACCGCTGGAGCCCTTCCGAATTGCCCAAAACCGCCCTACCCGTGTTTGCGGCCCAAATCCTCAGCAGTATCACATCCTTGCTGCTGTGCATTGGCCTGTGCCTGATTCCCGATTCACGCCTTCGCGACGGCACCGTCATGATGCTCGGCTTTGCTGGCTATGCCATCCTGCGGTTCGTCCTTGAACTCATCCGTGTCGATGAATCGGGCCAATTCGGAACCTCGTTATCAATCTCGCAGTGGGTGAGTGTTTTTGTATTGTCGGGCGCCTTGATTGGCTTGTTCCTGATTTTTCGTTTACCGCCAAACAAAAGTGGCATCCGCGCTGCTGATACACCCGCTGCAGAATGATCAACATACGCTCGTGAAGTGCTCGCTCAACAGGGCCACAGGGACGCCAGGCGGTTCGATGCTGCCAAGGGATGCTGGCGTGCCTTGCCCTCGCGGACTGTTTTTCAAGCACAACAGCACGCAACCGGACGACATTTCTAACTCGTTCCATGTGGGCAGAGTGGTTCCATGTGGCTTGATTGATGCAAAGGCGGTAGAACTAGCGAGGGCAGCAAACAAGCGATGAGCATCCCTGCCGGGGGAGTATGACGCCATCCTGCCAAAATCGGCTTCCGTAACTCGGTCACCCTTCCCCATGCCTTACGAATCAACGACCTGCGAATCAACGACCTGCGAATCAACGACCTGCGAATCAACGACCTGCGAATCAACGAACCTACGAATCAACCGCAGCCATGCCTGACTTGAACCTGGCTCAACGTAATCTGCAGCCTGAATTGATGGATGATCCCAATTTACCCAGGGATGATCACGAACTGGCTCTGCGCGGTCTCGCTCGATTGAACCGCTGCAGTGGCGTGGCCTCGGCGATGTACCGGCGCATCAGGCGTCTTGCGATGACTCGCGATGACCGCAAACTCAATTTACTGGATGTTGCCAGCGGCTCGGGTGATGTTCCTCTGAGGTGGGCAGCATGGGCCAAACGCGAAGGCTGGCAGTTGCAGTTGACTCTACTGGACCTGCGTTCGGTCGCCGTGGAAGCACAACAACGTCGCGCCCACGCGGCTGACTTGAAAGTGCTGTCTCTGCAACATGACTGTCTTGACACTCCGCTGCCATCAGGATTCGATGTCGTGACATGCTCGCTCTTCATGCACCACCTTGAAAATCACCAGGCCAGTCAATTACTGCAAGCCATGCAAACCGCCAGCGACGGGACCGTGTTGGTGTGTGATCTGGAACGAAGCTACCTGAATCTTGCACTGGTCATGGCCGCAAGTCGACTCCTGTCACGCTCCAAGGTCGTCCACACCGATGCCACCCTCAGCATTCAAGGTGCTTTCACGATGCCCGAATTCCAAACCATCTCGCAGCAAGCCCTTGGGCGTTCCCTCAAAATCAGACGACTCTTCCCTTGCCGTTTCATTGCAACAATCGACGAGATTGCATCCGAAGACGCGGTCCCCTCCTTCGCATGATCCGTGGCTCTTTCCCATCACACCGTTGAAATGAATCCCACTCGAGTGCTTGTCGTAGGCGGCGGAGTCGCAGGAAGTGCCTGCGCGATTCAATTGCGCACTCACCAGGTGGATGTAACCCTCGTCGAGAAATCGAATTTTCCGCGAGACAAGGTTTGTGGATGCTGCATCGGCGGAGCCGGCATCGAAGTACTCGAAAATTTGAGTTGCCACGCCTCACTCCTGAATCAGGCTACAAATGCTGTGGCGGCCGATCGACCACTGTTCCAGCAAATCATGGCTCATGCAGTTCAAGTAAAGCAGTGGCGTGGGTCACTTGGTGGACGTACGATCCAAGTGGACCTGCCAGCGGGCATTGCAATTTCACGTTCAGCCTTGGACTCGACCTTGTTCGAGGCTGCACGAGATGCAGGTTGCAACGTTCGAATGCCATGCAACGCCCGCATTACCGAGGTTGCGTCCAAACACGTCAAAGTCACACTGCAACATTCCTCACACACCGAACAACGAGATTTCGATCTTGTGGTGTTAGCAACCGGGCTGAATTCTCAAGGCATAAGCTCATTGCTTCCATGGAGAGAATCACCCCACGGCCCGTTCGGCGTTTCCTGGACTGCCCACTGCGATGAAATCGCCCCGCACGTGATTCATATGGCGTGCGATCATGATGGATACGTGGGCCTGGTACGCTTGGAAAATGGTCACGTGGATGTCGCAGCTGCACTCCGCTCTGGATCAGCTGCTGCTCAACAAGGCTCGCCGGCCGAGCGAGTCCAGCAAATACTCAATCGCAGCAGCTTTCCTGAATTTCGTTGGGGGCCGCCCTCCAAAGTCATGACCACCCCACCCCTGCGAAGAAGTCGCGTTGCTGGCAGGGGGCGACTGTTGACCGTGGGTGATGCCTCAGGTTACGTCGAGCCATTCACCGGTGAAGGAATGACATGGGGACTGCAGAGTGGAATTGCTGTGGCAAATCTGATCGGTTCATGCATGAAACCGACGCAGCAAGATCAACGCTCGACCATCGGAGATCAATGGGACCGCGAGCAACTAAGACTCTTGCGTCGCAAAAAACGAACTTGCCGAATAGTGACCAACGCATTGCGATCAACCTGGGCCAGAAAAACCATCGGCACCGCACTGGCATCTTTCCCAAAACTCGCGACGCCACTGATCCGGCAACTGAGCTGATCGGGCAACTGGGCTGATCGGGCAACTGGGCTGATCGGGCAACTGGGCTGATCGGGCAACTGGGCTGACCGGGCAACTGGGCTGGCTGGAGAGGATAGCTGTCCGCTTACGCTGCATTTGAAAGCATTTCACTGACCGCACGGATCGTTGCTCACTCGACGAAAAGTGGGCATTGCACTTCCACACTCCCGTTTGGTTTTGGTAGTCAGCAGAGATCATGGATGTACTACCGATTCGCCCCGCTGATGCAGCTTTGTCCGCCCCGGCTTTGCCTGCCCCGAATGACAAACCCAATTTTGCTGGTTTGGACGCCCTGCGGTGTTTGGCTGCGTTAGGTGTGGTCTTGCTGCACAGCTGCGTGCCTTATCTGCGTTATCCGATGCCGGGACTCAGCTGGTCGGTCAGCGATACTCCCAATGCCGCGATCGATTTTTTATTTTGGTCGATCGAGCTGTTCATCATGCCGCTATTTCTGGTGTTGGCCGGTTTTTTTGCCTGGCAAACTCTTCAACGTCGTGGTCCGCAGGTGCTGTTTCGAAGTCGCGTTCGTCGACTGCTGATTCCACTGCTATTTGGTGCGATCGTGATCCTTCCTTTGGGCCTTTACTGCTGGGTGGGAAGCTGGGTTGCCGAGGGCATCGTCTCACCCGTCAAACTGAGAAGTCTGAAGTTAGATCCTCGGCTTGGTGAGCACTTGTGGGGACTCGGCCATCTTTGGTTTCTACAGTATCTGTTTCTCTACATTGCCTGCCTGACAATCTTCGCGATGGTGGCAAAACGATACTCGTGGATAAAGGAATACCAACCCAGCCTTAAAACCTCACTCGGCCTGACTGCGGTGGCGGCAACTTTGATTCTGTGCTTTGAGCCCCAAGTGGTCTGGGGATTCCAACACTCGTTTTTTCCAGTCCCAGCCAAGTGGCTCTACAGCGGAGTATTTTTCACACTCGGCTTGATGCTTGCCATCCACGATCCCAAACTTCATTGGGTGAGCCAGCAGTCAACGCGTCTGATTGCGCCGGCTCTGATCACCAGTTTCATTGCTCTGTTATTGGGTCGCTGGCAACTCGCACAATGGGAAAGTGTTTCTGCTGAATCGCAGCAAGCTGGCGTCAGTTTGGCGGGTGTTTTGCTTGCAACGATGACAGCGACTGGTGCATTGTTGGGCACGCTGTCGCTGATCGGAATTTCGGTTAAAAAGATATCGACCATCCCAACTTCGATTCGCTACCTGGCAGCAGCTTCGTTCTGGATCTACATTGTGCATCATCCCATTCTGGGGCTGACTCATTTGGATCTGAAACTGCTGCTACCCGAGGCAAGTCCGCTACTCAAGATGACCCTGTCATTTGCGACAGCGTGCTGTCTTTCAGTGCTGACCTACGAGGGCCTTGTACGACGAAGTCAGCTGGGTCAGTTGCTGGGCTTTCAATGGAATCTGCCCACCCACAGAGGGGCGGATTCTGAAGCGGAACCAATCCTGTCCCTCAATCACGCCGACACCAAACCATCCCAGACTGAGCCCTTTGTGGAACCCCGCCGAGCGGCCTGAAGTGGGGCATTTCCGGTGCTCGCACTGTCGGCAATGAGGATCACAGTGAGGATCACAATGAGGATCACAGTGAGGATCACAGTGAGGATCACAGTGAGGATCAGAATGAGGATCCTTGATCATCATGGAAGTCCTTGCCGGCTGCTCTGGAAAGCCTTGGGGGTTGAATTGCCCCAGCCGTAACCGGATTGGCGATGATTTTGGTCAGAACCGGGGTGCGTCCCGTTCATGGCTTCAGCTCTGCTCGCTATGATGCGTCCCAACTTCCAACCGCGCGATCAGTTCCATGTGTGGACATGTGATCCGTTTTGCACCCCGTTCGAGGAAAGAATGGCCAAGGGATTGTTCACTCAGGGCATGTGTGTCCTGTTTCGGAAACCGGTAGACATTGCTGTACTGCGGCAGCAACTCAACGAATTTCATTGCGTCGGGCAGCACGAGTCAATGGACGATGACGATGCGCCTCAAACACTCGTTTATGACTTCGCGTCGAAATCAAACGGACACCTTTTGGTGACACCGGCAAACGCGCCGTGGCCTGATGACATGGGCGACCCGGACGAGTCCCCTGAACGTTTTGTCGCGTGGTCACTGGGGCAATACGCGCCACTTGCATTTCCCGGCTGCCTTGAACGTGCCGGTGAACAATCCTGGGGCTGGGAAGATGCTGCAGAGACGGTCAAAGAACACACCGCCCATGTTCGCCTGCTGATCAGCTACGTCCTTGGCGTTGAGGATCCAAACGATCACGACGATGACGTGCCGCTGTTACCGGATGACTACGCTCCTCTCAACGAACTTCATTTCCTGTCCAAGGCTGTGGCAACTCTTCTGGAGATGCCCGATGCGATCTGCTATTTCAACCCGGGTGGCGAAGTACTTCGAGACGATGACGGACTTCGTCGCGGCATGAACTATGCCTGGAGTCACGAATTGCCTCCGCTGGATATGTGGACCAATGTACGCCTCTTTCGTGCCACCGAAACGTGGTCCCTGATGGACACCGTTGGCAATGGACAGTTCGACCTGCCGGACCTCGAAGCGGTCTACACAACCGAAGATTTCGAACCGAGCGACATTGAAGGTTTTCTGCGCAGCGCGTCGCTTTACATGCTGCAAGGTGGCGAAAAAGTAGAAGACGGCGATACGGCAGAGGGACCGGGCGAGATCAATTGGATGGCAATGGAATGCATTGATGCTCTGTCCGACCCCCCGCGACCAACCATCCGCTGGATTCCCGAAAACGATCACAGCCCGCCCGAGGAATTGATGGACCGAGGATCACTGCCACCGCATGAGACCGATGACGCCACAGGTGAAAACCCATTTGTGGATCCCGATTTTGATGACGATGCATTCCTTGACGACGAACTTGACAACGACGAACTTGAAGACGACGAACTTGAAGACGACGACCCAGCTGATGACTACCCAGCCTGATGACTACCCAGCCTGAACATCCACCACGGACAGTCGCGACTCAAACCAACTCTCTTTGGTTCATGTCGTCGCCCGGACCAACCAGCGGGCTACCCATGCATCCCGCTCTGGTAAACCTCCGAGGTGCATGCCCTCAGTCTTCTTGACCCAGCAGATTCCCTTGTGCTGGATTCCCTTGAATGGGCTTCCTTTGAACGGGATTCCTTTGAATGGGATTCTTTTGAACGGGATTCCTTTTCATGGGCCGGCACCCTCGCAGAGCGTTTACCGTCGAAACAGTTCGATGAACACAGGCTTGGGGTTGTCATGGGCATCGAGGTTGTCTTGAGCATCGGGGTTGCCCTGGGTATCAAGATCGCGCAGTGGTTCAGCCGACTTGGCTGCCGCAGCTACCGAAATCGCTTCATTGACCACCCTTGCTGTGGTCACGAGCGGTTCGCTCGCAACCTTTCCCGTCACCGTTGCCTGATCACAACCTTCGGTCGCACAAACATTGCATCCACAGGATGCCCGCTGCGGCACGCACCGAAGCGTGGCCAACAACGGTGGTCTGCAGACAGGTGGCGGACATTTTTTGCAATAGTCATCACAGCTAAAACAGAGTGGTGCACAGACTCGAGGCAACGATTTTCTGCAGTAGTCGTCACAGCCAAAGCAAAAAGGAACCTTAACGCACGGCAAGCACTTGGCTTGATAGTCATCGCAGCACCACTTGCCGATGCAATCAGGAACAGGACAGCCGAGAAATCTCCGGCATGGTTCTCCTGCTTGTGCATTGGTCGCTAACAGCATCAATGCAAAAACGACCGTAACAACATGATTCTTAACTTTCATCTCAACGTCATCCTTGCGTATGAAACATCCGCTGTTCTAACCGATGGTGGCAGCATGTCTGATGCCCATGTAGCTTACAACTCTTCCACCACAACCTCAGGCAAGGTGACTGCCGGAAGACTGACTCCGGAAGGGTTGCCACCGCTCTTCGGCGGATTCACAGTCTCGCTGCCAGATGCCGACTGGGGAACGGCGTCCTTGGCAGCTGGCTCTGCAGCCTT
This sequence comes from Planctomycetaceae bacterium, assembly GCA_002862205.1. Classification (GTDB taxonomy): domain Bacteria; phylum Planctomycetota; class Planctomycetia; order Pirellulales; family Pirellulaceae; genus Rubripirellula. Next base: position 24 of record PKCN01000240.1, on the reverse strand, counting down.
GGCCGCTGGCTCTGCAGCCTTGGC
>PKCN01000263.1 GCA_002862205.1 Planctomycetaceae bacterium | reverse complement strand
GCCTTTGTCCTGGCAGACTTACGACATCGATTATACGGCCGCAGAGTATGACGGCGATAAACTGACTAAGAATCCTAGTATGACGGTTCGGCACAACGGCGTTGTGATCCATGAAAACCTGGAACTGCCCGGTGAGCGGAATACCACGGCAGCCCCCCTCAAGGCCGGCCCCGAACCTGGTCCGGTATTCCTGCAGAACCATGGGAACCCGGTTCGCTATCGCAATGTGTGGGTTCAGAAGAAGGATTGAGTGTCGGCGGTGGTCTGGCATGTTGCTGTCGGGCACATTGCTGTCTGGCACGTTGCTGTCTGGCAAGGTTTTGATAGCCAGCAGCCATCGGAACGCAGCCCGCCTGCTCAGCTTTTGTTGGGTTGTGCGTGGCTTTCGAACTTGGTCATCCTTGATCAGTTATCAAAAGAGTTCAAAGGAACACCGTGTGCAAGAGATCTGCTTTGCTGACGACCACGCGGATAAGTGTTGCGGGGGCGAGTTGAATCCAATCGGGGGTGGACGTTGGGCCACTTACGTTGCTTGAATCTTAGTTCCTGCATCAGTTTGTGATGCCGCTAGAATCCTCCTGCTGCAGATGAGCAACAAGCTGTGCCTAGGCGTGTTGAATTTGTTGTGATCCGGGGCCCTTTTGCCTCAGTCTTGATGCATGTTGTTCATTTTTTCCGTGATTCGTGTGTTGGCTGCCGTCATTTTATCGATGTTCTGTTGATCGGGTCTTTCCATTTCGTCCAGAAGTCCACGTCGGCGTGCCTTGTTGCGTTGATAAGCACCGCAGAGATGAAAGCCAATGCATCCGGGGTTATTGAATAGCCCAGCCAATGTTTCTGCATACCACGCTCCGTTGTTTGCTTTGAAGAACTCATTGCTACGCCATTGCACGCCTGCGGCATCGGCCAGTAAGACTGGCTTGCCAGTCTTTTTGTGCCATTGATCGAGATGAGTGACTGGATCTCTGAAATCCTGAAACGACAGCACATCGACATACGGCGCGGCAGAATTCACGACCTCCATCGCGATGGGAGCGTTTGCCTCGTAGCGATCGCCCAGCAGCAAATGATGTTTGTCATAACGGCGGATAGCGTCGTGTGTCGTCTTGTAATAGCTCGTAGCCAGGTCGGTCAATTCCTTCCGCCCAGCTTCAGACTTGAGACGCTCAGGGTCGAAAATTGGCCCGCGCCACTGATTCTCTGGTCTGTCGTGTGTCCATGTTGGGCAATCGCTGTAGAAATAGCCGATGAGGTTCTTTTCCTCAGCCAGTGCTGCGCAGTGAGAGCGAGCAACATAGTCCACCCATTCCTTCCAATCTTCACTGAGGAAATCAAAGTGGACGGTATGCTTTTCCCATTGATGTGATTCAGTAAACGGCAGCAGATGGCAATACGGCATGCCCAACGAACGATACTCGTCAACGGTAAAGGCTCGCGAATGTTGCCACTTTTTAACGGTCACTTCCTGAACCCAACCTACCGAGTTGAAGCCCCATGATTTGAGATTCGGAGTCACCGATTCTTCGATCCAGCGAATGGTGCTTCCACCATACTTGTCACGCCAGATTTTGACGTTCTCGGCATATCGAAGGCTCGCTGGATCAATATGGTTGAGTCCCATGGTGAAGAATGGTTTTCCGTCGGGAGTGATCAACCACCAGTGATTTTCACGTTGTCCGAGCGTGAAGTAACCCTGCGGTTCAGTTTGCGTCGTCACTGTCTCGCAAGCATGGGCAATGCTGGGCAGCCCAGTCATCAACCCGGCGCCCAAAACGAGACTACCTTGCACAATGTGTCGCCGATGAATCGGGGGCTTCGAATGCTGCTGGGAATGAGTTCCCGGACGTCCACGAGTCCCCGTGGGACTGGTTGCTTCGACTCTTACCTTCGTCATCATCAAAACCTGCTCGATGCGGGAACTGTGAGTTGGTCAACGCCTCGGATCTGGCTGGGACGGCCAATCAAACCCGATGTTTTCAGCTACTGGGGTACCGTCACATGATCGCACGCACAATGGTTACACGTTCTCAATGCTGGTTCATTCGATGGAACGTGTGGTGTAAGCCCCAAGACTGTTGTGCCGACTCCGAAGGCACCCACCTTGAGCGTGCCATGATCGTCACACGGATGGCAACCTTGATTGCCACTGGGATCCGTTGTTGGAGTCTTGCATGACTCTAACCAGCATAAACATAATGCTTTGGGCCGGGCGTAGCGAGAGAACAAAATCAGAGATAGAGATCGTCGCCCGTGTTTCGATAACGGGTGTCCGTGCGACCTGTAGGTCCGTGGGTTGTCAGCCCACCAATGATTGGAGCGATTGTACACGTTCAGTATCAGACGGGCATGTAGCCCGCCAGGCGTTCCAGACCCAACTCGGTCACGGCGTCAAGTGTGGAAAGGATTCGTGTTTCTGGATGGCGAGTGGGCGAGTGCCGCGATCAGTCATCTCGTGCCTGCGCTAATGGCCCGATTCATCTGTCCAGTGCGAATTCCGGGCCTGTGGATCTCCCTAAGCCAAGTTCTTGGAGATTGGTTGGGTCTTCGATGGGTTTCAATGCAATTTTTTGCGTTGATGTGAGTGCCAGGATCGTGCATTCTGAAACCCGAAAGAAGCCGACTAGCGTCGGATATCTTTCACGATCCCAATTCGCTTCATTAGCAGGATAAAATAGTACGACACATCCGGTTGCCTCCATCCAATACCGTTGCGCGCTGAGGAGGGGTATTTGTGATGATTGTTGTGCCATCCTTCACCCAGACTGAGAAGAGCGACCCAAAGGTTGTTTCTACTGTCGTCTTTTGTTGCAAACACGCGTGTGCCCCAAATGTGGCAAATGGAATTCACCGACCACGTGACATGCCAGAGAAGAACAACACGGAGAATCCCACCCCAGAAGAGAACGTAGGTCCCATCGATAAGCGTTCCAGGATTCCGTGCTGCGTACCACTCTCCACCCCACCATAAAGCAATGAAGTAGAGAATCGGTGGAATGAAATTGTAGCGATCGAGCCAAACCAACTCTTTGAATTTATTCAGATCGGGAAGACCTTTTCCAAAAGCAACCTCGTAAGTACTGGGATTCAAAAGCCATCCATAATGGGCCTGATAAAATCCCTGCGCCGGCGAATGTAAATCCTGCGGCTGATCAGACTCACGGTGGTGATGACGGTGAATCGCGGCCCACGCAATCGGTCCACCCTGAAGTTGACAACAACCAATGAATGCGGTCGCAAATTGGAAAAAGCGATTGGTCTTAAATGACTTGTGAGAAAAATACCGATGAAAGCCTACCGTGATGGAAAGGGCGCCTACTACATAATTTGCAGTCAGAATGGCTAGCCCCGACCAATGAAATCCGCTCTCCACCAACCACCATACGCTTGCCAAGTGAAACGCAATGCGCATCGCATGATGCGAGTGGTAATGCGTATTGATTTTAGGAGTCTTGAGTTCTGCAGACATTCTTGTTCCGGTCGTAAACCACATCCTAGGGTGGTTCAGGATGCGATTGGCTCGTTGGAAAGATTCTATGGTGTGGTAGCGGTGGTATGTCCCAGATGAGTTTCCCGGGGTGATTGCGACACCTGCGCAAGAAGACATCAGTCCCCCTTTACACTCAGGTTATTCGACATGCTCTGCGTGTTTTTGGAAAATTCTCTGGCCTGAGTTCGACATTCGTCCTTCAGGTGGGTTTTGCCAAGGTCACCAATGTCTGGGTATAAACACTTCCCTCACTTTCTTTTTCTGCATAACGATGGCAGTTTCCGACCATCACGCAGTTTCCGACCATCACGCAGTTTCCGACCATCACGCAGTTTCCGACCATCACGTTGAGTGGTAGGACTCGCAGCTGCCACCATCAGTCACTCGACATTTTCCAAGCATTACGCCAGCCACTGTTCAGCAGACTTCCAAGCAGCGTTTGCATGGCTTCTGGTGTGTGGGCTCTGGTTTCAGACAGTGCGGAGCCTTCAGAAGCCAGGTACTAGCCAATGGCAGATCAATGGCAGATCCTTGAACAAGGGCTGCTGGGCAGAGCTTGGTGGAGGCATTGAGTGTGGAACGCAAAAGCAGTTGAAGCGGCAAAAGGGTGGTGCTTGCATGCGGTTCATGGCTGTGGCAGCTGGTTTAGCGTATTTTTAAACATGCCCGCGGGAGCAACCGGCGAGTCAGTCAACAAGCTCAATGCGATGGGTGTAGCCACCATCTTTGTCGCGTGTCGTTGAAACTTGCCCTCGCGCACCAATGTATTTCCCGGTGCCGCCAATGACTGCACGCATTTGTGGATTGTTTTTTTGCATTTCCAATTCTCCACGATGTGGGTAAACCGACTTGCCGGCAATGACAAGGGTATTTGCCCCGCCCAAATCAAATACCATGCTCACGATTCGATCTTGAAATACTTCGTGATCCTTTTCGGGAATATCTACTGTGAGTACAAAACCACTTAGCTTTCCCTTGACCCCGTTCGCCGTTTTAACCACGGCGTCGAACGCGAGCATGTCGCCCTGAGATGCGCCTTCTTTGCCAAGATCAACATGAACCAAAGTTGGAAGATCCTGATGTATCGTCAACTTTGTCACGACCTCTGCAGCATCCAGACAATTGGACTGCCAGAAGGCCATTGCCAAAAATGTCATGAGGAGATGGCGTGGCAGGCACTGAGTTTTCAGGCATTGGTTTCTTTTGCTGGCTGTGTCAGTCATCGCTGTGGTCCTATAAGTTCGAATGTGTGATGGGCACGCAAACATTAGATTCTGTGTGCCGCTCGATTTCAAGCGTATGTTCACTGTCTTGCCATGTCCTGACATCCCGAAGGTAAATGGGTCATCATGTGATGTCTCCACTTCTCAGTGAGTGGTCATTCTGGTCTTTCGTATCACAATCATCTGGGTTGGGAGTAATGATGGCTAACTTCATCCAACGTCATTCAAAAAAACTCACGCTGACACTGATTGCCTTTTGCGTTTTAGCTTTTCTGTTTGCAATGATGTACGCATTTCATTACACCTGGACAAGTCGTCAGAACGCGAAGGCGAGTGTCAATTGGCCTCACACGGCAGGAATTGTTGTTCTATGTAGGAAGCCAGTCGCCTATGACAGTGGACCGCCAGGTCGCATCGAGTACATGTACAAGGTCGACGGCGTGACCTACTGTTCGGATGTCATCGTTTTTGGGGAAGGGCACTCGTCTGAACATTTTGGCATCTATACCAAAGATACAATTGTGACGGTAACGTACGATCCGGAGGACGCGAGCACTTCAGCGCTTGAGCCTGGGAAGTTCACGAATTATCCCCCCATCGTTTTTGGTTTCCTGCTCCTTTTCTGTTTCGTATGTTGCCTTTGCTACTGCGTGTGCAGGTTGCTGAGTGGGATTTACCACACAGTTGCAAGAAAAATCTGAGGACGAGCCTGCTGCACTAAGCAGGTGGATAGATCAACCTTTGTGGGCCAGCTTTTCGCACCAAAAAAAGCGGCTCGCATTCGTGATTCTGGCTTCATTTTTTTTGTTTTGCATCAAGTTGTTTTAACAAGACGTCAACTGCTTTTTCGATTTGTTTGTCTTTACCGTTGGCAGTCGATTCAGGATCATTCTTGACGCGATAATCAGGCTCTGTCTGATTGTTCTCGAGGTATTCACCCTTCTTGTTCTTCATACCAACCTGGGGAACTCCCACTCGTATGTCTCCTGAAAGAGATGTCTCCCACCAAACAGCGGTCATCGTACCGGGGACTGGCATGCCAACCATTTTTCCAATGTTGAGCACGTTGTACGTGTAGGGAAAGGCGTGTGCGTCACTGTAGTTTCCTTCGCCCATGACGAGGATGGAAGGCTTGTTCCACTGGTCCAAGGAATCCCCTCGGTATTCTCTTCCTCGTACGTGCATCGTCACATACTCTTTGCCCATGAGCAGTTTAGCCAAGTCATTGTGCAGCCACCCGCCGCCGTTCCAACGAGTGTCCACCACGATGGCTTCTTTGTCAAAATTGCGGCCCAGCACGTCGGAATAGACAGCCCGGAAACTTGTGTCGTTCATACCACGAACATGGACATAGCCCAGTCGGCCTTGGGACAGTTTCTCGACAAGGGCTCGTCGATTTTTTACCCAGCGTTCATACATCAACTGGGATTGTGCTGCGATGGAGATCGGGATGGTAATCTCGTCGAAACGAGTTCCATCTTTTCGCGTGATAGAAAGGCGGACACGTTTCCCGGTTTTATGATTGAGCAATTTCGCCACATTCGTGGTGTCGCCCAGTTTGATTCCGTCAATTGCTGTTAATTTCATTCCCGCTGCAACCTGACTCTTCATCTTTTTGAGCGGGCTTTTGTCCAGGACTTCAGCAATGAGAAGTGGGCCGCTCGTGTCACTTTCGTCAAACAGCACGCCAAGGGCGGCCGTTTGATCGCCTCCTGTAACTTTTCCCGGGCGATAGCTGACGCCAATGTGAGACGCATTGAGCTCACCTGTCATTTCTGCCATCAGGTTCGCCAAGTCTCGATTCGTGGTGATTGAAGAGAGTTTTGGTGCGTAGGCCGCTTTCATGGCGTCCCAGTCGATGCCGTGAAAGTCAGGTTTGTAAAATTTGTCTTTGATTTGTCGCCAACCATGCTCAAACATGTAGGCACGCTCAGCAACGGGATTCAAAGTCATGACCGCGTTGAAAGAGACGGGCTTGGTATCAGCGATCGCGTCGACGGTAGCATGGCTGAGCGATCCCCCTGACAAAATGAAGATGGTCTGTTCGTCCGTGGTGAGATCAAAACTTGCCGAACGATCGAGTTTTTTCAGTAACTTTGTGTCATCTTCGCGGAAATCACGCATCCAAAGCTCACTTCCGTCCGCATGTCGCTTCAGGAAAAACAACTTTGACGCGTCTTCCAGCAGATAGGACTGGGTGATGTTGGCTGAATTTTTGGTCAAACGAACGATGCGATCATCGAGATTCTCCCAATCGATCGTGATGTTCGAATTCGGTTCCGAGTCGTTTGAGTCCTCTGATTTCTCCTTTTCAGATTCTTCTTTCAACTCTTGGGCCAGTTCATACTGTTCTTTGCTCAGTGTGAATTGGTCATACGCATCCTGAGTCAGGAATGCGGCCATCACATCGTATTCACGCCCCCAACTTCCGTGGTCACGTTGACCGTACCGAGCACTCGCCCAGTGAACGACGGTACCGCCGCGGTTCCATACAGGTGATGTGTCCTCGTAACCAGAGTGGCTGATATCGATTGGCTGCTTAGAACCGTCGGCGGGGCAAATGCCGATATTCGGAATGAACAGTCGGCCCCGAGGCGCAAAATCCGAGGTGATCCACTGGCTGTCAGCAGACCAGGCGAACGTGATGTCACCATCGGAATAGGAATAGTTATGTTGTTTGCCGAGGGCAACATTCGTATCTCCGGTCTCGCGATTGAGAATCTGGATTTCATCTCGGCCTGCCAGAAATGCAATCTTCTTTCCATCCGGTGAATAGACTGGTTGAAAGCTTTCCGTGTCAGCCGCATAGATTTCGTTTTCTTGAATTTCAGTTGCGGTAAAAAAGTATTTCTCTCGATCGTCCGTTAATGTAGCTTCGTACAGCTTCCACCGGCCGTTGCGTTCACCCGCATAAAGCAGCGTCCGCCCATCTTTGTGAAACGAGACACTGCGTTCCTGCTCGGGCGTATTGGTGATGCGATTCGTGGTGCCAAAATCTCTGCTCACTACAAAGATTTCTCCACGAGAAACGATTGCAACTTCTTTCCCATTGGGTGATACAGCGAACTCCGAAATGTCATTAAGTGTTTTTGTTTCGTAATCGTTGGCTTGCGTATCGACTTTGAACGTGACCTGCACCTCCTTGGGCTGCGCTCCCACTTTTTGAGTGTACAGCTGACCGTGGTGTGTGTAGCAGAGCAATCCGCTATTAGAAGCGGACAGGTTCCGCACTGGATGCTGGTCAAAGTCTGAGATCTGTTTCTGTTTGCCGCCATTTTGATCCATCGACCAAACATTGATTTGGTTGGTTGATTTTTCGGACAGATAGTAGATGGTATTGCCAAGCGAGAATGGGTCATGGTCTGCACCCTCGAATTTGGTCAGCTGAGTGTGCTTTCCAGTTTCGAGATTCAACTTCCAGAGATCGCGTGCGAAAGCCGAAACGTCATGCTTTCGGAATTCGATTTCGTATGCTTTTTCATCTCGATAGAGAATTTCCCGGCCATCATTGTGATACCGTGCCTGAGAGGCTGGGATGGTGGATATCATTCGTGGCGTGCCACCAAGGGTGCGCACTTCGTACAACTCCGCCATACGTGTTGTGGGGAAGATGCTGGAGCTTGGGCTGTCGCTGCGGGCAGCTGAGAAGAGAACGGCATCGCCGCTGGGTGAGAAGTCCGAGGGGATATCATTTGAACTGTGATAGGTCAATCTGCTGGCCTTGCCGCCTTCGGCTGGCATCAGAAACACGTCCAGATTGCCGTGTCGGTCGCTTGCGAAAGCAAGTTGTTTGCCATCACGGGACCAAACGGGATGACCATCCCAGGCATCATTTGCCGTCAATGCTCGGGCCAAGCCGCCCGTCTTGGGAACCACAAACAGGTCGCCCTGATGGCTAAAGACGATCTGATCTCCCGTGGGCGAGATTGCGGCGTGGCGAAGCCAAAGTTCCTGAGGTTGGGAATGGGCCGAGGCTCCAATGACAAGGAACAGTCCAATGGTGAGGCACGTGCGAGCGAGGGATTCGAGTGATCGAGACTTCATGGTAGCTATGATTGAATTCGTTCTAGTTGTGATCATTAAGTTGCTTTTAACGCAGTGGTAGCCGCGATTTGGCCAAATTTGTAATGGGCCGTGAGCTGGGAATCTGTTGGGGAGACTGATAATTGAGTTTGGGCGTGAATCGCGGAATCCACGACCCTTTTCCAAGATTATACATCGAAGCACGGTGAATTGATGATGATCACCGAACTTGTTTTTGGCATGATCGAGGGCCGGGTTTCAAGTGACTGTCGTTGTACAAACGAAACCGAGTCTCGTGTTGCGCCCAAAGAGCACCCAAAGTGGTAATGAATTTGGTGGTCATCCGCCGATCGTGCCGACCCTGCCGACAGTGAGACAAGGATCGAATGAGAAGCGAGCGTGGGGTTGGGCCAAGTTGGGTAACGGTTCTGGTTCAGGATTCCGTGCAAGCCGCGTCCGTCTGCTCAGGGTTGCTCGCATTGTTGTTGTTTCTGCTGCTGTCTGCGGTGGACAGAACAATGCGATTGCATCGGGCAAGGTTGATCGTGTGGTGCTGGTTACCATGCTCGTGATGCGATTTTGCTCGGCTTTCGAAAATACTGTGTTGTGGGCGTTGATTCGCGTTGAGCTTGGGGGCCGGTCGTATCTGGTTGATTGGTTAAAATTGAGCATGCCCTGATAATCAAGCAACAGCGACCCTGATTGGTAATGAATAGAGGACGCACTGACGCGACGACTTGTTCAATGGCTTCGATGCCCGTTTTGTTCTATGGCTTCGATGCCCGTTTTGTTCTATGGCTTTGTTACCCGGTGGTCCGCTGGGCCACTGTTGGCAACGACTCAAGCCGCTAGCTGCTTAATAGCCACGTTGCCGTAGCAGGAATTGCGAGCCAGCTGAGGAGGACCAAGATACTTTGAGGCCACTCCGAATCGTAAAGAGAAGCCATGGCATAACAGTACGCGGCAAAAAGTGCGGGTGCAGCCAACAAGCCCAAGTAAGGAAGCAGAGCCGACGCGAATGCAATCAGAAGAACTGCCACGAACATGCATCCCATGAAGATAGCCGCTTTAAGAATTGCACGCCAAAAACCTTCGTCAAAAGGGTTTTTGTTCTCGGGCAGTATGATCCATACCGCAGCGATGAAGAGAACAAGGTTTACAGCAAATCCGACTACGCCAATCCCGATCTGTAGCATGATCATCCAGAAACTCCATTGGGGCAGGAAATGGCGATCTGAGACGCATGCAATCGTGTACACCTTCAACGCGGGATTGTGGGAGGTGCTTCGTCACGTGTTGTGATCGACCATGGTGGGGTAATGTTTGTAAAGTCTCTTAAACAGAGCAGTGGGGGCGCAAAAAGTTGTGGGAATGAACAAACCGAAGGGTTAATACGTGAGTGCTGACTTCCAGACAAGCGTTTCGTGCAATGACGCGAGGAGCAGCGAGGAAGGTATTTTAGTTCCGGTTTGGGTCGCAGTGTCATGCTGAGTTCGTTCATCACAAGAGCGGCCACTGGCTCGGCTATGTAAGCCTTGGCGCACATCTATCTGTCCTGTCCTGCATCGGTAAAGCATTTCTTATTTGAATAAGGGGGAGGGGCAGAGGCTTTCGGCAAACACAGAAATTTCAGCCTGTCGCATCATGAAGGTGATGGATGCTGTCACCCTTGCCACCGCCGAGAAGGGTCAGTGATGGCCTCAGCACGCTATGCCAGGCTAAGAAATGAACGCATTGTGCGAAGCTTCAAATCTGAGCAGAACAAGGGCGGTGCCTGTGGTCGCAAGTGCCGATTCCATGCCACCACCACGTCATAGCGAATCACGCGGTTTTGTTGCTGGCGAGAGGCGTCCGAAGCGTTTCAAAAAAAGTTACTGAACTCACTCAAATGAAGAACTTGCCCGCATCGAAATGACGCCTTCCGAGTAGGGGTGATTCTTGCGCTCAGGATAGTGCCAGTCCGTGTTTTTTTCTCGATCGCAACGGTACGACTGAAACTCGTTCTGCTTTGGGCGTTTTCTGCGTCTGTGATTCGCGCGATTGTGCAGCGAACGGCAGCGGGGCTGTGTATGATCTCGAGAATTTCGGCCTCAGTAGCTTCTACTGAAATGGCCTTGGTGAGATGGTATTCCGTCAGTGTGACCCGATATGGGTTGGAAAGTTCCGGGTGTTTCGG
>PKCN01000225.1 GCA_002862205.1 Planctomycetaceae bacterium | reverse complement strand
TCCAACCTTGCCATGTCCGGTGCCCGATTGAGAGTTATGATTGCAGTCCTGAGGGTCCGGAGTGCAAACCCAGGCTGTGGGTAGATGAGAGCGGTCTATCGCTGACTCAGCTTCCCACCACATCAGACATCTCGCCCGTGCTGTCACTGAAGCCTTCGTCGTTCAAGCCCATCCGGTTGGTGATCGTTGCATAGAGATTCGAGAGTCGCATTTCCCGTTCATTGTATTTCAGGAACTGTCCGTGTTTGAGGCCAAGTTGTGCGCCACCGGCAAGCAGAAGGGGATAGTTGTGATTGCTGTGAGTTCGACTGTTGCTGGAACCGTAGAGCACGATTGTCCTGTCCAGTAAAGTCGCATCACCTTCGGTGGTCGCTTTCATCCGGTTAAGAAAAGCGGCATGGTTTTGTGCGAGGAATTGGTCAAACTTTCCGAGTTTCTCAATTCCACCGGGCTTGCCGGCACCGTGAGCCAGGCCGTGCCAGTTGGGGGCGAGACCCAGGCATGCCGGGAACGCGTTGGCAATGGTGGTTGCCCCCGCAACTTGTCCGATCATATACGTTGCAACTCGGGTAGAATCGGTTTGAAATGCCAAGTACATAAGATCGTAGATCGCCTTGATGTAGTCCTTGGGACCGTCTTGGGTGGCTTGGGCATTGATTGAATCGCGCGCGACTTGTGGTTTCGGTATTTCCAGCCAGGCTTCTGCTCGCTTCACACGCTTTTCAATGGTGCGCACCGAGGAGAGGTATTCGTCGAATTTACGTTGGTCAGCAACGCCCAGTCGTTGGTTCAAATCCTTGGAGTGGTCCAGAACGCGGTCCAACATACTGCTGGTATTTTTTAATTGCTGTCGCTGTTGTTTGATGGTGCCGCCTTGTTCCTCGCCAAACAACCGGTCATAAATTTGCTTTGGACTCGAGAGTGCGGGGATTGGGCGTCCCTGTCGCGAGAACGACAGTGTGCATGAGCGGGTTGGTTCACCGACTCCTCCGTCACTCGAGAGTGTCAAAGATCGAAAGCGGGTCGAATTTCCGATCTCGTCAGCGATTCGTTGATCCAGTGAAATGGTGTTGGTGAACACGCCATTCTTCATGAGTGACCCTGTGAGAAAAATATCACCGGTGTCATGCCCGCCCATGGCCCAGCCGTTTGGATGCGAGATGCCGCCAATGACCGTGACCTCGTTTCGCAGGGATTCCAGGGGCGAGAGTACCTTGGTGAACTCAAAATCCTTTCCTTCGCCCGTCGGAAACCATCCCCAGTTCCGGCTTGGGCTATTTTCCGAGGGGACAGCAACTCCAAATGGAAAGTAGACGCAGCAGAATCGCTTTGGTAAGTCGGTGGGGCTGTTGTTGCCCCAAGCCATTGCTTCCATCCAAGGCAGCGCCATTGCGGCCCCTGTGCCACGTAGCAGAGTGCGGCGATCAAGTTGCCATGATTTCTTTGTCATCTGAGTCTCACTCGCGTTCGCTACTTGCTCTGGAAATCTTCACATTGAATGATTGCTACGATCAAATCACTTAAACGATAATCGGCAGATTCAAAGTGATCGGTCAATGTTTCAAGGGTTTCGTGATCTGAGAATGTCACACTTCGGCCAGTCCCGTACTCAAAGAGGCGTGAGACCAAGGCCCGCGCAAACCTCCGTGTTTCCCGCTCAATGAGATAGTCTTTCAGTTCCTGGATGTCCTGAATCTTTTGCCCATTGAGAAGTACGCTGGCAGTGGTCACAGGAATTTTGATGAGCTTGTTTTTCTTTGGCGTGGCGCGTGATGCCTCGATCCTCCATTGACCGATTGCATCAAAGTTCTCAAATGGGATGCCCCACGGATCGATCCCCCGATGGCAATCATTGCATGCCGCTCGCGTACGGTGGTGCTCCAGTTGTTGCCGTACAGAGAGAGTCGCCAACTGTGGATCTTCGGAGTTCAGGTCTGGCACATCCGGTGGGGGTGAAGCGGGTGGGTCATCAAGCAGCCTGCTACGCAGCCATACCGCCCGTCGGATGGGGTGTGAATCCTCGCCGGTTGAATTCAACAGCAGGATGCTGGCTTGCGTCAGTAGTCCACCTCGGCTTGAATCCTGCGGCAAAATGACTCTCTCGAACGCCCCGCCTTTTGGGCCTTGCAGTCCATAGTGTTTCGCTAGAGGTGCATTGAGCATCAAGAAATTGGAGTCAAGCAAATTCAGCGCGCTCATGTCCGTTTTGAGCAATTCGCCAAAGAATGCACGCGTCTCGCCGCGCATGGATTGCTTCAACTCACCCTCAAATTTCGGGTAATATTCCGGATTAATCGCAATGCGCTCAATGCCTGACAAGTCCAACCATTGATCGGTGAAGTGGTTGATCATTTCGTCGATCCGCGGTGACGCGAGCATTCGGCGTACTTGTGTCTGGATCACTGCGGAATCACTTAGCTGTGCCGATTGCGCAAGTGACGTGAGTGTGGCGTCAGGCATGCTGGACCACAGAAAATATGAAATTCTTGTTGCCAATTCATGTTGATCAAGCTGACGGGGCTGACTGGACTCGTTGGGTTCAAACAGGTACAGGAATTCAGGAGACACGAGGATCATGACAAACGATTCACGCATTGCCTCTTCAAAATTTGCTGAGTCGGGACGAATCTGATCATAAAACGCCAGCACATGCTCAACATCGGATTGATCAACAGGCCGTCTGAACGCACGTGCCATGAACGTTGCAATGGCGTGCTCCGCACGGTCCCGTTCGCTTCCTTTGCTGTCGGGCAGTAGTCGCCGATGACTTTCCGGAGGCCACTGCTGGAATAGGGGGCCCTCGAATTCGAGTGATTCCAGAACCAGAGTCGAGCGTTCAGGTGGGGTTGGAAGTAGGGCTCGTATTGCCTGATCGTCTTTTCGATTGATGGGCGTCAGGTGTTGAAACCTTTCTATCACCGTTTGTTGGTCATCCAGCCATGCCGTGTTACGTTGGTCGAATTCTGCCACGGAGGTGGAATGATCGAGATTCAGAGCCTTGGTCAACTGTCGCAGTTGACCATCTAAACGCTTGCGCTGATTGTTGTATTCGAACAGGCGGCACGCAATGTCGATTTCTGCTTTGGACTCGCGAGCGATCAGCCGTAGTTCTTCGATTCTTTTCTGAAGTGACTCTGCCGTCTTGGTGAAATTGGTGACCAGTTTTTTCTGATCGGATACCTGAAAGGAATCGGGCAGGGTAGGAATGTTTTCTTTGGAACGAGTTGTGATCAGCTTGGTTTCAGGTCGCGCGAATTTGACGACTTCAAAATCAATTGGGGACTCAACGGGAAGGCCATCGTCGTAAACATTTGTCACCGCGATGGTGACACCCGGAAATTTTGGGTTGTGCCCCGGCAGCGGGAACTCTTCCATCCGGGCTCGGAACTCGTAGAACTCTGGTGATGATTCTGGATTGGAAACATCAATTTCACCAAGAACCCTGGTTGGCGAAACCGTGTCTGAACGCAGCCCAATCGCAACACGCATTCTCGGGAACCCTTCGCCGACAGGAACTGACCCTGCGGCTTTGATGCGCACCTTGAACTCACCTACTCTGGGGAACTCCAGCATCTTTCCGAAGAAACGACTGCCCGGGGTCATTCGGTTACCGACGGGCGTTTTGATCTTTGGTGTATTGGACGGAGATGAGGTCTCAAACCGATGGGTGTACACCTCGGGTGCTGGTCCCGTTACGATTGCCTTGGACATCGCTCGACGGGCGGCGAGTACGTAATACTCCATCTGAATTGCCGAGATACCCAACACCGATCCGTTGTTCCTGAATCCGTTGCTGGACATCGAATCGGGGGGCAGGTCTTGTGCATAATCCAACGTGATACCAGTCAAGTCGCTCAGCGTGTTGTTGTACTCATAGCGGGTGAGGCGTCGTACCACGGAACGGCCGCCATTTGCTTTCGTTTGTTGGGCGGCGTGGAATTGGGCACGTATCCACTGGGTAAGCTTGCGTCGCGCCGCGGTGGGAATCGGTTCTGCGTCCTGAGGTGGCATCTCACCGACCTCAACGCGGTTGAGAATATCGTGCCATGTTTCGCCCTGGGGTCCAGCAAAATCAACTTCCATTTGATCGAGACGAAGGTCAGCTTTTGAACTTTCCGCACCGTGGCAGTCGGTGCAGTAGGTGGCCACAATTGGCTTGATCTCGCGGTCAAAGAATTGAGAAGCCTCTGAGGCGTGCAAGCGAACAGCTAAACCGGAAAGCAAGCAGGTGAAAGCGACAAGAAAACACGCAGTTGAGGGACGGGAGTTGAGCAAGCCGATGGCTCCGTGGTGTGCCCGGGACAAAAGAGCAACAGTAGTGAGGCGGGCTGTAAAAACTTCCAAGGGGACTTCAAAGTATATTCGGCGTTTCAACAAATCTCAATTCCCAGTTGTCGGACGCTATCTTGCTGTTCGGGCCGGAAAACGATGCCAAAGTGCTGGGAAAGTACCTCCACTGTCCGCGTGATCCTGCAGTTTTTTACCTCCTTGGCGGCCGATGATTGAATATGAAAAAGCCTGAAACTTCCGCCACAGTACCCCGTGGTGTGGCTCGGTTGCATGCCGAGTTGGCAGAAGTGTGTGGACAAGACCCGAGTCTGGGACGCAAAATTCTTGACTTTTACACGTCGGTTTGCGAAGCTGGAAGTGTGTTGTCTCGATGACTACGCGTGCTAAGTGCCGTTAGATCCGCGCGGCAAGAGCATTCGCAGGAGTGGAGACGATGCAATACTTTTCACTCGGATTGGCCATTCGGCTGCGCTCGTCGGCATCAAGTTCCCTTTCCAGTTGTGCAGATAGACGCTATTTGCATGGTCGGAATGCGGACATCTTGTTCCTGATGCGCGTAGAGGAAGACGGTGGTTGATGAGCGCTCCGTTGCGTGCCAATCCCAAAGTCTTTTCTACAAGGAGCAGCAACATGGATTCCAACAAACTTGCTTGGCAGATTTTGCAGTCAACCGTACCGATGTCAGCAAAATTCGGTGCGACATACAAGGATCTCAGTGAGGCGTTGCTGATGGCGAGCCAAATTGTGACCGAGCTTCAAGAAAAGAAGCAGGAGCATTTCCGGACGACCGCAGACTGATGCTGTCCGATTTGGTGAGTGGTTCCAGATTGTTACGGTGTTGTATCCTCGTTCACATGCAAGCCAAACGTGGCGGCGTCAGAAACTTGTCAGTGCGACCCGGAGACCGCCTGTGTATTTTTTTCGATCGTTTGGGTCTTCCGAGAACCGCCCTGATGATCGGCAATCCGGCTCGCGATGGAACCAACCACCACCGCGTAGTACGCGAGTCTTACCTGTGGCGGGTCCAACAGGATCGGTCACAGGTGCGTCCTGATAATCGTATCGCCAGTTCTGGCACCACTCCCAGGCGTTCCCGTGCATGTCGTAGAAACCCCATGGGTTGGGTATTTTCTTGCCCGGCGGGTGCGACTGTTCTGCGCTGTTGCGGTTATACCATGCATGTTGGCCGACCTGAGTTGCATCATCACCAAAACTGTATGCTGAGGTTGTTCCCGCGCGGCATGCATTCTCCCATTCGGCTTCAGTCGGAAGACGATACTTGCGACCGGCGGCTTTCTCCTTGGGAAGTTCAGAGAGACGCTGGCAAAACTCTTGCGCCTGACTCCATGACAAAGAGTTGATTGCACAGTCTGGGTTTGACAAGTTAGGGGTTTTTCCCATCACAGTCTCGTATTGTCGTTCGGTAACTTCCAGTGTCCCGAGCCCATAGTCCTCGCTGATGGTCACTTCATGCACAGGCTGTTCACCGAGATCGCCTCGGAGGGATCCCATTTGGAATTTTCCAGCGGGTACTATCTGGAACGACATTCCAATGGAGTTCGTGACCGTGTCTAAAGTCTGTGGACCGGTGTTGGACGATCCGCATCCTGCAAGCATTGCAACGAATACGATCAGGGAGAAGGATTTGGGAGTTCTGGATGAAAAAGAGAATGACATCACGTATCGAACATTCATGAATGGGGAGTGGCAGAGGTGGTGGGGTGAACAAATGGCTGCTCGTGCTTGCCCAGAATCGTTTGTTTTTCACCAATGATGAATTGGTGTTACAACACATTCAGCTGAACTCTGCTGCCATGGTTGGACAGTCAGGTCGAGAAAAATTCCAACGCCCAATTCACTAATTTACTGCAAACGCAGCGGGGCCGCCAATGAGAGGTAAATATGCGAGCAACAACCACAGATTTTAACGAATCCGTGCCTCGGATCTCTTGGTGGGTGTGGGCGTCTTGGATGGTTGTCGTCGCGTACGCGTTAGCACAGCGTGAAATAGGATGGCGACCGCGATGGGTACGCCAGGCAACATTGCTTTGAGCGCATCCTGAGTGTTTGGCTGATTGAACCAGTTGGTTACTGTTTCCATGCTCACAACAGTCCTCGGGTCATGTGGTAGTTTGTGCTTTGAAGTAGCAGCCTACTGTACCGGAACCCGCTTGGCGGGGAGGATTGTTGTTCAAAAAACCACGCAGCGATAACAAACTAGGTTGTTTGGGCTGCCGTGAGACACTCAGTCCAGTTTGGAGGAACCACTTCATCACGCAAGTGTAAAGTGCGTGATCGTGATTCCAAATGCTTCCCCGGGTCAGTTGGTGACAGATCGGCCCAGTGTTTTGTTAATCACTTTATCGAACTCAGTCGCAAAGTTGATTTCGGGGACTTCTGCGGGGACACTTGCTCCATCTGCCGCATCCTTCATCTTCGTCAGGATTTCAGTGAGCTCTGGGTCGGTCAAGGTTTCTTTGTAAGTGGTTTCTCCGTTGGGACCTTTCGCGGTGATCAAATCCATAACCTCGTTTGCCTGTTGCTCGGTGATGGTTTTATCGAGTAATCCGTAGGCAAATCGCTTGGTGGTTGTGATTGCTTCGGTCTTCTCATCCTCAGAGAGTCCTGATTTGTTGATGTACTGGTTGGTGAACCAGATGGTTGCCGCGGCTCCGGCAATTGGACTTTCAACGACGCCTTTGATGAGTTTCTGTAGATCACTAACAGACAACTTTTCTTCTTTGAAGTCTTTGCCGATATCTTCAATACGGGCGGCGATCTGTTTTTTCTGATCATCAGGAATATCCATCTCCGACACGATTTCCTGAAGGGCCGGGGTAACTGCGTCCGCCGCGATCCCACGGATGTTCTTTGCAGCCCAGTAGATACCAATGCCGCCAATGATGAGCAGAATCAAGGCAAAGACTCCGCAACCGATGGCGGTCATCGCACATCCGCTCATCCCTTCTTTTGGAGGCTGTTGTTGAGCGGCATCTGCTGCCCAGTCGGGTTCGTTTTGGTCTTCGTTTTGCAGTTCGTTTTGTTCGGACATCGTTCCTGCCTTGGATTGGTGGTTCAGTCAGCAACAACGTTGGGATCAACGTTGGGATCTTTATGTGTCATGCCAGTGCCCTGTTAGCGAACTGCGTCAGGCAGCGAACTGCCTCAGACATCGAACTGCGTCAGACAACGAACTGTCTGATTTGACCGAGCTCTTTCATTTGACCGAGCTTTTTCATGTCACCGGGCTGTCTCTTACGGGGTTCTCTGTTTCACCCTTTTTCACCAGACTTTGTCTGTCACCGCACTTTCGGTGAATCGCCGTCAGGCATGTGCACTCGTAGATCAGGTCCGAAACAGGGATGATCGGGGCGCTGCTCGCGGCAATCTTAACAGTTTCGCCGTTGGTTGAGTTCTTGCGGGAGCCTCTCACGGCCAGCTATGCGGTGACAAGAGGGAAAGTCCACAAACGAGGGCGAGGATCGACGGTGGTGATTTAGGACAAATCAGGTTATCGCATCACTCAGCAATTTCGATCCCCAAGATGGAAACATCATCCTTGGCCCCATTTTCGACGCACCACTGATGAACAGCGTCAAACAGTGTCTCTACGCTTGTTTTGACTGGTGCTTTGCTGGTTTGGGTCAGCGATTCGAGCATGCGGTCATCGCCGAATTCTTCCAGATCATGATCCATCGCTTCGGGGACTCCATCTGAGTACAGATAGATTCGATCGCCGGCTTCGAGTTGCAGGCTGTGCTCTTCAAATTCAGTGTCCTCGATCCAACCGATTGCCATGTCTGCGGTTTCTACCAGTCTTGGCTTACCTCCTGCAGGGATGTGCACAACATTCGGATGTCCTGCGGACACAAACCGGAATTCCTGTGTCTGTTTATCGAGGACCCCGTAGACCATCGTGAAATACAGATTGCCTTGGTCTTCCATGGGAAAGCGATTATTCAATTCGTAGGCAACATCGGCGGGAGCGACAATTTTTTTTCCGGCGTCATTGTCTGAGGGCTTTACGAGCAGCGAAGTGTTGGAAACCATGGGTGTCATCACTCGGCCTACCGTGACTGCGAGTAGTGAGGACGCGACTCCGTGTCCGCTGACATCGACGACAAAGGCAGCGAGATGTCGATCATCGAGCGGAAAGAAATTAAGAAAATCACCTGCGAGTTCATCGCAGGGTGAATAATTCCACGCCAATTTGACACTGGGAATCTCAGGGGTCCCGCTGGGAAGAAGCGACTGCTGGATTTTTGCAGCAGCACTCAGGTCATGTTCCATTCGCTGATTGATATTTTCCAGTTTGGAATTCAGCGATGTCAGATCATTGTTTTTCTCTTTGAGTTCGTCTCTCGCATGAGACAGGTCCTGGTTCGCTGCTACCAGTTCACGATTCTTTCCGACAGCGTTCTCAAATGTGGAAACGAGCAGATTGAGTACTTGTTGTTTTCCGGCTTTGACGGTGTATTGCTTCCCAGCCAATTTCACTTTCAGTTCAGTTTCGTCTTCATCGTCACCCAGAGGTATCGAGAGCAAGTCACTGACACGTGAAAGTAGATATTCAGGGTCATAGGGTTTTGTGACATAGTTATCGGCCCCGACATGCAAACCCCGGATGATGTCTTCTGCATCGGACAAGGTTGACAGCAGGATGAGCGGTATTGTCTTGAGTTCAGGATCTGATTTCACGGCTTCGCAAAACTCATAGCCAGTCATCTCAGGCATTTCGATATCAGAAATGATGATTGCCGGTCGCAATTCTCTGGTCATTTCCAACCCGAGTTTGCCGTTTTCGGCCCACCGTACCGAATAGCCTGCCGTCTCAAGTTTTCTGCGCAACATCTTGGCCTGAATGCGGCTGTCTTCGGCAATCAGTATTTCGATTTGTTCACTCATTATTTTGTTCACTCTTCAACCGGTAGCAACTACCACCACCCTGAAACACACGTTCAAACTGGTCGTCGATGGTCAAGGCTGACTCAGCACCGCCCAAAAACAGGAAGCCGTTTGGCTTCAATATTCTTCGCACTTTAGCGAATAAATTGGTCTTGGTGGGGTTGTCAAAGTAAACCAGCACATTGCGAATGAACACGATGTCCATTTTGGGAAGCGTTGGCCATGCGTTAATCAGGTTCAAATAACGAAAGTTGACATCCTGTTTTAGTCGTTCGTTGACGCACCATCGATTACCGTTGCGGTGAAAATTGGCTTCCAGACGCTGCTGGGACAGGCCACGTACGACCTCCAAGTCGGAGTAGGCTCCAGTGCGTCCCCGCTCCAACATTTTATTGGAGATATCGGTGGCAAGGATATCTACACCCCAATGGGGGTAGTGTTTTTTTATTTCGTCCCAAAGAATTGCGATGCTATAAGCTTCTTGCCCGCTTGCTGCGGCGGCGGACCAGAATCGGATGGTTTTTGATTGTGTTGACTGCTTGACGACCTCGGGGATGACGCTGTTTTTAAGGACTTCAAAGGGCGTGTGGTCCCTGAAAAAGGAAGTTTCATTGGTCGTCATCGCGTCAACAACGTCACGCCATAACGCTGATGAGCCGGGAACCCTTAAGTGAGCAACCAAGTCATCGACATTGCGCATTCCATTCTGTTTTGCCAGTACTGACAATCTGGTTTCAACGAGGTATTCCTTGTTGTCCAAGAGGCGGATGGCGGTACGTTGGTGTAAGGCATCACGGATGTACTGAAATGTTTCGGGGCGAATGGTCATGGCGTGTTGTTGCTCCCCCGATCCAAGTCCGTGCGATGATTTGTGCGACGGTGCTTCCAAACGCGACGTAAAACTTCAGCCGCCAAATCATCAAGCGGGACCACTTTGTCTGCTGTTCCGTCGCGAACGACACTACCTGGCATGCCCCAAACAACGCTGCTGTCCTCATCCTGTACGATTACGTTCCCACCTGCTTGTTTGATTCCCCTGCTGCCAGTCATTCCGTCGGATCCCATGCCAGTCATGACCACGCCTAGTACGTTGCCAGAATAGGCTGCCGCTGCTGACTCGAAGAGCACATCGGCGGAGGGCTTGCACGCGTTGATCGCAGGGCCATCGTTGAGAGCTACCACCACTTTTGAGCCGAAACGTTTCACTCCCAAGTGAACGCCGCCGGGGGCGACGACGAAGTCTCCTGCTTGTAGCGGTTGTCCATGGACTGCCTCTTGAACGCTAAATCCACATTCGATCGTCAGGCGGTCCGATAGGTGTCGTGTGAAGGTTGCCGGCATGTGTTGGACAATGATAACCGGCACGGGGCAGTCCGCCCCCAATTTCGGAATCAGTTTAGCCAAGGCTTGCGGGCCCCCGGTTGAAATGCCGATCACGATGGCATCGATTTTCTTTCGTTGCGGAGACGCCTCGGATTCACGGTGGACAGGTGTTTCAGGAGAGGAGGTGATTTTCGGTTTTCGTTTTGTCGCAGCTTGTTTTATTTTAGGTATGAGTTCCTCAAGGATTGCACGCTTTCCCTCCTGAGCGTCAGTCATGTATGTGCCACCAGGCTTCATTACATAATCCTTGGCTCCCAGCATGAGAGCTTCGATGGTGGCCGATGCGCCGCGCGTTGTCAGACTGCTGAACATCACCACTGGAGTTCGGTTGCGGTCTTCTCTTAGTTGTTTCAAGACTTCGAGACCATTCATTCTAGGCATCTCGATGTCCAAAAGAATGACATCCACCTGATGCTGTTTCAGCTTGGCAAGAGCAATGACTCCATCGGCAGCAGTGTTCACCACTTCGAGTTCAT
>PKCN01000032.1 GCA_002862205.1 Planctomycetaceae bacterium | reverse complement strand
ACGCGTCCCTCGGGAGTGAAGCCAGCACCAACACTGGTGTCGTTGATCGATGTCATGATGACGGGGAATCCTGGTTGCCCAATCACATGCACCCGTCCGCCGATCCGATCATCGATATCAAGCGATCGCCCTGTTGCTTCGATTCCACCGCCTGCCAAAACCTTGACGACAAGAGCCTCACCGGAACTGCTCTCGAGACGAAGTCCACCGTAGGTGTGATGATCGGGAACAGTGACGGTTCCGTTCAGTACATGAGCAATATCAGTGTCGTCCCACACCACGGCTGTCTGCAGCACCTCTCCGCGAACCTCAAGACCATTGAGCTCGTTGCCTGACAGACGATTCCCCTGAATCACAGGTCCGTTGTTCGCAGCGCTGACCTCAAACGCCCCTAACTGACCCACCTGACGGCCGGAATCATCTTTCCACTCGTGGCCCATGGCATTGGTGTTGATGCTGATCGCCGCACCGGCATTGTCGACAAATACATTGTTGATCAGAGTGGGTTGAGTCGAATTGACGTAAACAGTCGCGTCCCCTTGTGGCGCGTACCCGTCTCGACCATCTCCTTGCTGGGAACCTGTTCCCGAAGCATTGTCCTCGAATCTTGTATTGGTGATGCGAGTTGCTGCCTGATGAACCTGCACTGCGTTGAATGAAGCGGTACCACCGTTGACTCCGGTGACACCTCCAGCATGGGCAATGAAGGCCTCATCGATACTCAAGCGACTTGTCGGCTTGGCATAAAACCCGCCCCAATCACCCTTTTCTCCTCGTGTATCGCCATTACCATCGGTATCAAAACTGCCACTAGCTCCATACCGATCGTCTGCTTTGGAGGTGAAAATGATCTCATCCCCATCACGACCCTCTGCAAGCAGATTGGCGCCGAAGCCAAGTTCGATCCGGGCCCCCTGACTTTTGATGATCATGCCCGGATCGACGACGAGCGTACTGGCGATGCGTCCGTGCCGAATACCGGTCTGACCTGCAAGAGCGCCTGGGTTGTCGTTGTCGTCGGTGTGTGTGGTAACTGCGGCATCCAGGACGGCGACAAGTCGGAATGCTCCACCGTTATCGCTTCGGTACAAATTCCTTCCCACATATTTGCCACTGGCTGCCTCAATCCCGGTCAACGCGACATTCCTGCCTGCCGCAATCGAAACCTCGGTTGCCAGAGAGTATCGAGATTCGATACCCGAGGCATCGAAAAAGGTGTACTTGTAGGCGTAGGCTCCTGCCGAAAGATTTCCAGCCCCTGCATCTTCAACAGCGTTCAAGGCAGAAGGCAACGACAGTTCGGCTACCGAGGCGGCCGGCACTGCAACACCATCGATGTGGTCCAATGAAGTACGATCAAGCTCAGCGACCAACTTGAATGGTCCGCTGTTGAAACTGCGGTAGAGTCGTCGGCCAACGTACTTTCCGGTAGCGACTGGAATGTCAGTCAACTGGACATTCTCATTGGCCGCCAATGTTACCTGCTGGGGTTCGGAATTGGGGCTTTCATACCCGAATGCATCAACGAACGTGTAGGTATAGCTGTAATCACCTGGAGCCAGAGCACCAGCTGGCTGCGTGATCAATCCAACCACAGGATCGGGCTGCTGCGAATCCTGCACTAAACCACCCGGAACACTTTCCAGCACAAAGTTTTCTGCGATGACATGGACAACATCAACATCATCGAAACGCGCTGCCACCTCCAGTGTCTCAAGCCCACCCCCGGGTGGTGTATCGATTCTGACAAACAGACCATTGGTAGGATTGTTGATCAACTGGTTCCCGTGCACGACAGGACCAACACGATCGTAATCGGCGCTGAAGCCGAAATCACTGATACGATTAGCCTGATACCGCGGCTCGGTGAAAGTCGTAAGCTCAAAGGTATTCGGGTCAGCTGAGATTGGCGCATCCGAACTGAGCTGCATCGTGTTGTAGGAAACTTCGGCTCTTGCTTCTGACAAGTGAATCGGCGCAATCACGCGGCCAATGGAGGAGACTTCACCGCCGCCATACTGGAAACTTGCGTGGTTGATATAACTTTGGAACAGGCCCTGGCGTTCCACATCAATGCGGCCTTGAGCTCGATCCACATCATTGCGAATTTCAATACCACCCCAGTCACCTGCGCCGGCGGCAAACCCGAGAACGTTACTGTTGCTCCCAAGATTCGTGTCGTTGTAGCTGGTGAAGTGGACAGGCAATTCCGGCGTGCCTTGAACTGAAATCGACGACTGACTGCGGTCAAAGCCATCATTGTCACTGCCCACCGAGATACGGCTGTCAAGAAACTTCATGATGACGCCGGCATCGACCACCAACTGCACTCCACCGGGCAATTCCAGATTCCTGCCATCTTCCAGGACTTGGCCGATCGAAGCGATCAGACCAATTTCATAGGCGACGTTATCACCAACGGTTGCTACATCACCATCCGGCCCGGCACTTGGAAGAAGCTTGACGACGACGCCCTCTGGGTTAGTCGTGGAGACGAGCGACTCAGCGAGGTTCAACGCCATGGGAATATTGTTCAACGGATCCGCAAGCGTTCCGTCACCACCAACGGCGGCATCTTTATTGACGTAAATCGTGTTCCCAACGGATGCCAGAGCGGAATCGTCAACGGAAGGCTCAAACCAGAAATTGTAATTTCCGCCGGCCACTCCATCACGATCACCATCAAGAACACTTCCGCTGCCATCGGTGATCGCAGTGGTCAAAGCGATGTCAGCGGTAAAGTCAACTCGCAATTCATACTCACCCTGACTGGCACCACCAGGAGAAGGAAGCCCTGTGTCGGGGTCAAACAGCGCATTACCCTCAGCCGAAACACCGACGAAGTAATCGGCAGCCGTCCCATCGGGATTGGGGGATACCGCGATTTCAACATAGGAGTCAGAACTGAAGAAGTCGTCATTGGCAGCGACCAATTCCAGACGCTCGGTGTCAGGATCCTTCAGGAACAGCGAAAGACGCGTATCGAGACGCGATGATTCTGCCAGACGAGCAGCAAATGTCTGTGCTTTCAGAATTCCGTCTTGCCCCACTTCAATCTGATACAGATCGACATCCAACGACTCACGCTGATCAAGATAGTTGACATGAATCCGATCGGCAGGCCCCGGGAAGGTCAACTCCGCACCTTCAGGAATGTATAACCCCCCACCTCCAGGATAGGCCAAGGAGCCACCTCCATTGGTCGTGCCTTGCGGCAAGTCGTAAGCATTTCCCAATCCCAGAGCATGCCCGATCTCATGCACCGCAACATCAAAGAAAAGACCCCCAAAAATATTCAGCCTTGGACTTCGGAAATCGACCGCGTCCATCACAACCTTTGCAGGTATGCCCAACGCTTCGAATGAGGGTGCCCCCACTCCATAAGACCCGGCGTTCCCTGGAGAAAAACCGTCACCACTGACAAATCCTGTTCCTGCGATCGACAGATCACCAACCAACAATTGCATCCCATCGGATTCGGTCTCGACGAAGTCAACTCCCATGACCTCACCATAGACTTCCAGAATCTCGCGAAAACGGGTCTCCTGATCGGCGTCCATTTCGTTGTAGACCGATTGCCCCTGGGAATTCACGCCATAGGGCTGATCACGAAGAAACGTATATGCAATCTCGGGAATTTCATTGTCCTGGTCGCGATCTTCACGATTCCAGAAATGACTCTCACCAGTAATTTCGATGTCACGATGACCAGGCTCATTGATGCCTCCCGGATTATCAACCATGGGTGCCAGACCACTGCCGGCATTCACGATCGTCTGCTGCAATACAAACGACCAACGTTCATCCGTTGGATTGACCGATGTAACCATGTGGGCATCGGTGGCTAACAAGCCTGGCTCACCCGGAACCAACTCATTCCTGACTTCTGCGTTGGCACCTGACACCAAATCATCATCACCAATTCGCAGACGCAGCGAATCGCCCGAGTCACCGACCAAGTCAGCCAGGTCAGAATTGAACAACAACGATACTCGCGCACTTGCGGCATCAGTCGTTACCGAAAGAGGGTTATGAATAACATCATCTTCCGTGGTGACCGTGTTGTTCGTATCAATCAATTGATAGAAATCTGGCTGAGTAACCGTTGATCCCGAATCAAACAGATCAGCATCATCAAAGTAAACGTCGATGGTATCCATCGACTGACTGCCAGCACTCAATGGCTGCGGAACAACAGCTGTGATTTTGGCCCCAGTCTCAACCTCAAAACTGATCACATCGCGACGTAACAACCCGGTAGCGTCTCCTGGCACTGGAACCGGTGAACGCGGCACATAAGAGACCCCATTGATGTCCTGCAACTGTGTGGTGATCGACAACTGATAAAAGCCATCTTTCAGGTTGTCCGCAAATCGAATGGCCAACCCGCGCCCTGAATCATCTGGATCGATGACACCAATCACGACGTCTTCGACATCCGCTGCGCCAAAGTTCCCTTCACGCTGATACTGCAACTGGAATGCACCACGGAAAGTGGTTGCATCCAGAGGTTGATCACCACCAATGAAAATATTCATTGATTTGGGTGCAGTCATTCTGCGATTGGCAGACATGTCCTGCGGATCCAGATCGAGCAACTCGCCATTGTTCGGCGAAACAGCAATCAGCATCGGGTCTCCCGCGCGCTCAGGCTGCTGCAGGTAGTCACCGAATTCTGCCGCCAACAGTTCGCGGCGTTCCAATGCTTCATGCCGAAGTTGCCGAGAGGATGCGAAAAGACTGCGTTTGCGTGGGTTGCGTCTTTTGCTCATGGGGAGAATCACCTGAAAAGAGTGCCAAAAAAACGACAAAATCAATAATAATGGTAAAAATGCAATTCTCCGAATCATCAACATAACCGTCACAATCCGGAGCCAGACCAATTTAGTTTGCGCTAGAGCGTTTATCAGTAAATCTTGGAAAAAACAGCTGTTTTTTCTAGGGCCAGGAATGCGACTCTTCCGGGCAGGCAATCAGGGGGGTGTAAATTCAAAGGGTTCTGCCTGCAACCCAGCATCAATTGCGGCACACCCGGCTGGCTGAAAATCAAGAAACCGCCCTTCTCAAGCCATAAAAAAACCCGGCAGGCAACGTTGGTTGCCTGCCGGGAATCATTGTCATTCGCGGACGCTAGGTCAGGATCGTGGCAAGGTGCCACGAACGGACACCCTGCTTGTGAGCATTCGCTACTCTACCGTTAGAGCTACATCGATTTCATCAAGAACGCAAGCCAAGGCCTCGTCCACGTGATCAGCGGATGCGGCGTCCACCAGTTCAGACTCTTCCATCACTTGAACAGCGGACTCAAGAGCAGCGGAGTTCAGATCCAGACCACTGGTCAATAGCTGATCCAATGGAGTTGCAAAACCCTCGGCGTTGCCCAGTTCCCCGTCGTTTACCCGCTCCATATCCCGAACCGGCAAACCGCTGCGGCTTGCCGCAACAAAGCTTGAAGTAACACCAAACTCTGCAGCTCCCTGAGGAGCAAACTCTCCTTCACCACTGCCACCTTGCTGCGCCAGAACGTTCAGCACTTCCAGAGCATCCAACACGGTCACCGCACCATTTCCATTGGTGTCCAGGTAATCTGGCGGAGCGGACCCGATGCTGCTTACAGGAATACTCGGACCACCCTGTATTTGCAGGAAGTTGATAATCCTCAATGCATCCAAGGCAGTGATAAAACCGTCAGCATTGACGTCAGTCGAGAAACCACCGATTGGATTCTGATACGCCGAAGCTTCAAAGGTAATGGTTACGGTCGCATCGTTACTCTCTCGGCCAGTGCTGTCTGAGATCTTGTAAGTGAAAGTATCAGTTCCACCAATCGTTCCTTGAGCATTCGTATAGGTGAAGGTTCCGTCAGCGTTGACGACAACACTACCATCGGTTGGATTCACGACGACTGAGTTAAAGGTGATCGCATCACCATCAGGATCATAATCATTGCCAAGAAGTGCTTCACTGATATTGGTGACCTGCAATGCTGAGCCGATCGGAACACCATACGCGTCATCCACTGCGACGGGGAAGTCAGGCTCACTGGTCACGGTCAGCAGGAAATCATGTGAAGCATTCGGTGTGCTTGAAATTTGATCGTCTGCTTCCAGAGTGAGCGTAACCGCGCCGTGCTGATCCGGTTGCAGGGTGATTCTCATTTCATCTCCCACAAATTCGATGACCTGCACCAATTCGTGGTTCTGAATCTGGCTCGTCGTCGGGTTGATCAATGTTCCCAGTTGAGTCACGTGATAAATCATCGCATCACCATCTGGGTCACTGAACACAACCGACATATCCTGCGTCACTTGTGTATCTTCAATTCCCGTCACTAGGAAAGGATCCTGAGCGGTGATAACCAACGGTCCATCTGGCGTATCGTTAAGTGTTACCAGGATGGTTGCGGCTGTTGGCGTTGACCCGCCGTCATCCGCGTTCACCGTCAGGTTAGCAGAACCGGACTCGAACGCTGCAAAGTCCAATGACAGGACATTGGCGGCAATGGAGTGTGAGAACAGTGACGTTGGGTCCGGTGTCGTGCTTGATGTGAAAGTCAAGGACGCACCTTCTGGGTCACTGAACCAGGTGTTCAAATCGTAGGTAACAATATCGCCACCTGCTTTTGCTTCGTCACGCGTGATTTGCGTGACGCCCGTTTGCCCATTGACGCCAAGGAAGACAGGACTGTCATCTATCCCAGCCACGATGAGGGTGACCGTTGCCATGTCTTCCAAGCCACCATCATCAACGGCGGTGTAAGTAAACTCATCAGTGCCACTGAAGTTTGGCAACGGTGAATAGGTCAACTGTGCGTTGACTGCATCATAGGTAACCGTACCGCCTTGCAATGTGGCTTGGGGAAAATCATCCGCCTTCAAGGTCAGATTCTGATCCTCGTCACTTGGTCCGCCGTTATCGTTGTTGAAGATTCCGTCGACACCATTGAGGCTGCCAGTAAGCGGAATCACCAAATCGGCGTTTTCCGTAGCGTTGTAAGTGTCGTCTACGGCCTCAGGCGGATCATTGACGGCAACAAACGTAATATTCACAGTTCCCACATCTGCGGACTGCTGCGGGGTAAAAATGCCACCCGGTTCATCAATCACGAGATAGGTAAATGAATCAGTACCCGGCGGGACATTCCCGTTGTAGTTTTCCGGTGGTGTGTACGTGATCGTCGAGCCATCGGGAGAAACCGTCACATTACCACCTTGGTCTGAAAGATAGACCAGACCGGTAAGCGTCCCCGCCTCGAGGATCTTCATCGTCTGGTCCATCTCATCGACTGATGTGACGTTGCCGGGAATGTATTTACCGTCAATCAGAGACTGAGCAGGATCAATATCCGTGATATTGAACACGGCTGGCTCGTCCTCATTGATTTCCCTCGCAACCACAACCGGAGGTGCGATTGCAACCGGAGCATCATTAACGGCTGACACGTTGAGTGTGACAGTCAATGGTGTCGAATTCACCAACTGCAACGTCGGGTCGACGGGTTGATCGGTGACCCGGGCGGTGAACGTGACCTCGCCATTGAAGTCGGTTTCGGGTGCGAAACTAAAGGTACCGTCAGAGTTCAAAGTCAACTCGCCAGCATCAACAGGTACAATCGGTCCGCTTGGTCCGTCAGGATCAACTTGCAGCATCTGGTTGCTGACAACATCATCGATGTAAATCGCAACAGGCTGTCCATCAGGATCGGTAATGCCATCAAGCAGTCCCGCTGGATTGCCCGCAAGGCCATCGGCGACGAACAGGTTATCTTCCGAAAGATTGGCGTGATCGTAGATGACTTCGGGATTCACGATTTCCGGTGGCAAACCAGGCAGGAGGCGAATTGAGTAATCCTCAACTTCACCGCTGAGCGAAAGACCATCAGGCCCAAGACCTCCCTCCTTCGAAACCCTGAACCTCGCATAAGTCGTCAAGGCCGATGGTGGATTCGGAGTCGTTGGTGGAACCACGAAATTGAAAACACGAGTGCTTGTCCCGCCGGTATCAGCAAAGATATTCGAGACAGCCCCTGTTTGATTCACGGGCAACAACTCATCTCGCAACGCCTGGGTTGCAGGGTCGAAGACCATTGGCAAGACTTGCTCACCCGGATCATCCCAGTCACCATCGGCGTTGAAATCGATCCAACCTTCGAGGACTCCGGCCCCGGTCACATCCACTTCGATGGGAAGATAGACTCCCTGATTCAAAATCCCCAGTGGGTTGAATTCGCTAATGAAACCGACGCCATCTTCATCGTCAGCACTGATGTTGACGGTTGCCGTGGTCGCATCGCCTGTGATCACCACAGAAGCAGGATTGAACCGGGAATTAGTTTCAGACCTTGCCTCGTTGATCGCGTCCTGAATTGCTTCGGCAATGGAAATTGCGGAATCATCGATGTCCGGCCTTACTGCGTAGTGATCTTCGTCAAAGGCACCCGAATTATCGACCAGCACATCAAACTCAAACGTTGCTTGAGCGGTCCCCAGATCAAGGGTAAAGGTATCCCCATCCCAGATCGTTGGATCTGAACCACCCGGTGTACTGATGGTGATTTCAGCGCCGCCCCCAGCCAGAGCAGTTGCGAACAGACTTGCACTATCATGCTCAACAGCGATTGCAACATCATCACGATTCGCAGTGACGCCCGGCAAACCATCCAGATTGGCGTCAATTTTAGTACCCAACAGCGGTCCATTTCCGACAACATGTCGTGGACCGTTGCTCACCAGCTTGGTTGGGTACCGACCATTGACCAGATTGACTGGATCTGGTGCATCACCAAAGTCCAATTGTGCCGTTGGCATCAGAATGGTGAACTGAGTCGAGAAGTCAGGACGGTTCGCTTCCAATTTATTTCCAGCAATGTCCTGCACGCCAGGCAATGAGAAGTTCGCCACGGTGCCGCCGGTGGCTGCCACACCTCGGAACAACGAAGCGTTGGTCACAAAGAACGTATCACCACCTCTATCTTCTGCCGACAGTGAGGTCACCGCTGCTTCACCCGGTTGGTTCACCGAGTTGATCGCTTCGATCATTGCCAACTTGATTTCGTTTGTCCCGAACAGGGATGAATAACGAATGGCAGTCGCACCGCCGGGCACACCCGATTTTTCGAGCGTGGGAGCCGCCGTAATATCAACCACTGTGCCAGGCTGGTCATTCAGGAGCACTTTGCCAGTCGCAAGCCCCGTAGCCGGATCAAGTTCAGCCACTGCATTGACTGCCAAGCCCAATTTATTGTTGTTGATCGTTGAGGCCAGAGCGAGCGCTACCTGCCCGGGAGTACTATCCGAGGTGAATGGAACCGCCACGTTTCCAGTCGCTACACCACCTCCAGCAGCCACTGCCTCAAACTCGTAGCTCACGGTCGTTGCACCTTGAGAAATGACCATCACTTCCCCATCGTTGACGATTCCGCGTTTCAGCACTGCTCCATCAAGGCCTGGAGCCGATGGCCCCGTACCTGTGGGATCAAAGATCCCGTTGATATTGACGCGTGATTCACTGATTCGCCCGAACGACACCTGACCGCCTAAAATGTTAGTTGCGGTAATCCCGAGATTGGCTGCGTTGACCACCAGCGCGATATTAGCGGCAACGGTGTCGACAGGGTCGACTGAGTTGTAAGGCACCTGCAAGGCAGTCGGAATCGTGACAGGTGTTCCATTCAAGTTGAACTCAAAGATCACTTCCTCGCCGGTGTCAGCGGTCAGCACCATGACGCTGCCATCAAGAATACCTGTACCACCAACCAGCGGTAAACTGAGTAGCAGGGGACCAGCCACTTCGACCGTGGATGCACCACTGACCGATGGCGATCCAGTCACCTCCATGGAGTTGGCATCGACCGCAAGGCCAAGCCCCTCTTCACCGCCAATCTGCAGGGCACCGCCATTGATCACTTCCACATCAGCAGGATTCAAGCCCGCAATTGGGTTGAGACCTTGAATTGCATTGGCCACTAAAGCGGCAAAGTCATCACCCGTGGTCGCACGAGTCAGATCGATGGCGATGTTGGGGGCTGTGACACCATCACCCACACCTGGATTGATCTCGACACCGAGACTGTCACGTTCATCCGTGCGGTTGATTTCGAATACGACAGGGTCCGATACCCCATCGGATGGCGTGATCACGATCTTCTCTTCATCGAGGGCAGGTCGACTCAAGCCAACCAACGCCAATTGTCCCTGCTCGACTGATGCTGCACCATCAAGCGGAAGGTTGAGATAAACTGACAACCCATCGTCTTCAATTGATGGATTCAGTCCAATTCCAGCGTTGTCAATCGCATCCTTGATGGCAATCGCAGTGTCAATGGCCGTCTCACCATCGACCACGGACACCATCCGATTCAGGGGTGAGGCGATCCCGTTACCAGTATCGAATTCAAAGGTCACTGGTCCGCCACCCGTATCGATCTGGAAAGTATCGCCATCGACGATGCCACCCAAGGCGCTCACACCCTGAGTTGGCACGCGAAGCGCGAGCGTTCGCGGCAATTGCTGCAAGCCCGTCGCTACGGTGGAGGCGGTCGCACCAGGCTCAGCGCCGAGAACGACGCGAACGCCATCTCCTGCCACATCCAGATCCAAAACACCGTTGTCCACTTCATTCTGGATAGCAGCCCGGATGGATACCGCAATTCCCTCAAGGAAAATCTGCTTGTCTACCTCATTCTCTGGCGTGGGTGTCGCAGGCAATTCAATCGGCACTGCGCCCGGCAAGGTCGTGTCACCAGGATCGTTGAATTCAAAGACCACCGCTGGGTTCACCCCATCATTGAGCTGGAAGAAGTCACCGTCTGTGACCCCACCAATGCTGGTTCCTACTTGCGGCACCACCAAGGTGATTGGCTCTGGCAACAGGAGCGAATAACCAGACTCAAATTCAAAGACAATTTGCCCACCATTGCTGTCGATGACCTCCATCTGGTCACCATCCTGAATGACGGTGCTAGAAGGAGCAATCAGCACATCGCGATCGACGTTGTTGATTTCGATGCGGTAGGACCGATCATTCTGCCAGACACCTGCAAGCGGGGTCAGAGTGATCAAGTTTCGAGTGGAATCGTAATTGAAGGTATAGTCGAT
>PKCN01000227.1 GCA_002862205.1 Planctomycetaceae bacterium | reverse complement strand
CTGTTGGTCGCTGAGTGTCGAGTAGAGCGTGCCTACGACGGATTCCGCACTTGGTGCCGTTTCGGCTGCGGCAACCTGTAGACCGGAGGTGATTACTGAGCCGGTGGCGATTGCCGCAGCGGCGGTAGATTCAAGAAAGACACGTCGATTGATTGAATGGGGGTCACGCATCGCGGCGGCTACCTCGTGGCTGGAATGAAGGGCAAAAGCAAGACACTATTGTAAACATGATCCGCCAAGGTTTCACCCAGCCGGCATTTGAAAGGTGGAGCACGTTTTCAGGGGGTGAATTGCCACAGGATTTTGAACGTCCACACGCTTGTTACGGAGCAAGTACATGCTTAGTTTGCCGATTTCAGGCGGTAGTGGCGAGCAATGGTCAACATGCTCATCAGCCACATGCTACCGAGCAGTAGTGGCGATATTGTTTGAAAAAAGGCACAGGCCACGGCCACGCTCAGAAAACCCAGCCCCAAGAAGGCGGAGCCACCCCAAATGTGGCCCGACATGGCGATAAACGCAAACCCACTGAGTGCCGCTGCGGTCTGAAAGACGTTGCCCTGCTGGCTATCACTGATGAATGGGATCAAATTGAGTACGGCGAGGGTCACGAGATAGGCGATCCAGATCGACCAGACAGGGCGTTCCGCCATGCTGCTTGGCAGCATGACTCCCTCTCGGGCTCGATAAATTATGATCAGGATGCTGCACATCATCACGGTACGTGCTGGCCAGTAAGCAAGCCCGTTGTTGGGTGTTTCAAATACAAACTGCATCCCAAACATCAGCAGATGGGCTAGGAAAACAACGAAGCCGATATTCTCCAAGGCCCGATCCCAGTTCTTGAAATACGTCTGATGCTGGTCTCGCCTGAACTCCCGTGCCATCCGATCCAAAAGGCCGCTACTTCCAGCTTGCGTCGGCTCGCCAGAACGGTAACGTTCAAGATCAAGTGCCATCGCCTGGGCGGTGTCGTAACGGTCACTCGGTTCAGGTCGCATCGCTCTTAAACAGATGTTCTCAAGATCGGGCGGTACTTCTTTGCGGATCTGGCGTGGTGCAAGAGGTTCGTCCTCGGCGAGGCTTCGGAGAATTTGCGCCGCTGAGTCACCCTGATGGGGAGGTTGTCCTGTTAGCATCGCGTAAAGAATTGCACCGAGCGAGTAGATATCGGAGGAGGCGTTCGAGTCGCGTCCCCCACTCGCCTGTTCCGGGCTCATGTAGTGGGGGGTCCCCAACACCTGCCCGGTTTGAGTCAGGATGCTTCCCCCGCGGTGTGTTTTTGCCAATCCAAAGTCAGCAATCAATGGAAAACCTTCGGCATTGATCAGAATGTTGTCTGGTTTCAGATCTCGGTGGACAATGCCAGCCCGATGCGCATAGTGAACCGCCTCGGCGATGGACTGCATCAGGGTGGCGATTCGGTCATCGCTCAAATCACGTGCATCGACGTGCTCCTGCAATGTAGGTCCATCGATGTAGGACATTGAAAAATATTCATAGCCTCGCCATGAGCCAATGTCATAAATCGAAATGATGCCGGGATGATCAAGGCGGGCTGCAGCCTCTGCCTCCAAACGGAAACGACTGCGTTCCTCACTGCCCGCCAGAACACCACCGCTGATCAGTTTCAAAGCAACGCTTCGATCAAGGCCCTCCTGACGAGCCTGATAGACGACTCCCATACCGCCTCGTGCAATCTCTCTTTCAATCTGATAAGGACCGATATTTGCGCCCAAAAGAGAGGGAGTGTCTGGGGTCGAGGTGGTGCCCAGCCAATGGTGATTGCGGAAAAACGTAGAAAGTTCATCTGCGTGTTGGGGATAGGCTTCAAGATAGGTTGCGGGATCAGGCGTTTTTCCCGAATCAATCTTTTCCAGATATTCAGCCATGACCGTCTCAAGCACTTCCTGATGATCCTCAGTTTGGGCTTGGGGGGCATCAGCCTGCCCATCATTTGTGCCGTTCGAAGTACCAGCGGCGTTGCTTTTTTCGTGTGGTGACGTCTCCATGGGTCTCAGTATAAAGGCAAGTTCGGCAGTCGATTGTCTTGAACCAGTAGCTTTCCGGGATTCGTGTGCGTTGCTGGATCGCGATTACCAAATTAGGCTGGGTAGCAGAAAATAGCTGTTCACGAGAAGGAATGAAAATGTCATTGATCCCTGACCATAAGAATTTCGCTGCTTGGTTGTTACTGTCTTTTGCCGGGATGCTGCTGCAATCTGCTTTCTGTCTGGCGGAGGATGGAGTTCAGCAGCCCAATGTGGTTGTGATTTTGACGGATGATCAAGGCTGGGGAGACCTGAGCTTGCACGGAAACCCAAATCTTTCCACCCCCAATATTGACTCGATGGCGCGTCAGGGTGCTGAAATTGACCGGTTTTATGTTTGTGCAGTTTGTTCACCCACAAGAGCCGAGTTTTTGACAGGCAGATACCACAATCGTTCGGGTGTCTACAGCACCTCTGCGGGTGGTGAGAGATTCAACGCTGATGAGCAGACGATTGCTGAGGTTTTTCGAGCGGGTGGGTATGCAACGGGATGCTACGGAAAGTGGCACAGCGGTATGCAGTATCCCTACCATCCCAATGCCCGTGGTTTTGATGACTATTACGGTTTTTGCAGTGGTCATTGGGGCAATTACTACTCACCGATGCTGGAACATAATGGTCGTCTCGTCAAAGGGGATGGTTTCATTGTCGATGATTTGACTAATCGCACGATCCGATTCATTGATTCACATCGCGACCAACCGTTTTTTGTCTACTTGGCGCTGAATACTCCGCACTCACCGATGCAGGTTCCAGATCAGCATTGGCAGAAATTTGCTGAAAAGGAAATCGTGCCAGATCCTGAGCCAGCGAATGCGAAGAGAGAAAAACTGCTACACACCCGGGCTGCTTTGGCGATGTGTGAGAATATTGATGCCAATGTTGGGCGGTTGATCAAGCATCTCGACAGGATTGGTGTGGGTGAGGACACGATTGTCATTTATTTTTCCGATAATGGGCCGAATGGTTCACGTTTCAATGCAGGGATGCGGGGCCGAAAAGGTTCGACCAACGAAGGTGGTTTACGATCACCTTGCATTGTTCGGTACCCTCGAGGCATCAAACCGGGTACCAAGGTCAATCGCATTGCAGGTGCGATTGATTTATTGCCGACCTTGGCAGACTTTGCGGGTATTGAATTTGATGCTCGCAAGCCGCTTGATGGCCGATCGATTAGGCCATTGTTAACCGGCGCCGGCGATGACTGGAAATCCCGTCTGATGTTCAGTGCCTGGAATAAAAAAGCGACCGTGCGAGACGATCGGTACCGTCTGCAGTTGACAGGGGGGCTCTACGACATCATCAACGACCCCCGCGAGAAAAACGACTTGACCCAACAACAACCAAAGGTCATGAAAAGACTCAAGAAAGACTTGGATGATTGGTTGGGGCAAACCGCCCTGAAATCCAGCAGAGACCCCGCGACACGGCCAATCACACTGGCTCATCCCGATGCAGAGTTTACCCAGTTGCCCTCTCGAGATGCCAAGCCGCATGGAGGCGTTCGACGGAGCAATCGGTTTCCCAACTGTACTTTCATGACGAATTGGAAGACGCCGGAGGATTCGATCACATGGGATGTGGAAGTTCTTGGCAGTGGCGAGTATGAGGTGCAGATGTACTATGCCTGCAAGCAGGACGATGTTGGATCTACGATTGAGCTTTCCATCGGCGATCAGAAAATTGAGAAAATGATTCAAGTTGCTAATGAAGTCCCCTTGATTGGGGCGGCCGAGGATCGTTTTCCACGAGTGGAGGGTTATGTACGTGATTGGCGTCCGATGACGCTTGGCGTCGTGCATCTTGAACCAGGTAAGACGACCCTGACTTTAAGGGCTCGCAAGGTAGTGGGGGGGGAGGTTGCCGACATGCGGTTGCTCCTGTTCCGCCGGATCCATTCGACGGATAAATAGGCGGCCACGTGAAAAACAGGCGTCGACAAGCTGCCAACGTGAAGGCTTGGCACGTTAAAATGTGACGCCTTTGCCGTTTGGCGAATGGTATTCGCTGATGGTAGCTCAGAGTGCGGTCGGAAAAACTGTGCTAATCGGTATGAGTGTGACGATGTAACCCAACTGTGGCGGGAAGAATAGGTACTGTTGGGAAAGACGATTGTGTTTCCCGGCCTCAAGTGATCCCCATCACTTACGTATTTTTCCCAGCCTGATGGATTTGATTCGTTACGCGACCGACGAGATGCTTGTGGCCCCCTCCTTGAAGATCTTCTGTGCCGAAGGTGAAGAAACGGCTGCCCTTCGCGTTGGGCGGCGTCTGGATAAGTACAGGCTGTTACGACGATTGGGCGAAGGTGGTTTTGCGACCGTGTTTTCAGCGCACGATCTGATCGAAGATCGGAAAGTTGCACTGAAAATACCCGATGAGCGGTACATCACCAATTCACAGTCTCTGGAAGACATGCAGCGCGAAGTTCGCATCATGGCGAGACTCGATCACCCCTGCGTGTTGCCACTCAAAGATGCCCGCTTTATCGATGGCCATTTTGTGATCGTATTCCCCTTGGGTGCAGAATCTTTGGCAGACCGTTTGAGTCGCCGGATTTCTCGAGCCACAGCCATCGATTACGTCGTGCAAATGACCAGTGCCGTAGCCTACGCTCACGAAAATAAAGTCTTGCATCGAGACATCAAACCTGAGAATTTCATCCTTTTTCCTGAACAATCGATTCAGTTGACGGATTTTGGTTTGGCCAGAATTGAGCGTGGGGCGCACGATGTGTCAGCTTCCGGGACACTCGGCTACATGGCCCCTGAACAGGC
Organism: Planctomycetaceae bacterium; assembly: GCA_002862205.1. Classification (GTDB taxonomy): domain Bacteria; phylum Planctomycetota; class Planctomycetia; order Pirellulales; family Pirellulaceae; genus Rubripirellula. The sequence goes on along the minus strand of PKCN01000227.1, from coordinate 6,297 downwards.
GATGGGGCATCCGTCCTATCGCAGCGATGTGTTTTCGCTGGGTTTGGTGATCTATCGTGCCTTGGCTGGAGAGGTTCCTGAGTACCCTTTCGAGTCCCTGCCAGCATTCAATAAGCTGCGTCGTGGGCTTTCAAGTGATCTCGTTGCTCTCATTCGCAAGGCGATTGATCCCAATCCCAACAAACGATTTCGGGATGCTGTTGCCATGAGAAACGCGATGGAGAAGATTCGGTTTCCACTGAGCGATCGGTCGCTCAGCCTGAGGTCGGAATTATCACCCAATACCCTCATTGTCCGACGAGTCGCCTGATTCTTGCAGGGATGCGATGGTTTCCAGGGCAACCTGCTCCGCCTGTTTGATCACCGGAGCAATCCCGACCCCGTGCAACGCATTGCTGATGAACGAGAGATTGGGTAGCAGGGCGATATCCTCATCAATGATACGGACACGATCGCCATGCCCGACGTGATATTGTGGCATGGCATCATTCCAGCGCACAACACGGGTCACGACCGGTTCACCCGTCAGCCCAATGAGTTCTCCCAGTTCTTCACGTGCAATTTCTATGAGTTCTTCGTCGGACTTGTCCAGTAAATCGGCCTGCATCGCGCCGCCTATGAAAACACGGATCAGGACATGATCTTCGGGTGATCGACCGCTGAATTTATGGCTGGCGAAACTGCCCGCCAGAATCCTGCGTTTTTCAGAGAGAGGAACGACGAAGCCAAATGTTTCAACAGGGCGTTGGATATCTTGCGTTGATACTCCCAACACCACAATTGCCGTGGAGGCGGATTCGATTTTGGCTAATTCAGCAGATGCCCGTGGCGCAACATGGTGCAACAGATGCAACGCTGCTTTGGGCGGCACAGCGAGCACGACGTGGTCAAACTCATGGTCATTTCCTGATTCAGAAACGGTCCACTGATTGCCATCTGGGCGAATCGAATCCACTGGCGAGTTCAGTTGGATTACTTCATCGGGTAATGATTGTGCAATGCCGTTGATCAGTTCGACCATCCCACCCCGAAATGCGCGGAATTGCCCGTATCGTGCACCTGTGCTACTTCGTTCAACTGAATCTTCACCTTTACGCCGTCGTACCGTCGTCGCTCTGGCAAGTGATCCATACTTTTTTTCCATGCTGGCAATGCCTTTCATGGTTGTTTGCATGCTCAATTTGGTCACATCCGCTGTGTAGATTCCAGCTGACAGAGGGGCCACGATTCGATCCAGCACCTCCTGACCCATGCGGCGTTGAACGAACGTCGACACGGCTTCGTCCTGTTCATCTTTGGCTGGTGCAATCCAGCGTTCGAACAGGAATCGCAGCTTGCCTTTCAAAGTCAGTAATGGAGTGGTCAGCATGGGCCACAACTGTGTGGCCCGCATGAGTACAAAACCTTCGGGAATGGGAAGCAGTTGCCCAGTTCGAACGATGCGGGCACCCCGGCCCTTTAGCTTGGGCTCGATTAACTGGTCTTCCAGTCCCAGTTCGCAACAGAAATCAAACGCCGCCGAAGGTTGCGTAGAGAACATGTCAGCACCATGGTCGATGAGAAAATCGTCGACCTGTTCACTGTGGATAACACCTCCTACACGATGCCCGCTTTCATACAAGACTAACTGGATGGACTTGTCCAGGCGATGCAGTTTAGCAGCAGTGGAAAGTCCAGAGAGTCCACCGCCAATGATGGCCACGCGGCGAGGCTGTTTCTCGTTCAAACGACTGGATTTCCGTGACTAATGAAAGGTCGTTGTGCGATTCAGGGGACACTTGCACGACCCCGTCAATTCGGCAGGTAAGCCCGACAGTGGGCGTCCCTGAGTAAACTCTCTTGCTGCCATGCAAGGCAGTATCAAGAATGGGGTTGGGCGGATTTTTGACTCGCCGGTTACTCGAACAGGCATCCATGAGTTGGTCGACAGTAGAAGCACTGCTTGCCACTGATCTTTCCTGATTCTGCTCAACCAGCTCCGGGTCATCCAGGTGCGCCGGGCGAGGGAGGCCGGCGACTGTTACCACCAGCGCCGGGTCCGCCCGGAGATCCGGGCGAGGGAGGTCGGCCATTGCTACCGCCAGCGCCGGGTCCGCCTGGTGCGCCGGGCGAGGGAGGTCGGCCGTTGCTACCGCCAGCACTGGGACCGCCTGGTGCACCGGGCGAGGGAGGTCGGCCATTGCTACCGCCAGCACCGGGACCGCCTGGTGCTCCTGGAAAAGCGGCGGGTCCGCTGCCGCCGTATCCGCCTGACATGTCATCCCCCATGTCATCTTCCATGTCATCACCATAATCTTCGTTATATCCGCCGAAGCCACTGTTACCACGTCCGTTGTTCTGGTTCGAGGCAACGACAGGTGCTTTGCCGAGAATCCCGGCAAACGTGGTCACGAGCGTTTGTGCGGTTGGAGAAAACAAGCCATCCATTGCCGAATGGAATTGAGCGGAGGTTTGTGAATTTGCCATCGGGTTCAGCATTGGGTTGAAAATGACCAACAGCCCACTAAGTACTTCAAGTGTCTGTGTCGTACCCGAAATATCACCTTTGAGTGAATCAATATTTTTGGCCCATTCATCAGCAATCGTTTTTGGTACCCAGTAGCCGTCAATGGAAATAAGTTCGATATCACGGGCGGCACCCTCTTGTTCCACGCTGATAACCGCAGCCCCCTCCTTTTCTGATTTCACCGTGACCTGCCGTCCGATACTCAGTCCAATTTGATCAACCAGTTGAGCCAAGTAGGGTGCAATCACTTCATCTCGCTCGGTTAGCCACTGGCCGAAACGAATCGTCTGCAGTTGATTCAAACTTGTAGCTTCTGGTGTTAGCCCCACTCGCATCAGATCAGCCAGCGGTAGAATCTGTTCTTCAACGGCATCCAAGTCTTTTGGAGGTAGAGCTTGGATGCGAGGGTTCGACAGGAACCACGTTTGGTGATTGATAATGACGTCTCCGAGTCGCTGAAGCGTACCCACGATAACTTGCCATGAAGATTCATTCAGTTTGGATGCTGTCAGTTTGACCACGTCATCAACATCTTTTCGATAACTTGGTGGCAGGGCATCATAAACGGCGATCAGGTGGCCATCGTTGATTGCACCATCAATCTGATCGATGAACTCCGCAACACCCATGTTGGCTTGTGGCGGCTGGTAAGCCGGTGCAGCGGGTGGTTTGGGAAGTGGTTGGGGCGCTTTTGCTGTGGCGACTGATGCATTTCCTTTCAATTCCGAGACTCGACTTGCTCGGGCAGTTTCAAGTTCCTGTGCCAGCTTTCGCGCCTGGATACGACTCTCACCACGTAGATCTGCCAATTTAACAGCAACGCGTTTTCCGCCCGCCAGCTCAAGGATTGCGGAGTCACCCCATAATCCCACCAGGCGAGCCTCGACCGTATGAGTACCCAGCAGGTTAGTCCATTGCTCCGCCTGTGCCGCTGCCAGCCCGATCAGTGAGAGCGATGCGAAGACCATGACGCGCGATGTTCTTGTCACGCTCCGATGTAATCGATGCTTCAAGGAGCGTAACTGGTACTCAAAGGAGCATGTTTGGTTCCGGCCGTTCGATGTATGCATCGCTATTTGTGCCTTAAAATCGTCAGGAATGCCCATTTCGGCAGTTGAGCAGAGTTGATTGCGGTAGATCCGCATGGAGACTTCGGAATCCATTATATTGAGATTGCGTTTCAAATGCGGCGCCGAAAATCGAGCATATTTTGCGGAGTTTTGAGGTTTTGCGCCGTTTGTTACGTTTGGGACGAAATGGATTCAAGGATCAATCCTGCGGAGAGCCACATTGAGCGACATGATCGGTTCGGCACCCTTGGAAGCCGCCGAGGCAACTCAGCTTCGTGAAAAATTCTATAACGCGACGATCATTGAGCGGATTGATGCCAATAGTGACTTGGCTCGCTTCAGGATTCGTCCGGACAATCCGATTCCCGCATTCGAGCCCGGTCAATATGTGGCTCTTGGCATTGGAAATTGGGAACGCAGGCTTTCCGGGACTCAGGCCGAGGAGGTTCCAGAGAAGAAACTCCGTCGGCTGACGCGTCGCGCCTATTCCATTTCCTGCCCCATGCTGGGTGCTGACGGTCGTGTGGCTCCGGTCGATTCGCTTGATCATTTCGAGTTCTATATCACGCTGGTTCGCGCGGCAAGTTCATCCGAAAACAAGCCGCCGGTATTAACACCACGTCTGTTCGATTTTGCCGTGGGCGATCGATTGGAAGTGCAGAAAAAAATCACCGGGCATTACACCCTGCAGGAAGTGGGGGTCAACGATACCGTCTTGATGTTGGGAACCGGAACAGGTGAGGCTCCTCACAACGCAATGACCGCCAAATTGCTCGCGACCGGGCATCAGGGTCGGATTGTCAACGTGACCAGCGTCCGGCATTGCGTTGACCTCGCTTATGCGGTGGAGCATGCCGAGTTGATGCGGCAGTACCCGAACTATTGCTATCTGCCGTTCACAACAAGAGACCCCGAGAATCTCGACGAGGCTCATCCCAACTTTGTGGGCAAGCAGTACCTGCAGCAGCTTTTTACATCAGGGAAGCTCGCGGAAGCTGCTGGAGATCCGCTGTCTGCTGAAAATACGCATGTATTCTTGTGCGGAAATCCCGCCATGATCGGCTATGTGCCACCTGGTGCAGATCCACCTTCCACCCCAGGCATGTTGCCTCTGTTGAGAGCCGCTGGCTTTAGCGACGAGAGTAACTCTGTAGGCCCGGGAACCATTCGTTTTGAGAAGTACTGGTGAAGATTGAAAACGGTGACTATCGAATTCTCGTCCTGCCGGTTAAAAACTGTAGGTTAGACAAATTCGAAGTATTACCAGCAGAGTCTTTTCTATGGATCTCTCAAAAACCATCGCTCTGATTCTCGGTGGTGGCCGCGGATCACGTCTCTTTCCGCTCACGAAAATTCGAGCCAAGCCGGCTGTTCCACTCGCTGCCAAATACAGGTTGATCGATATTCCGATCAGTAACTGCATCAATAGTGGCTTGAATCGGGCCTACGTTCTCACTCAGTTCCTCTCGGAAAGTTTGCATCGACATCTACGGCAAACTTATACCTTTGATCATTTTAATGGGGGATTTGTTGAATTGCTCGCTGCTCAGCAGACCGTCAATCAGGGGACGGATTGGTATCAGGGAACCGCCGATGCAGTCCGGAAGAACCTGGTACACCTCGAAGAAGACTGGATTGAGCATGTCCTGATTCTCTCGGGTGACCAACTGTACCGCATGGATTTCCGGGAGATGATGCGGACGCACATTGAATCAGGGGCTGATGCCACCATTGCGGGAATTCCTGTTTCAAGGAAAGACGCTTCCGCACTGGGCATCATGCAAGTTGACGATGCCGGTCAAGTTCGTGGTTTTGTTGAAAAGCCGCAATCGGAGGAGGAAATCCAGAGCGTTCGAATGGAGCCCAGTTGGATCGATGCTCATGGTATTCCCAGTCGTGGCCGTGATTGCCTGGCCAGCATGGGGCTTTATATCTTCAACAAGTCAACCATGGTTGACCTGCTCAATAGCAATGATCATCAGGATTTTGGGAAGGAAGTGTTTCCCGAAGCAATCAACTCCCACAAAGTTCAAGTGCACCTCTTTGACGGATATTGGGAAGACATCGGAACCATTCGTGCCTTCTACGAAGCCAACTTGAATTTGGCGGGTGCCGCACCGCCTTTTGATATTCGTAACCCTGAAGCGCCCATTTACAGCCGTCCCCGATTTTTACCACCAACCATCATGGGTGATACACAAATCACTGGTAGCCTGATCGCTGATGGTTGTCGCATTGGTCAAAATGTGACGATCTCAAACAGTGTGATTGGACTAAGAACCGTCATCGGAGACAATGTAGTTATCAAAGACAGTGTTGTGATGGGGGCTGACTTCATGGATGACCCGGCCAAGTTGGCCGATGGTATTCTGCCCGTCGGAATTGGGTCGGGAACGACCATTGCAGGAACCATTCTCGACAAGAATTGTCGGATCGGTTCCAACGTCCAGATCGTAAATGAGTCAGGCGTAGAAAATCAAGGTGAAGACGACGTCTTGCAAGTTCGCGATGGAATCCCCATCGTGATCAAGAACGGTCAAATCGAGGACGGATTCAGGTTTTAAAAAAAACTTGCTCGACCAGTAACCATGCAACAACGCCTTGCGGTGAGGCTCATTGTTGATGCGGGAATTCCTGTTTCAAATCAAATACTGCCACGGTATCCCATCGTCACGGTTTCCCATCGTCACGGTTTCCCATCGTCACGGTTTCCCATCGTCA
>PKCN01000017.1 GCA_002862205.1 Planctomycetaceae bacterium | reverse complement strand
ACGGCGAGTTCCAACAGGACTATCCATTTAGCCGGGGCAGCCCGCATCATTTGGCCACCAATCAATGCGACCATGGTCGCCGAAGCGATGGCAAACGGTAACCAAGCGGTGGAAAGCAGGAATACATATCCACACAGCAGTGCAAAGCAGGCGATCGCAATGTCAGGCCGTTTTCGGAAAGGTACTGATGGCAGTGGCGAGGCTACGGGATCCTGCCGATTTTTTTTCAGCATTGATTCGAGGATCGCCCATGTCAGAAAGATGAACAGCAGGGCGGCGACATAAACGGTGAAATTTGGCAGCCATGATTGCTCTTGTTCTGCTACCAGACTGAATTGCTTGATCGTATCGTCCAAACGTTCTTTCAGTGGCAAGTCGCGATCGTAGGTGGGGTCCATGCGTAGGCGAGCCAGTTCAGCCAGGACCGTTTCGTTTTGCATTGCCTTGGCGAGCACATTGGCCCAGAAATCGAGCACTGCTGGGGGTGTTTCTTTCGGCGCCCACCAGTAATTGGCATTGGTGAGTATGACCGGAATGTCCATTTCGATCGTGGTTGGCACATTAGGAATCGACTCGTGCCGTTCGTTACTGAGCAGCGCAATGGCGCGGATGTTCTGATCGGCGGGTGTCCCTTCGACTCCACGAAAATCGAGGTATTCTGAGAGGGAAAAAATGCCAGCTTCCAGATGGCCTCCCAGAATTTTGCTGTAACGATCGGCCCCACCACCTGCGGACACAATGCTGAGTTCTGCTCCCGCGAGTGCTTTCTGTAATTGCAACGTGGTGAAGTAAGCAGGTGCTCCCTTATTGGCTCCGAACCGAATGGTGTTCGGTTTATCCTTGGCTGTCTGCAAAAGATCAACGATATTTTTGATGGGCGAGTCGTCGCGGACCAGAATCACCATCGACATCTCACCGGTCATTGCGATTGGTTCGAAGGCCTCGGGTCCATAGTCGACTGTTTCTGCCATTTGTGCAGTGATGATTGCATTGTGGTGACAGAGAATCTTGTAACCATCCGGGTCTGCATTTTTTACTTCACGACTGCCAATGGTTCCGGCGCCACCGGGTTGATTGATGATGACCAGAGGCTGGTCCACCAGTTGGTCTTCGGAGATTCCTTTTTGCAGGATTCGAACAAAAGTGTCGCTGCCGCCTCCGGCATCGTAGGGGACCACGATATGAATGGGTCGTTCGGGATATCCGCTGTCGGCTGATTGTGAATTGGATCGCAGGATTTGCCAGCCGATCAAGCTGGCGATCACTGTGATCGCACCCACATGCCAGAGCAGTGTCGGGATTCTCATTTCATCTTCTCCTGCCGGGCTCTGAGTTGCGTCTTCAGCACAGGAACCAGCAGCATCGCGAACGCAATCACGATGAATACCAGCGACAGGGGCTGGGTGACGATTGGCAGAAAACTGCCATTGGAAGCTTGCAGTCCAAGGCTCAGGTTCTCCTCCGCAATGGGCCCCAGTACAAAACCAATGATGAAAGGTGCCAGGGGGATTTTGACGGATTCGAGCAGGAAGCCCAGCACGCCAAATCCCAGCATCACCCATACATCAAACAGTCGATTGGAAAGTGCAAAGGATCCGATCACGCAAAAACACAGGATGACGGGTAGCAGATAGGGTCGAGGGATATGCACCACTTTTGCCAGCAGACGCATCGAGAAGAGCATGGTGGCGGCCATCACAATATTGGCGATCAGCATGGCGCCCATGATGGTGTACACCATGTCTGGACTTTCGCTGAACAAACGGGGCCCGGGCTGTAAGCCATGAATGACCAAAGCGCCCAGGAGAACAGCTTCCACGACACTGCCGGGAAGTCCCATCGCTATCAGAGGAATCAGAGCCCCACCGATCGTCGCATTGTTGGCTGCCTCGGAGGCAACCACACCATCCTCGTGGCCTGTGCCGTATTTCTCAGGTGTCTTGGAAAGACTCTTGGAAACACTGTAAGCCGTCACGGACCCGATGTTGGCTCCAATGCCTGGCAGGATGCCGATCCATGTTCCGATGACTGAGGATCGAATGAGGTTGATGCCATGCTTGACAAAATCAGATGCTCTTAAAAAAACACTTTCCGTCCCAAGCTCAATCGGTGTGGCCTTCTGTTCGATGTTCGTGATGTCTCGCAAAATCTGATTGACTGCAAACAAGCCGATCAGGACGGGCAGCAATTGAAAGCCATCGTTCAATTCCGTGATGCCAAACGTCAGTCGGGCTTGGCCGGTTGCCGCATTGATGCCCGGCATGGCTAGAAAAATCCCCAGAAAACCAGAGAACAGCGATTTGGACAGTGATTTGCCACCAATCGTTGCAATCAGGACTAACGCCATCATGACGAGAGAGAAGTATTCAAAGAAACCAAACTTGGAGGAGAGTTTGGCAATCGGACTGGTTAGCAGAACCAGAAATGCCCACGAAATCATGCCACCCACCAGTGATGCCATCACCCCCAGTCCCAAAGCACGACCTGGTTTGCCTTGTTGGGCCATCGGGTAGCCATCGAGAGTGGTGATGATCGAGGCTGGGGTGCCCGGCATTCTCAACAGCGTTGCTGTGATCATTCCACCACTGACCGCCCCGACATAAATGCTGATCAGGAATGCCATCGACAGCAGGGGATCGGCACCATAAGTCAGGGGCAGTACCAGCGCGATCAGCATCGTGCCAGTCAAGCCGGGGACGGCGCCGACAAAGATTCCCAACGCTGTACCGACAACGACCACTGCCAGTCCCGTAGGGCTGCTGAGAGCCTGAACGGCTGCGTCCAATCCTGGTAGCGCTGCAATGAAGGAAAGAGAGTCGATCACACGCGTGCCTGTTCAATGCCGTCCAGAGAGGCAAGGGCCTCACTGCGTTGGGTGAGTAATTTTTGTACTTCGTTTGTGGCATCATCCGAGATGATCCGTGTCCCAGCGATCGCTGTTTGCTCGATCTGTTCAGGGCGGCGAGCGCCAACAATGGCACTGGTGACCTCGGGGCGACGCAAGACCCAGGCAATGGCGAGTTCCGCCACGGTCCAACCCAGTCTTGTTGCGATTTCACTGAGACCCTTCACAAACTCAAGATTGACTTCCAACTGAGGCGATTGGAATCGGGGATCGCGACTGCGGTGATCTTTTTCTGACAGATCGCGAGCTCGTGCGGCGTCGAAGCTGCCCGTCAACAAGCCCTTGCCCATCGGACTGTAGCAGATGACGCCAATTTTGTTCTGACCACAAAAGGGCATGATCTCAGCTTCCACGTCGGCTGAAATCATACTGTAGGGTGGTTGCAGCGAAGCAACCGGGTGGATGCTTTGCAGGCGTTGCAGTTGGGAAACATCGTGATTCGAAACTCCAATGTGTCGGACCTTACCCTGCTTTTTCAATTCGACCAGTGTTTCCCAGCCCTCCTCGATTTCTTCGTCTGGCTGTGGCCAGTGCATCTGATACAGATCGATGCAGTCGATCTGTAATCGTTGCAAGCTGGCTTCACATTCAGCAATCACACTGGCACGCTGTAGCGACTTTCCAATCTGACCGTTTCCGGCATTTGTTCGTCCGCATTTGGTCGCAATCAAGGGGCGATCGGCAACAGCAAGCTGGGCAACGGCCTTGCCCACCAGAGTCTCGCTTTTGCCGAATCCGTAGACAGCGGCTGTGTCGATCCAGTTCACACCCACATCGATGGCTCGCTTGACTGCAGCGATTGCTTGATCATCATCCTGGTCGCCCCAGCCAAACGCCCAGTCGCCACCACCGATCGCCCATGTTCCCAAGCCAACCACGCTCAGGTTCAGATCCGTATTTCCAAGAAGTCGTGTCTGCATTCAAATTTTCCTGATGACTTGGTTGGGACGGAAGTATGGCTCGTTCTTTGGCACAGGTATCTGTTCTCTGGCACAGTTATCTGTTCTCTGGCAACGATAGCTTACTGTGCAAATGAATGTTCTGCGACTGTTGGACTTGAGCGTCCCAGCACCAGCTTCTTTCGCTTTTGCTTTCGCGTAACGGATCTGATTTGCCGTTCAGGATCCGCGAAACCTGTTGCATCTTCTGAGACGTTGATGTTGCCAAAGTTCGATGGTCCATACCCTGCCGTTGGTGGCAACCTGAGCTTGTCGTGAATGAAATGACGGTGTTTGTCTGGGCGACACGCTTTCAAAAGTAGATGGAAAAGCCGTCGGAGACTTTGTGTCATGAACCGTTCAAACGCTTCTTGATGTTTTCATTGCGTTGCCTTAACTCTGATTCAAAGCCACGGTCCACTGGTTGGTAGTAAATGCGGTCGACACCTAAATATTCCTGAGTGGCAATCCCATCTTCTGAGTTGTGGGAATATTCATATCCCTCACCATGGCCCAAATTGGAAGCACCTTCGTAGTGTGAGTCTCGCAGGTGCTTGGGGACTGGCACAATCTCGTTTTCACGAACGTCACGGCGGGCTTGCCCAATGGCAGCCGTAGCTGCGTTGCTTTTGGGGGCCAATGCCAAGTAGGCGACTGTCTGGCTGAGTGTGAGTTGACATTCTGGTAAGCCAATGAACTCACAAGCCTGCATGGCGGCCACTGCGATCCCCAACGCCATGGGATCTGCATTTCCGATATCTTCGCTGGCCAAAATCACAAGGCGTCGACAGAGAAATCGAATGTCCTCACCGCCCTCAAGCATTCGTGCCAGCCAATACAGACTGGCGTCCACATCACTGCCACGCATGCTCTTGATCAACGCGCTGGCCAGATCGTAATGATCGTCGCCGCTGCCATCGTATCCACCCATCCGGCTGCCTAGTGTCTCGATCGCAATTTCACGCGTGACGCCAGAGGAATCCGCTTGGCAGCTCAGAACGGCAACTTCCAATGCTGATAACGCTCTTCTGGCATCGCCTTCGCTTGCTGAGGCAAGGTAAGCAATGGCGGAGTCATCGACCCTGGCCTTGTGTTGCCCCAGCCCTCGATCCTGATCAGCAATGGCACGTACAAGTACTTGTTGGATGTCCTCAGGCTTTAAGGCTTCCAGTTGGAAGAGCTGGCTTCGGCTCAACAACGCGCCGTTGACGGCAAAATATGGATTGCTGGTTGTTGCACCAATCAGTGAGACGACGCCGGCTTCGACATCAGGCAGCAATGCATCCTGTTGACTCTTGCTGAAACGGTGGATTTCGTCAATGAACAACAGCGGTCGTGAACCACCACTGGCAATGGTGTCCGTCGCCCATGCCAGTACTTCGCGAACATCCTTGACGCCGCTTGATACCGCGCTGAGAGTCCGTAGCTCGCTGTCTGTTTCGATCGCTAGCAGATGAGCGAGTGTTGTTTTTCCAGTGCCAGGTGGGCCCGAGAGGATGATCGAGCCCAGACGTCCCGCATCAATCATGCGTCGCAGAAGCTTGCCCTCACCCAGCACATGCTGCTGACCGATGAATTCGCTCAGTCGCTGCGGACGCATTCTTGCCGCCAGTGGTTGCGCGCGATCCAGATTCTCGTCTTCTGCGTCTGCAAAAAGTGATTGCGTATGGTTCACAGCGGCTCCACGACAGGCTGGCACCTGAAAGCGTTTCTGAGATCAACGGATTGAGCGCAGAACGCAAGGAACAGAATCTCAACCTTGTTTCTGCGGGTGGCGACCTCGCTGGGGTGCAATTTGATGGTCGCTAGCCTAACGCAATCGGTGCCCTCACAGGAACCGGGAGAGAAACTTGTTGACTTCAGAAATGCTCAACAGAGGGTGTGAATGCTTGTGTTTCAGACACCGAATTCCATGGCAGAAAGGCCGGATTTGAGGGGCTCAGCAGATTTCCCGACGTGGGGGGCGGAATCAGCAGACCGTTTCAGGCTTCGCGCGTCTTGGGGAGTTTGCTGGCAGCTTCCGTGGCGTCTTTGCTCTGCATCTGCTGCAGACGGCGGATCAGCCAGGGTAGCGGGGGATTGCTGACGTCAGAATGGTGTTCGCCAGCTTTCCCGGAGGATGCAGTGGGCTGCTCGTCAGGTTGTTTTTCAGTCATCACGCTGTTCCCTGCCCATCTTGGTGTCTTGCCTGAACCGGTCGCATGCTTGTCCGTGAGTCGATCGCTTGGACCTGCAGGACATGATGTTCAGAAGCATGAATCGCTGGTCAAGTTCCCCATGAGGCGGTGAATTGACGATTTTGCACAGATACGCATGACAATTTTGCAAGTCCACGTGCACCGTTGCAGCGGAAGAACGAGCTCAGAGTGAAGGTTTCCTGATGAAACAGGTACCTGCAAGGATTCCTGTTCTCTTGGTATGCTCGAATCCATGAGCACATTTTCCATCTATCGACTCGACCACCTGAGCGTGGTTGATGTGTCTGGCGCTGACTCCAACACCATCGTCCATAATTTGACGACAAACGAGGTGCATGAGCTGGGGGTTGGTGAGGGACGAGAGACGTTTGTCACTGATGTACGAGGGAAGACGTTGGGGCATGTTTGTCTGTTTAAACAGGAGCACGGGTTGCGATTGATAGGTCCGTCCGGCCAATCGGAGGCCATCTGCGCCCACATTGATCGATATACCATCCGTGAAGATGCAACAGCAGAGATTCGCGATTCAGATTATGTCGGCTTCGTGATCACCCCGGAACTGGCCGAGCAGTGCGGTTTTGGATGTGCCAAAGAAACGATGCTAAAGTCGTTGTCGCTTCAGAAAGATGCATCGTCTGTGACCCTCCAAGGGGTTTCCTGGCTGGGTGAAAACAGCGTTCTGTTGTGCGTGAAAGCGGACCAAGCCGAAAGTCTTTTCGAAATTCTGAGTGCCTTTCTTCCTGCTGGTATCACGTTGCAGAGTACGGACCTGCAAAATCTCCAGATTGGCGATGAAGCTGCTTTCCACGAGGCACGTGTGGTGGCTGGATTTCCCTGGTATGGGATAGATCTTGATGATACGAATTTGCCACAGGAGGCTGATCGCGACGCGGAAACGATTTCATTTACCAAGGGCTGTTATTTGGGGCAGGAAACCGTCGCCCGATTGGATGCGATGGGGAAAGTCCAGAAGAAATTGGTGCGTTGGAAAATTACAGGTGGTGTACCTGCCTCAAATGCTTCCTTGTCAGCTGAGGACAAGAAAGTGGCACGTTTGACCAGCATTGCTTCGACTGAGCAGCACGGTGTGCTGGCGATTGGCTTTGCACGCCGTAGCCATTTCGAAGCGGGCGCATCTGCAGTGGGAATGGTTGAATCAGATGTCGCTGGGGCTTGTGAAGTAGAAATTACCGGAACGGTTCTCTGAACACAGAGGCCCATCCATGTGCTGTTTGTGGATTTGATTTTGGCAGCAGCCCCGCATGGTGACTGGATCCCAAACTCACTTGGTAAAGGCGGCAAAGACACGCTCTTTTCCACGTCCAATCCAAAGGCAAATGGGTTGCTGACCGCATTGGCGATACTTGCGCGTCAATTTCTCAGGACTGTGGTCCGTGCCTCTGACTTTGATGACAGCCGGATAGAAGTCCCGTTGCCTCAATTCCCGTCGGATTTTTCGATCATCGCAACTGCCTGACCAGAGCACTTCAGCACTGATCCCCATTTGATCAGAGGCGGGTGGGTTTGCACCGGTCAAAAATCCTGACGCGCGACCCAAAACACTCAATCGGTTTGTGACTGCGTAGGCCTCCGTCAGGCCAGCGGCACGAATCGCCGCGTCGGGATCGACAATCCAATTCATGGGTCGGTTGGTGATCGGAGCACGTTGTGTGACCTGTTCGGGATTTGCGATAAACCAGTCAGTGGTGCCATCGGACTTGACGGCAGCCGCGGAACGACCCGAAACAGGCAGTTCGCTATTGGAGAGCACACCACCACAAAGCAATGTCTGTTCACGCACTGATCCGGTCAATGAAATCCAGCAGCGGTGTGCGGCCGACAATCGTTCCATGTTGGGGGTGGCGGCAGGTGCAAGTTTTACGCAAGCCCCGCTTGAATCACCGATGAGCTGGACAACGGACGACCAGGCCGGTTGGTAATGTTCGGGTGTGGATGTGCGGGACGAACCCGTGATTGTTTTTTTCGAATCCGGACGTCGATCCGGATCGATATTGATCCAGCTTTTTGGCGGCAGCTGCAATCGTGTCACATCGTTGCAGAAGACCTGTGGTAGCAAGGGTGTTTGGGACTCTGGATTCATCCCGACCTCATCTTCGGTCCAGTCGATAGCGTCAGATTTCATGACACGATCAACGCCAAGATTGGCTGCCACCAGTTCTGCGATCAGTGGGTCAGCATCGACCGCAATGACGGGGCCACGCTTCATGAGTTGCAAGGCATCACCACCACTTCCGCAACAAAGATCAAAGACAGGTTCGTCGGCAAACCACTGCGACTTCAGCTTTGCTACCTGCCACGGTGTCGCCTGTTGAAATGATTTTTCGGTGCCCCACCAAACACGTGGGGGGGCATCAGAGGCTTGAAGCTTTCGGACCGCCCTGGTTTGCAGATTCGCCACGGTGGTGACGAAACCAGCAAGCTCAGGACTGATTTGAGTACGAATCTGGTTTTGCAGTTCAAACGATTTTTTTTCGCAGGAAACAGCTGCTTGGACCGCTTGCTCGCAGAGGTAGTGATTCCGGAGAATCCCAGACGATCCGATTAAATGCCCTGTCATCATATCGCCGATTGTACGCGATTCTCTCGTCGTACCAAGCACAGCGGCACCGGGGAATATTCGCATCTGGAGAACATTAAGGGTCGATGATCGAAACAGGTCCTTAGGTCGTGATTGCCTTCCGTTTTGTCCTGTACCTCTCCACATTCGTTCCCATGTACAACCACATTCGAAACGCTGCCGTTCTTGTTGCTGCCACCAGCGGGTCTTACTACGCCATGCAAACTGAATGGGGGCATGATGCAATCAACGATGTTACCCAGGTGGTTTCCGGTAATCACCCGGAAGTGACCACGGAAAATGGTTACGCCAGCCATGCACTTTACGAGATCGAAACCCTGCGGAATGCGAATCCGAATCAGTATCGGTATGATCCAGTGATGGCAGCAAAACTGCAGGGGCGGACCGATGATGCGGTCGCTGCGCCAAGTCTTGTCGGTGGAAAAGTGAATGATCTGCGCGATGTCATGCGGTTCGATATCACGCCAGATTGGGTGCTGCAGCGGTTCTCACGCGTCACCACCGTGCTGGCGGATACAAGCCTGGAAGGCATGCGGGTACCCATTGTCACAGGAACCCAACCTGATGATGTCGCAGGGACCTTGAGTTACTACTTCGATGGTAATGAGCAGTTGCAGCGAGTCACTCTGCATGGCTTCACAGGTGACCCAAAACGCTTGGTCTCTGTCATGAAGACGCATTACGAAATGAATCGTGAGCCGTCATTGGAAGCAGGTGTCTTTACCAAACGATGGAATGGTGAACCGGTGCACTTTCTGAGAATGACTCATGCCCCAATCGTTTACTCGGATGCCGTTCACCAGAAATACACCGTGTTTCTTGAACTGAATCAGCCCAATCTGGCTTACGGCATCAGCCGCCAAGCGGAGCTGATTATTCACGCGGACAAAAACAGTGGTCGTTGGTAGACAAATGCCTACACTCTACAGAGGGGGGTGCAGCGGTGTTTTGCCAGTTATGAGCCAAGTCACGGTAACATTGTTGAACTTATCCACGTTAGGATGTTGTGAGGTTGTTTTGCTTGCCATTTGAGCATTTCGCGGGTTGTGGTGAGTTGAAAGAACTGGTATTCCATTGCCCGTTTGTCTAGAAACAGGCGTTCGATCATGATTGAAACGCTGCGGGACCGGGTCACTTTAAGTCAATCATCTCGTACGGGGGAACTATGCGATGGGAGTCGGATGGTACTACATGGCGAGCGGCTGGATACGCAAGAATCGCCGGGTTGGGCCAATCAGTGAAGCGGATCTTCTGAGTCAAATTTCCAAAGGGAAAATTTCTCCGGAAACCTTGCTCCAGAGCAGTAAGACAAAAGATAAATGGGTCCCGATGAATTCCATTGGGCCGGCGATGAAGCATTGGAAGAAACTTCATCCTGAGGAAAAGTAGTCTCGAGCAAAGAGGGCACGCGGCGATTGCAATCCAGAAAGACTGCTGCTGATTACGCCGCGATCGCGGTGGCTCCAATACTGATCTTTCTCATGATCAGTAGCTTGGCGAATTTCCTGATTCTTGTCCTGTACCGTGGCGGGTTCCAGTCACGTTTGTCTTGGACCGTCATGTGCTTCACCATGGGGATCGTTGCGGTTGCTCGCATCGCGATCGAACGCGATCGGGTCCATTCTTATGGCTACGCAGCAGCTTTGGGACTGGCAACCTTGTTGGTCATGTCCCAACTCGTTGATTCGTTCATTTTCTGTGTCTTCATCCTGATTGTTGTTGGATACCTTGCTGATCTGATTGTTCGCGACTGCACGCTGATTGATGATGAGGTCGATGCAAGCGGAGAAGGACTGATTGATTCGGGACATCTGTTCTTGAAAAAACAGATTCAGGAACCAACTGTTGAAGAGGGTGATTCGAAATCGAAAACAACAAAGTCCCGACGCAAGACATCACAGCCCGGGCGAACGGTCATGTACTTGGCGTTGGCCGCACTGCCGTTATTCGGACTGGGACAGTTCTTTTTACGAAACAATAACGCGTCGTGGGCAAGCGCAAAATATTTGTTGGCATTCTATTTGTTCGCCAGTTTGTCGCTGCTGGTGACCACCAGTTTTGTTGGCTTGAGACGCTATCTGCGACAACGCAAGGTGGAAATGCCGAAAGACGTGACCATCGCCTGGTTGAGCGCCGGTTTGGCCTTGATCGCAGCTGTTCTGTTGATCGCCTACTTCGCGCCCATGCCTGGACGCGCGCTGGCAACGTTTGAGTTGCCAAAAATGTTCGATTCGCCCGGCAACACTTCTGCAAGTCGGTTCGGCTGGGGCAATGAGGGAGCCGATCAAGGCAAGCCTGACACGCCTGGGACCACCAGTGATCCATATGCTGACAGAAAAGAAACGCAGGGCCAAGTCAACAGGAAAGGTGGCGAGCCCGGGGGAAGCGGGGACGGCCAACGCAAAGATGGACCCGCAGGGACTCGAAAAGGTGGTAAGCAGTCGGGAGGAAGTCAAAAAGGTAAATCACAGGATTCCAGCAAGCAGAATTCTGGCAAACAATCCAATCCAAATGGCGATTCGCAGGCAGGAAAAAAATCGAAGCAGCAGAGCTCCAAGCAACAATCAGATTCAGAATCTGGGAAGTC
>PKCN01000150.1 GCA_002862205.1 Planctomycetaceae bacterium | reverse complement strand
GTACAGGAACCAGTCGCTGTGCAGGAACCAGTCGCTGTGCAGGAACCAGTCGCTGTACAGGAACCAGTCGCCGTGCAGGAACCAGTCGCCGTGCAGGAACCAGTCGCCGTGCAGGAAGAAGCCGCGAGTGGCTTTCGGGCCATGGCGTTACATGAAGGCGTCCAGCGTGCAATCGACATGTCTGGCTACACCGTTCCTACGCCGGTTCAGGCTCAGATCATCCCCTACATGCTGGAGGGACGTGATGTGCTGGCGCAGTCCCAAACAGGCACAGGAAAAACAGCCGCCTTCGCGTTACCCATTCTGACTCAGCTCACCTCCAAGCAGCGGAAACCGCAAGTGCTGGTGCTGGCCCCCACACGTGAGCTCGCGATTCAGGTTTCAGAATCGTTCAATAAATATGGGATGTTTTTGGACAACTTCAATGTGGCGACCATTTACGGTGGCCAGTCCTATGATCCGCAACTGCGTCAATTGCGACGTGGAGTTCAGGTGGTAGTTGGAACTCCGGGACGAGTGATTGATCACATCAAGCGTGGAACTCTGGACATCAGCCAACTTCAATGCCTGGTTCTGGACGAAGCGGATGAGATGCTGAACATGGGCTTTCTCGAAGATGTGCAATTCGTCCTCAAGCAAACCCCGAAGGACCGTCAAATAGCCTTGTTCTCAGCGACGCTGCCGGAACAAATCCGAGCTATTGCGCAGGACTATCTGAACGATCCAGCCAAGATCATCGTCAAGAAAAAAACGATGACTGCAGACTCGATCCAACAGCGAGCCTTGTTTGTAGCCCCGCGAGACAAGATCTACGCATTGTGCCGGATCCTGGAGGCGGAGGAGACGGACGGCGTGATTGTGTTTACAAAGACGAAAGCAGCGACGCTGCAGGTTTCAGAGCACTTGCAGCGAGCGGGACTATCGGCAACCGCATTGAATGGCGACATGCCGCAAAATGCCCGCGAACGCACGATTGAACAATTCAAGTCAGGACGCCTCAATGTGCTGGTTGCAACTGATGTGGCAGCAAGGGGTCTCGATGTCAGTCGCGTCAGTCATGTTTTCAACTTTGATCTTCCCCATGACACCGAATCTTATATCCACCGAGTTGGCCGCACCGGTCGAGCGGGACGCACAGGCGAAGCGATCATTTTCCTGAGCCATTCCCAACGGAGCAAATTACGCACCATTGAACGGGCAACAAAGCAGAAGATCGAGATTGTGCAGTTGCCTACGACGGACGACATCAATCAACTGCGAATCAAAAGATTCATGCAGAAGGTCACTGACACCGCAGCAAGTCAGGATCTCACAATGTTCAAGGACCTGATAAATCTGTATGCAGAAGAAACAGGAAAGCCAATGGAACTGATTGCTGCAGCACTGGCACACATCAATCAACAGGGTAGGCCATTCCTTGCCAAGGATCGTCCTCAGCGATCATCGCAAGAGGATCGAAAAAAGAATCGATCAGGTCGTGAACATCGCAATGGTTCAGACGATCGCGGTGAATCAGGCGGTCGACGACGCAACGAAACGAAACGAAAAACCCGTCAGGTTGGACCACCCGAATCTGGCATGGAACGATACCGCATCGAAGTTGGCAAACGGGATGGTGTCCGGCCTGGCAACATCGTGGGAGCAGTTGCCAACGAAGCAGGAATCGATGGAGATTTCATTGGTCCGATTCAGATCCATGACTTTCATAGCACGATTGATCTTCCCGAAGGGATGCCACGCGGTGTCTACCAAACCCTCAAAAAAACACGGGTTGCTGGAAAACAGATGCACATCGCTCGTGATGGTGAACGAACCGAGGAAGGGTCCGACAACGGAGAGAAGCGGCACAGCAAACCAAGGTCGGGAAAACCGCGACACAAACGCGGCGCAGAATCGGGGTTTCCCAATAAAAAGAAAAACAAGCCAAAGCAAATCGGAAAACGCAAGAAGCGCAAAGACCCGACCTCCTAGAACAGTTCCCGAACAAATCGGAACACTTCCAAGAACTGAGCCGGTTTACCGACGGGAAACAACGCGGTGACAGAAAATACCGTGGGAGGCTGCGATTATCCCATTCCGCCCCTGAAGTGCAGAGTTCCTGAAGTGCAGAGTTCCTGAGGTGCAGAGTTCCTGAGGTGCAGAGTTCAGGCGATGCTCTAAACCAATTCGGGCACAGGAGTGCCCTCGGACATCAGCACATGTGGGCGACCGGTTTGGTCATGAATGATGGATTGCGGGTTGATGCCAAGCTTTCGATACAACGTTGCGATCACATCAGAATAGGCAAGCGGTCGGTCGGTGACCTTTCCGGCTTCGCGGTCGGTAGCTCCCAAGACCAAGCCACCTGGCATGCCTCCTCCCGCCATCATCCCCATGGATGCGCTCGGCCAATGATCACGTCCGCCTTTCGCATTGACCTTTGGTGTGCGTCCGAATTCCCCCCAAGCCAGCACGACCGTATCGTCAAGCATGCCGCGCGACTCAAGGTCCGTTACCAAAGCATGGAAGCCATGATCAAAAAGTGGTCCTAGATGACGCATTCGATTGTTGTTATCAGAGTGCGTGTCAAAATCACTCAGTGAAACACTGACAACACGAACACCTGCTTCGATCAAACGTCTCGCCAGCATGAATTTCAACAGCGAGTCAGGGCCTTCGCTGGTATAAAACTGAGTTCCTTGGGAAGCAGCCTGGGGTGTGTAGTGGGCGACCACCTTTTCATCTTCAGCACCGATATCCATTGCCTCGGCGAACTCGCCCGAAGTCAGCACTTTGTAAGCTTGTTGGTGGAACTGATCCATTGCAACCATCGAACCCGATGTATCCAAATCACGCTTGAATCGATCAACACTCCTCAACAGTTTCAGACGATCATCCAAACGTGTCACGGGAAGATCATGAATCAGACTGAGTTCGGTTTTGTGATCATTTCCCAATCGCTTCAGTTCACCCTTCATTCCGGTTTCCAGCTCACGTTTCCAGATCTCTGAAATATCCGGGCGAAACGGTTTACAGCCGATGCCAAGAAATCCCGGGCGTGCGCTATTGCGGACCAGGGGTCGTCCCTGCATCAAGTCGATGAAGTTGGGGACTTCGTCGTCGGGTCGACCCAGTAAATGCTTGACCACACACCCCAACGCCGGTCGTCCTCCAATCGATTTCAGAGTTTTCTCTCCGTATCCCGACTGACACTGAAACGCATGATGTTTTCCATCCGAACCGACAAGTGACCGCAAGAAAACCAGTTTGTCGGCAATTTTGGCACACTGAGGCATCAATTCAGTCAACTGGATCCCAGGCACACTTGTACTGATCGGGCCAAACGGACTGCGTACTTCACTGGGTGCAGATGGCTTGGGATCGATGAGATCCATCTGGGGTGGACCGCCGTCAAGATGAATCACAATCAGTGACTTCTTGCGCAAGCCCGTTCCGGCCAGTGCTTCCTGAGCCAGAATCGCTGGCAAACTGAGGCCGGCGATTCCAGCGGACCCAACCGTCAGAAAACTCCTCCGTGACACGCCCGAGCAATTCGCGAAAGTTTGACCTGGATTCAAACGGATCATGTCGCACGGCTCCAAGGGGACTGGTGGCAGGTCGCCAGTTTAGCATTTTCGCCAACCGGACTGTCAGCACAGTTTACGAAAGATTCAGCGAACTTCGTAATTCTGAGTAATCCTGACCGCCATCGAGGTTTTAGCACCGCTGTCCCGGCCAGCTCACTTTCCTGCCTCGCTTTGGCCTGGTCCCTGCACAAAACTTTCGTGCAATACGACTTCACGGATCAATGAACGAAGCGGGAATTCTTTTGATTCTGAGCCCTCAATGATGGCATCGACCGCAACGGCGTCGGCTGGCCCGAGATCACGCGAGAGCGCAAAACGCAACAGATGAGCGGTGAACGCGCTGGCAAAACGCTGTTGCTCCTGCTGCAACAACTCTTTGAAGCGGACCACATCGTCAAATGCATGCTTCGTCATGAGCGTGCCAGCGGCATCCACGGGCCGCCCATTGCCGTACTTGTCACGCCAGCGGCCTGTGATGTCAAAGTTCTCCAGCGCAAACCCGAGTGGATCGAGACGTGCGTGGCAAGTGGCACAGTCAGGATTCTCCCGATGGATGGCAAACTTCTCGCGAATCGTCAGGTTCTTGTCCGTCTGTTCTTCATTGAGTGGCGGGACATCATTGGGAGGCGGTGCTGGCGGATCATTGAAGATAACTTCAATGACCCATGCTCCGCGAGCGATGGGATGCGTTCGCTTGGGGCCCGACGTCATGCTCATCATCGCTGCATTGGTGACCACCCCGCCATAACGTGGGTCTTCGATTGCCACTCGCTCAAAGACCGTTGATCGCAACATCCGTTTGACCTGTTCGTCAAATTCACGATTCAAATCCCTCTGCCGTTTGCCAGGGTCAATGAGGCCCGGCACTTTCTCCAACGCCAAGTCATTGGCTTCGATCTCCTCTGTCAGCCGGTCGAACTGCTGATTTTGTGCGTCACTCATTGCAACGCGGATATTCTGATCAGAAACGAAAAGGTTATTTCCGCTGAACGCCGCAGAAACTTCCTCAGCCTTCAATTCACGGTCATACAGCCGAGCCTGATCGAGACTAATGGAAAGGTATCTGTTTCCCCCTGCGGGCAGATGTCGCAAACCAAAAATGACCGACGTTTTCTCTTTCGGAAAAGTAGCCAAGCCCTTATTGAAGGATCCACCGTAAGGCTGACCGTTACGATACAACTGCGTGCTACCGTCTTCCCGATACACCATTACCAGATGCAGCAATTTTTCTGTTTCAGTCTCTTCAGTCGATTCTGGAAAGTCATCGGTGCGACTGAATCCATTGCTGCCAGAGATCCAATGCTGGCGTTTGCGTTCACCTAAAACGATCGTATCAAAGAAGTCACCCGGCCCTTGGATCCCCATCACTCCGCCGCCCTGTTGATTGACGTCATGCAGACGGAAAGAGACTTCCAGGCTCTTGGCCTTCAATTCAATCGGCAAACCGGGACTTTGAAGATGCGCACGATCCAACACGACCAAACCATTCTCAAAACTCACCTCGCCATGTGATGTCAAATCCAGATCATTGACCGAGCTTTTCAAGTCTCCATCGAATTCCCAAGCAGCGTATGGTTTGAGGTCCAACGGTGGTTGAGAATCCAGATCTTCACGCCGCTTTTCGAGCAAGCGTTCGCGCACAGGAGCCACCAGTGCCTCTTTCTGGTTTCGCAGGTCCATCACCAGTTCGGTAAGTTCATTACGCCGTTGCTCATTCTTGCGATTGAACTCATCGACTTCCTCACGATTCAGCCGCGGCGGCTTCAGGTCAGATGAATACCAGAAATTCAGAAATTCAGAGCGGTATGCTGATTCGGGCGACAACAAATCGGCCAAAGGCCTATCTTCAAGAAACACCATATCAAACAGCAACAGCGGTTCCAGCAACATCTGCAGACTAGCCGGATTCTGTTGATCAAGACTGAACAGGCGGTACTGCCGAGGATCTGGCGTGGCAGCCAGTACATTCTCAAGCTGCATCCACTGTGCGGGGAACGAATCCAGAAAACGTTCAATCTTGGGATCGGACATCATCCGATCCACGGCACCAGCAAGAACGTCTGGACGCATCAGCTTTCCCTGTTCGGCCAACGCCAAAAGTTCGTCATCAGGCCCGCTTCCCCACAAAAAGAAGGAAAGCCGCGATGCCAGCTCAATGTTTGCATCTGATGACTGACCCGTGTCAGC
The DNA here is from genome assembly GCA_002862205.1 of Planctomycetaceae bacterium. GTDB lineage: Bacteria > Planctomycetota > Planctomycetia > Pirellulales > Pirellulaceae > Rubripirellula. Next base: position 5,501 of record PKCN01000150.1, on the reverse strand, counting down.
CCGATACAGAAAAAGTGGTGACGAAAGCGCCGCGGCAGCTACCTTTTTCATACTTTCAGTGAACGGCAAACCCGTCTCGATGCTTGCCAACACGTAGTCCCGATAACGCGTCAGAGTCTCGCTCTCGACTGGACCACGAAATGCGATTCGAAGAAAATCCTGCAGACGCTGTTGGATCTCCGTCGGTAGATTTTTCGCATCAACCGGCGTTGCAAAAAAGTCATTCCAGATGCCAACCGTCTTTTCATTGAAATCAGGACTTTCCGTGATCGACACACTCAAACGCAGGAACGCGTCCAGCAGGAGTGGTGAAAGCGTGAGTTGGTTAGCCTGATTGTCAAAACCGTGTGACGCACGCAGATCCTTGGGAAAAGCATTCACTGCTGTCATCCCTCCGGAATCCTTCAATGACTTGCTACTGACCCGCACCTTGGGCGGCATGCCGCGAACACCCTTTGCCAAATAATTCTGGTCACGATTCATCAGTTTTTCTGGCAAATGAAAAACATCCATCTTCAAATCAAACAGATCTTTGACTGAATTGTTGTACTGAAACCGATTCAGACGCCGGATGGGAATACTGGTTTTAGGCATGCTGGCCGTTGCTTCACGCAACAGACCTTTTAATGCTACCACCGCATCCTGACGAACCGACTCTTCCAACTCAGGCTCGTCTTCAGGTGGCATATCATAGGAATCTAACGCCTTGAGCATCCCCAGAATCATGCCGGGTTCGCTGAGCAGATCCGCTCGGCCCCCAATGGCCCCCATATCCACACCACCATTTGCATCACTCCCCTCATGGCAATGAACACAATGGTCAGCAATCAGCGGTTGAAGCGAGGTTTCAAATTGTCCTGCCCACACCGGGCTGCACCACAGCACCAAGGCGCAGACCACCGCCAATCGCGGCACCCAACAGGCATGTACTGAAGAGGCATGTACTGAAGAGGCATGTGCTGAAGAGGCATGTGCTGAAGAGGCATGTGCTGAACTTTCAAGTCTTATGATCATGTTTATCCAACTCACGTCCAGAGATCAGAGATCACGCCATTACTGTCCGCAAACTGATTGATATCCAAGCCCATCAGGTTCGCAATTGTGAGCCACATGTTTGAATTCAATGTGCCGCTGGGTGATTGAATGAAACGCCCCTGCTTGATTTGCCCCTGCGCCTTGCCAGCCACAATCAACGGCAGATCGTAATATTGGTGCGTTGCACCATCTCCCAACCCGGCACCATAGGTGACAATGGAATTATCCAACAAACTCGAACCATCACGGTCTTTCAGCGTCTTCATTCGGGACAACAGGTACGCATATTGCTCCATGTGAAAAATATCGATTTTCTGCAATTCCTTGTAGCCATCACCCTTTTGATTGTGAGTCATATTGTGGTGCTGAACTGGATCCGGAAAGACACCTTCATACAACAACGATGCATCCCATCTTTCAGGTCCAACCATGAAGGTACAAACATTCGTGATCCCCATTTGCAATGCCAACAACATCAAATCGGCCTGCAGCCGGATGTACTCACCGCGGGGCAATACTTGATCTTTCGGGATGTCGATATCTGCATCCGAAATCAATTTCTGCAGCTTCTCGATTCGAACCTCCACATCCCGAATCATTTCCATGAACTCACCCATCGTTTCACGATCACGACGCCCAAGTTTTCGTGACAGCGATTTGGCATCGGCCAGAACAAGATCGGTTACATCCATCATGTGGCGACGATACCCGTCCGCCAGAAATAATCTCTCGTACAGTTTTTCCGGGTCTTTGATGGACGGAGCAATCTTGTCTGGCCCATACCAGGAAATATTGTCAAAGTAGATGGATTCCTTTCCTGCGTTGAATCCATTGCAACTGATTTCAAGTGTTCGAAATGCGGTGCTGCGTCCTACATGATCACCAATCACCTGATCGAGGCTACGCCCGTTGGGGTGCTTGATACCTGCGACCGCTGCCTGTTCCGGTGACAGGCTGGTCAAATAGCACGACGCACCCTGGGCATGAACATCCTGCCCATTCTTGAACGTACGGTCCAACCCAGTGACGAGCGTGACATCATCAACATGTTCAGCCAAGGGCTGCATCGTCGATGTCAGTTCAATCGGATAGATCCCTGGCGCATTTTTCTTGCGACGCTGAGTCTTTGTTTTGTCAGCATTGAAGCCTCCGACAAAACCAGGCAAATCAGCCGCTTCCTCGCCCGGAAAGAAACAGCGACGCACAAGCCCATTGGGTACATACATGATGACCAGTTTCTTACTGGGCTTGCTGGGATCGCTCACGCCCCCTGACCCCGTCGATCCATCCTCAGCGTGGCCCAATGAGGGCAAGAATGGCAGCGTCAGAACTGCACCCTTCGCCTTCAGAAATTTCCTTCGCGTGAAATCCATGGTTCCCTCAAATCAATACCAAACGTGTCAATGCGAACACCGCTTGCAGGTAGTACCGAAACCTGCCCTTGTTTGGCAACGAAACAAGCCATGTTTCCGCTGCAGAAAATTCTGCCGAAATCTCCTTACCAAACGATGATTCCATTTTAGCCGATAGAACGGTGTCTGCCACAAAGGTGAGCCCCGTTTTCCAAAAGCAGCGTCCAACTGAATCTTTTGTCTGCACATCCTGACAAATTGACTCGGTGTTTTCCGAAAAACCTGCCATCAGGCCCCTCCTGCCCGTCTCCAGAGCGTGCGAACGGAGGCAGGGAAGCGGGCCAGAAGTGATAAAAAAGTGTAGCAAACTGTATCTTTCCATGGTTAGAAGGACCAAATCGTTCCAAGGTTAGAAGGACCAACTCGTTCCATGGTTAAAAGGACCAACAACACCACCCGCATTGAACTATTGGCAAGGTGAGTGAAATGCTTCATTGCCATCATCACGATTGGGTACATCATGGCCTTTGCCCCTACGATTCGCTCCGCTACCCAAGTGTGGCATCGCGGATCGTAATCTGGCAGGCTACAACGAGGTTTGGGAAGAAGATTGAGAGGCCCACCTCTGGGTCAGTCCAACGCAACGCTACCATTCGACAGAGAGACATTGCCATGAAGACCGTTTATCTTTCGATCGCGCTTCTCATCTGTCTGGCATGGGCACATGCCGCGAGTGCACATAACACCTTCTTTCTGCCTGGGGATGCATTTTTTCATACTGTGCTGACAGAGGAGGTACTCGATCAGATTGAGAATGAGAAAAATCCCATCTTCACCTACTCACGTCCCGAATTCATTGAAAGCTCATTTTGTGGGTACGCAGGTTTTTCAAAACTGGAATTTCGCAGCATGCCCATGAAGTTCAAAAAACGGTTGCGAGAGGTGTACGACCAACTGCGTGATGCAGTTCCCAAACGGGTCGAGATCACGGATGAGGTTATTTACAGAAAAGGTGACCTTGGCGACATTGCTGTGAAAACCGGAAAAAAACTCAGACGTGAGATCAATGGTTTCAGTGTCTTCATCATCAATGGCGATTTTGACTTTTCAAAGTACGTGCTCGGCCTGAAATACAACGAGGCCTGGGCGGAACAGGTGACAGCCTTTTCACATGACCGAAACCACGTCCGTCTTGAATCGTTCATTCAAACTTCCAAGGCGATTGCAGAGGACTGGCGTGACAGTCAGCTTGTCGCTCCGCTTTCAACCGAGTGCCCGCCCCTGAGCAAAAACAACATCCGCGTCCCCGCCATTGTTGCCCCCACCTGCAAATTCATGGTCTTCGAAGACCCCGATCTCCGAAAACTCGCGGATGCAGATGATCACGACTACATGTATGAAGTATCAGCAGCGGGCGTGACTCGCTACACAAAGAAAGGAAAGCACTGGGTTCGTCACAAACTCAGGCGTCTAGACTGAGCCCAGCAACTCAGACAGCGGCCCTGTCTGATCCTTTTCTTTTCCGATCGCAAAATCGGGCTGACCGAAATGGTCAACGGGCGCGCCTGCAATGTGACACAGCGTGGTTAACCAATTCCCAATTGTATGATGATGATCTGCTTTCCCGTAAGACGGATAAGCCAGATAGCGTCCCTTTGATTTGAGCCGGCCAGCCATGTTACCAACTACCACCATCGGCCACTCGGTCGCGGTGGAATGGTGTTTATCCGAATTGTCGCTAACGTAAACAATCACAGTGTTGTCCAACATCGTGCCATCATCCTCGGGAACAGCCTCAAGCTTGCGTGCGACCTCAGATATCAGATTGAAATGAAACTTACGAATCAAATTACGACATTCCTGGGATGACATACTTCCACTGCTAGCTCCATGTCCCACAGAATGAACTTTGGGTGTGATGCCCAATCCCTGATACGAAGAATTGAGATCACACGTGTGGATCGTGACCACGTTCGTGATCCCCGTGATCAGCGCCGACGTGGCCATGTCAAAATGAGCCTCCAAATGATCCGTGCTGAATTTGGAAGTGTACTTATCACTGACCTCTGGCGCATGCCGCTTCAAAACGTCTTGCATGCCGACCAGTTTGAGTCTTCGATCACGCAAGGCTTCAAAACCACCAAGATAGTGATCCAGTTTTTCACGCCCCTGCTGCGGCAGCTGCTTCTGCAGCTTGCGAATATCCTCTGACATCGTGTCCAGGACGTTACCAGTTCGCAAATAATTTCGCTTGATATCACCGCCTGCCGCAATACTGCCAAACAGATTCTGAAAAGCCAATTCCGGATTGCACTGGAAAGGCAACTGTCTATTTTTCCCCTGTGCGCTGATCGATGGGTACGCCGTGCCCTGACTTCCATCGCCCATTTTCAATCCGACATGATTGAACACCGAAGGCAGTTGTTGCGACAGGTATCCATCGATCGTGGCATCAGCTGGTTGGCTGTGCGCACCCGCCTTGTACGCTCCCAACGCCCCATAGTGCGAAGAGTGCCCCGGGTTACACATCCGTCCGCTAAGTCCCTGCAAGATCGTCAGTCTGTTACGAAATGGATCCAACGACTCCATTCCCTCGGCTAACTTCCGATCGCCTAGCGATTGATCAACGATACTGTCACCGCCATGCTGAAGCCCTTCTGGATTGATGAATCCAGCCTGCAGGCCGCTCGACTTAACGACAAACATAAATCTCTTGGGCGTTTGCGTTTGAGCCACGACTTCCTCGCTACATGCATAGCGATTCAAAAACGGAGCAAGAGCCAGAGCACTCGCCCCCAGTGACACACTTTGCAGGATGGATCGGCGGGATTTCATGCTTCGGACCAACATTGGGTTCTCGTGTTATGACTACTTGAAAATAATGCAATCAGGCAATTTCCGCTGCAGCTGTTCAATTCCGGCCGAGCTCAAGTGAGGACAATTCTCGATCCCCACGTACTTGAGTGAGTGAAGTGATTCCAAGCACAGTAGCCCATCATCCGTGATCCGCTCGCAACCGGACAAGGTGACTTCTTCGAGATGCTGCATCCCCGCCAGTGACCGCAATCCAACATCTGTGACCCCACTACAGTTATCGAGATACAGGTAACGCAT
>PKCN01000213.1 GCA_002862205.1 Planctomycetaceae bacterium | reverse complement strand
CTCTTCAGTCAAAACGCTCAAGGCGTGCTTCGTATAACCGTTCCGATGCACTAGCTGATAGTGCTTCGGCCATCTTGTTTGTTTAGTTCTCGTTATCTGTCTTCGTCGCAGTATCGGTCTTCGTCGCAGTATCGGTCTTCGCCTCGTCACTCGGCGTCACGGTTGCCTTCCCGCTATCCGACAGTGTCTTCAAGTAGGCAATGATCGAATCGATGTCATCAGGTGATAGTTGCCCCTGGTAACTTGGCATCACTGGCGGGTAACCAGCGACAACTTTTTCCTTCGGATAAAGAATCGACCTGTTGATGTAGTTCTCATCCGCCTTCACTGTAGTCCCATCAGCAAGTGGACGAACGCTTCCGTAGGTTCCCTTAAACGAGGGGCCAACCCTCTTTGATCCATCCACTGAGTGACAACCAGCGCAACCGCGTTGGGAATAAAGTTTCTCACCCCAAACCGCAGGCGGTTGATCCGTGGGACGCGCACTGACCTGCTTGATCCACGCTTCCAAATCTTCCTGAGTCCTATGAACTACCACCGCCGTCTGCATGGCTGAGTGGTTTTTGCCACAATACTCTGTGCAGTAAAGATCGAAAAACTTGTATCCATCTGACGTGAACTGATGCTCGTCGTAATCCCACGGCCCGTCCCCGTTGGCTTTCTTAGCAGCCTCAAGCTCAGCTTGGGACACTTGCTCGCTTGCAACATTCGCCTCAAACCACATGTAATTGTACCGACCGGGCACCACGTCTTTTTTCGCCCGGAATGCGGGGATAAACACGCTGTGAATCACGTCGCTGGACCTCATCGATAACTTCGTTGGCTCGTCCAACAGAATATGCAATTCCGGATTGATGACGCCCCCGCCATAATCCAAGGCCCACCCCCATTTGAAGGCCTTTAACCCAATGTCGTTCGCACCCTCCGGGACGGTCCGTCGGTTCAAGTAGCTCTGTGCTCCGTAAACGAACATGGCCACAAGGAAAAACGAGGGCAAAATGGACCAGGCCAACTCGAGAGGAGTGTTGTGCGCGGTGTTGCTTTCAGCCTTGGCACCCTTCGGCTTCTTGTACTTGAACGCGAAATAAAACAGACACCCGGCAATGGGGATGAAAAACAGCACACACAGCCAAGTGATGGCGAAGAACAAATCATCGTTCTCCTTCGCAAAGGTCGATGCCTGCTCTGGGAACCATGTGAACTTGGAGGCGAACTGGTCACCAAGCGGGAAGGGCATGTTATTCATTGTTGCAAACATTGCGTCGTCAAATCAGTATTAAAAAGTGGATGGGGCTTCGAGCCCCCAGCCGGTCAGGTCGCTTCTGGTCGTTGTGTTGTTTCCTGAGGATCGCGCTTCCCTGCCTTGTGCTTCGGTGAGGCCTTGCGTCCGATCCAATACGGGGCCAGACAAGCTAGCAGGAGGCCCACGGTCCCGGCCCCCGCAAGTCTCATCATCTTCCACGCCTGCGGAACGTAACTGTTACTGGAAGGGTCGTAGCTGAAACACCACAACAGCACTTGGTCAACGGGTGAACCCACAGTCCCTTCCCCTGCCTCCACAAGTGCCTTCCTCAAATCAACCGGCGGAAATTCGACCGACAATGAGTAGCGACTAATCACACCTTTGGGCGACACGAAGGCGAGCATGGCGGGATGATAATACTCGCCCGTCTTCGAATCGTAGGTGTAACGAAATCCAAGGTTGTCAGCCAAGCGAGTGATGATGGGCTGCTGGGCAGTGCAAAAGGCCCAACCATCCTCGACCGTCGGTTGCGTTCGGACGAGCATATCGACGTACTTTGCCTTGGTCTTGGCAGCCGCTTCAGGCTTCTCGTTGGGATCAATGCTCACCGTCAACATCTGAAAATCCCGACCAATCTGCAAATCGAGTTCGGCGAGCGACTTGGTAAGCTGATCCAACTGAACGCTACACAACATCGGGCAATTGCTGTAGTTGAGCGTGATGATGGTCGGCTTCGTGCCATCGATGAAGTAACCTGTTTTGACCCTACGACCAACCGAGTCAGTCATCGGGAGATTCAGTTGGATCTGCCCCCCGAGCTTTTGCTCGACGGTGACATTCTCAACCTGCTTAGGAACTCCCGTGTTCAGTGATACTGCTGCTCCCTCGCGGACCTCGGCCTGGGCATGGGCGCAGGGCGATTCCGCGATTGACATGCCTAGCATGGCGACCGCGATGAGGCAGCCAACCAGATTCAGGTTGGCCCGATCGTTTAGGCGCTCAAGTTTCGTCACTACTGCTCTTTTCTTCCGATTCTGAGATAATAAACTTCATTGCCTGTCCGATAGGAATCGTCAGATTGCCGGTTTCATCATCAACACCCTGTGCGACGGTGATCTGAGCCGTCTGGCTCTCGAGGGCATTATTTTGACGCGTATAACTACCATTGGCGGAGGTTCGGGCGTTTTGAACCTCCGACAAGTAGTAATACAGTACCTGAACCGCTAAAGCAGTGACTGCCGTCACCACTACTGATGCAATTCCGACTATGAAAATTCGTTTGACGTTTAGATCGTCGTAGGCTGCCATGGCGAACCATCAAATTCCGAGGTATCGATTTTTGGTTAATTACTGATTCAGGGCTACAGATGGGGCCTGAAACCCATTTTAGTCAAATATTCTCAAACGCGATTGATTCACCCAATCGTGGATCACGAACCGCGACAACTTTGTTCTGCTGCGCTAGCCCCAAGACCAGTCCGGTCAGCAGCGAAGCCATCCCTACAACGCACAAGATGCTCGCAATCACACCCACCAAGCCGCCAGCACTTCCTTCCTCAACCGAGGGCATGATCATGAAGTACACATCCACGTAATGCATGACCAACAAGTAGGCCCCCCAAGCACATACAAGCCCTGGTTTGCGACGCACGTGTCGACTCATCGTCCCTACAAAAGGCAGCATCCAATGGAAGAAGATCAGGGCCAGCGCGACACCGCCCCAGGTACCGACTTGCCTGACGTAGAACCACTCTGTTTCTTCCGGGATATTTCCGTACCAGATGAGCAGATACTGACTGAATGAGATGTAGGTCCAGAAAAACACAAACCCGAATATGAGTTTACCCAGATCGTGATAGTGTTCGACAGTGACCTCATCCCGCATCGCACCCGTCTTTTGCAACACATAACTGGCAACCGCCAGAAGGCAATGTGCCCCGAGAATGCTGCCAGCAAACAGGTACACACCAAACATGGTCGAAAACCACATGGGAGCCAGACTCATCACCCAGTCAAACGCTGCGAACGTCGTGGTCGCTGCGAATAACATCACGGCCGGCCCGCTCCAGTACTGCATCTTATCGGTGATCGCTTTTTCGCCCGTCTGGTCCTGACGAACGCTATTTTTAAAAAAGAACAGAGCGAGCATCGTCCATACAGCAAAATACCCAACGGTTCTCGCCGTGAACCATTCTTGATTCAACCAACGAATTTTCTCAGTCCAAACCGCTTCGGGAAAACCATGCTCCGCTGCGTACTGCGCGTTGTCCCAACGGTAGAGCGTGCCATCACCCATCCATAAAGAGCCAATGATTGGAATGAAAAGGATGCCCATAGGAATGACCATCACCATCACGAGTTCCGCGATTCGCCTGACAACAATACTCCACCCGGCGCGTACCAAGTGCTGTATCAAGACAAAGAACAGAGACCCAAGGACGATCGTCATGCAGTAGACCGCGGCAGTCAAATAAACTGACATCCCAAAGTTAGCACCAATGTGTGCTGCCTCTACCTCAGACAAGTCATCGGATCCAACCCCGCTTGCCAGCCACCAACCGAGCAGCATCACAAATAGACCACCCACACAGAGCGGTAGCCGCAACGCAGCCAGCGAAGCGGGCAACATGAAAGCGGGGTCATCAGCAGATTTGAGTGCAGGTGCGCTATGTTCAGACATCTGAGTCGTATCGTATTTGGTCGATTAGTTAATGATTGAATCGAATTTATCCACAACCGTCATTCAAGCAGCATCTTTCGCGGCTTCAGCAGCCTTGGTCTTGGCGGCTTCAGCAGCAGCCTTCTCTTTCAGAACTTTCTTAGCGTCAGCCTGCTCTTTGAGAATCCCCTCTCGTTGGGCTTCATCAATCTGGTCGATTGAGGCATTCTGACTAAGCTGAAGAGCTCTTACATAAGCAACAATTGCCCAACGATCCCGCGTCTTGATCTGCCCAGAATAGCCAGCCATCTTGCGAACACCGTTACTGATGGTGCTAAACAGCTTTCCATCAGGATACTTGTCGGCATAAAGCGTGTCCTGATGCAAGGAGGAGGGCTGCACCCATGTCTGCGCAACTATCTTTCTTGCCCGCTCGTTGACCAAGCCGTTTCCGTAGCCGCTCATTCCATGACATACGGAACAGTAAATCCCGAAGTTCTTACGCCCATTCGCCAGCGTTTTCTCATCCAAGACGAGCGGATTCTTGTCGAGCCACGGAGTTGTGTCCATGATACTGGGTTCCCCATCACTGGGCTCCCCATCACTGGGTTCCGCAGCACTGGGTTCCGCAGCACTGGGTTCCGCAGCACTGGGTTCCGCAGCACTGGGTTCCGCAGCACTGGGTTCCGCAGCACTGGGTTCCGCAGCAGGCTGCACCGGCTTGTTCTCGCTGGCATCCTCATCAGCAACGTCAACCTTAGCGTCTTGCGGACCGTCTCCATCATCCGATTTTCCAGCCTGCGTTCCCGCCTCGGATTTTGCTTCCTGGGCAGGCGGGGCGTCCGATTGATACAGCGGATTGAAGCGTCGCACCAGCCGCTCTGCCCGCGGTTGGTCAATGGCCGTCAAAGCACTCATGTCGATCCCGGTCATGAAATCCACGTCTGCCTGCATCTCACCTCTGGCGACCGTTCCCGCTACATCTGGCCGCATCGCCCGCCCATCACGGAACAGAGTGGAATACTGCTGAGCTTCTTTGGCTGGGGAGAAATCCATGTCATAAAAGACATGGAAACGGGGCTGACTGCTGTGGCTGACTCGCATTTTCAGGACAACCAACAAAGGGATGATCGACAAACCAGCGACCAAGCCCCACATCATAAAGAATGGCTTTGGCACTTTGTCCGACGACTCATCCTCCACCACCGTCTGTACGTAATCCGTCTCTGTGTCCCCAAGTATTTTTTCAACATCCGCCCGTTGGAACTGTTCATCCTTCGAGTCTATGTAAAGAAAAAAACGATCATCCGTGACCCGATCGAACCGCGGGTCAGTAAAGACTGGATTACTGAACTTCGGCAGACCATTCAAAGCCCACATTCCAAAGAACGCGCCGAAGGATGAAAACAGAACTGTCAACTCGAATGCGACAGGCATGAAAGCGGGCAAGGAGATGAACGGCTTACCCGAGATGATGTACGGATAATCAATCGCATTCATCCAAATCTGCATCGCCATAGCGGTGGCAGTGCCGGTCAAACCAGCCCCAAGCACGATCCATGGCAAGATAGTGGGCTTGATCCCCAAAGCCTTATCAATTCCATGCACAGGGAATGGAGTGAAAGCATCGGTTTTCTCGTAACCTGCATCACGAACTCGTCGACATGCAGCCATGAGCGTATCCACCGAGGTGTACTCGGCGATGACTCCGTGGACTGTCTTTTCTTTTTTCTCTGACATCAATTCACAGTTGTAAAAGGCCTGACTCGCATCAGTGGTTTCCTAATTCGGTGGTTCCGAATCAACTCTTTCTGCTGCATCCGTTTCTACTGATCACCATGTTCGGTCATGTGATACTGCTTCGCCAACGTTGCCTTTGTCTCCGCCATATTGATGACCGGCATCAGGCGACAGAACAGCAGAAACAGAGTGAAGAACAGACCAAACGAACCAATCAACATGGAGAAATCAACCCAGGTCGGGGTGAAATACGACCATGCGCTGGGCAAGTAATCTCTCGACAAACTCGTCACCACGATCACGAATCTTTCGAACCACATCCCGATATTCACAAAGATGCAAATCAGAACGATGATCCATGGCGTGGTTCTCAACTTCTTGAACCAGAACAGCTGTGGGCTGATCACATTGCAGGTCACCATCGTCCAATAAGCCCACCAGTAGGGGCCGAAAGCGCGGTTGGTGAATGCAAATTTTTCTTCTTGGACTTGACCGTACCAGGCAATAAAAAACTCGGTTCCATAGGCCAAGCCCACAATCGAGCCGGTGGCAAGGATGATCTTGCACATGTTGTCGAGGTGACGAATGGTGATCAGCTTCTCGAGACCGAGCATTTTCCGAGCCGGAATCATCAGTGTCAGCACCATCGCAAATCCACTAAAAATTGCACCCGCGACAAAGTAAGGCGGAAAGATCGTCGTATGCCAACCTGGCACCTGTGAGACCGCAAAGTCAAAGGACACAATCGTATGCACAGAGAGCACCAGCGGCGCAGCGAACGCGGCCAGCAAAGCATAGGCCTTCTCGTAACGCATCCAGTGCCTGGAGGAGCCTGACCAGCCCAGCGACAACAACCCATAAGCCATTCGCCGCCATTTGTTTGTTGACCGATCGCGAAACGTCGCCAAATCAGGAACCATTCCCATGTACCAAAACAGCAGCGAAACCGTCCCGTAGGTACTCACCGCGAATACGTCCCACAGCAACGGACTGCGAAACTGCGGCCACATCCACAAGTTCAAACTCGGGTACGGCGCCAACCAGAATGCCAACCACGCTCGCCCAACATGAATCCCGGGAAAAGTACCTGCACAGGCGACAGCAAAGATCGTCATTGCCTCGGCTGCCCGGTTGATGCTGGTACGCCACTCCTGCCGGAACAGAAACAAAATCGCACTGATCAATGTTCCGGCATGACCGATACCAACCCAGAACACGAAGTTGACAATCGGCCAACCCCAAAAAACCGGTGATTGATTACCCCAAACACCTACACCCGTATAGATCAGGTACAGAATACAGATCCCCAGCCATTGCAGCAGTGCAAAGGAAACGAGGAAACCGATTACCCAACTTGTACTTGGCTTGCGTTCAGCTACCTGACACACCGCTTCGGTAATGTCATGGTAGGTCGTATCACCAAGCACCAGCGGTGCTCGTTCGCCGGGTTGCTCGACGCTGTTATCCAATCCATTGGGAATGGCAAGTGACATGGACTTTTTCTTCTTCGATTATAAAACTCTTGAACCAACGATGCAGATGCCACGCAGCATCCACAACCTTCTGAACGCCCTAATTCTTCTGACCCTCAGCATGTTCTTCCACATGATCGCCGTGATCATGATCTTCATGCCCCTCACCATGATGTTCCTCACCATGATGACCTGAGTCTGCATGACTCCCATGCGATCCATGGTGCGGAGCCTTGAGCTCTGCCAAGTCTTTCAACTGCTCGAATGTCATCAGACGCTTGTGAGGATTGCTGACTCGCGCTAGATACTGAGTCCGAGGCTTGAGGTTCAACTGTCCCAGCAGGCCGTAGTTACGAGGACTTTCCCTCGACTTGGAGACCCTTGACTCTGGATCAGCGATATTGCCAAACTCAATGCACTTGGCAGGACAAGCCGACTGACACGCGGTCTGGACATCTCCATCCTCAATCTCACGATTCTCTTTGATCGCCGTGATCTTCGCCTTTTCAACGCGTTGTATGCAGTAGGTGCACTTCTCCATGACTCCCCGACCCCGAACAGTCACTTCCGGATTCATCACCAATGCCTGCAGCTTGCGATTCGCGTTCTCAATATTGTTCGGATAGGCATCAATGCCGTAACCGGTACCAATATCTTCGTTGTAGTTGAAGTAATTGAAGCGTCGAACCTTGAACGGACAGTTGTTCGCACAATAACGTGTACCAATGCATCGGTTATAGGCCATTGCATTGATCCCTTCCTCAGTATGAACCGTTGCAGCCACTGGACAAACCTGCTCACAGGGAGCGGTTTCGCAATGCTGACATGAGACAGGCTGATGGACAACTTGTGCATTGGTTTCATCGCCTTGGAAGTATCGATCCACCCTCAACCAATGCATCTCACGACTGTTCATCACCTGTTCTCTTCCGACAATCGGCACATTATTTTCCGCTTGGCAGGCAACAACGCACCCATTGCATCCGATGCACTTGTTCAGGTCCACAGTCATCCCCCACTGCGGAACCGTGACCCCGTTTTCCTTGTCCTTTTCCTCCAACCGCGTGAGCGGCTCAACCCACGGCGAGCCATTTCCATCAGGCCCGACCACTGGAACGTGCGGTCCCTTGGCCTCAGCGAACTCAGGGATCTTCTCATACAGCTCCGCCGTTCCCTCTCGCACCAGGGTGAAACTTCGGACTTCAACTTCCTCACGACCACGCTCATCGATCGCCCAATGGTCCTGCGTCGTGGACAACTCATAATCGGTATAGCGAGGACGTCCCTCGACCCCATAAGCGACCAGAACATTCTCGCCACGACGGATCGCAGAGACATTGAAGCCAACGACATCGACTCCTTTGGCTGGATCGCCACCAACCATTCCCACTCGCTCACGTCCGTACCCGAGGGTCACTGTAATCACACCAGGGGCACAGCCAGGCATCTCATAAACCGGCAATTCAACTTTCTGACCATCGATTCGCAACGCAACCATCTGCCCATGGTGGAGCACACGCCCGCCGCTGGCTGTCCGATCAGTCGCATCGCCATCGAGGCTCAAGCCACGGGCAGTTGCGGGGCTCATCACGGCAGCGTTGTCCCACGCCAACTTGGTCAGCGTCTGCGGCATTTCCTGCAGCCATCCATTATTGGCAAAACGCCCGTCATACAAGCCGTCAGCAGGATTGAAGATCACCTCAATGTTGTTTTTATCCACGCTTGAAGCAGCAACAGGACCCTCGGTGATCGAACCACCAGAACCGGCAGCAACCTGCAGCCCTCCGCTATCAACCACCAGCCCTGATTGATAGCCATCGTGCAGCAAACCTCGCCACTCCCGCTCGCTCAAACCACCATCCCCAATGCCGTTGGAGGTGCTACGCACAATCCCACCACCGTCGACCACCTTTTCGCCAAGCATGATCGCAATCAACTCGATCGCGGAACGACCGCCAAGCAGCGGCAGGATCTGCGGTTGGCAAATACCGTAGTATCCATGGCGGTTCACACAGTCACCCCATGACTCCAACTGATGAGCAAGAGGAAGAGACCACTGACAGAGCGACCCCGTTTCATCATCGTACTCACCAAGATAGATGGTCGAACCCTCTTCGGTGAGCTTGGAAATGGCAGTTCCCAGATCGACGTTTCCGGGAGCAGTGTAGACGGGGTTGTCACCCAGAATCAGCAGGTCAGTAACATCGCCGGCATTGATTCCGGCCACCAGATCACTCAGCGATGTCCCGGTACTCAATCCGTCATCAACCCTGACTGCGAACTTCTGCAACTTCCCGTAGGAACCGAGCATTTGATTCATTCGGATACCAGCCTCAATGGCCTCTGGTCCGAGATGATCGCCGACGACCACAACCGCCTTGTCGCCAGCGGCAACGACATCGTGCGCAAGCACATCAAGAAATCTCTCAAGTCGATCCTCAGGTGAAATTTCATCAAACGCCAATTCTTCGGCGTCATGATCATGACTTTCACCACCAGAAATTTTTTCGACTCGCCGCCCCAGTTCTGCCAGGAACCTGGGAACTTCACTCGGTCGGAGAGCTAGACGCGAATCAGCAGCAGCACCTGTCGCCGTGTAACCGCCCTCGACGACATAGAGGCGATTCATCTTCTGATCTGCGTTTGGACTTGGGTCACGGCGTTTACTGAAACCCGCAGCGTTGGACAACATCGCTCGGTCATTGCCGAGGATATCTGCCTGCAAAGCAACGACCACATCGGCACCAGCCAATTCAAGGGTTTGAGATGCCTGCTTCCCAAACGCCGCCTTCGTCGCCTGCGACATGACATCGCCTGACACGCCGTCGTACTGACAAACTATCGCCTCAGGCAAACGCTTCTTGAGCGACTCGACCATCCGCACCAGGGACGGAGAGCTTGTCGGAGACATCAGCAAAGCGAATCCCCCACCGTCGCCAGCCGACTCAACCACAGACTTGCAAACGGGGTCAAAGACGGACCAATCCACTTCAAACCTACGGCTCCCTTTGCCCTCAGAATCACCCCTTCTGAGGAGAAATCCGTCATCGCCGCGAGCCCGATCCGGGTCATACAATTGCAAGACAGATGCCTGCGAGTACGCATCCGTTCCGCCTCCACCAGGATGCGATGGGTTGGACTCTATTTTCAATGGACGACCGTCAACGCAACTGACAAGCAAGTTATAAACGCGTCCAGCGAGCTCAAAATTTGTCGACCGCTGGTAGCTCTCACCAGGCACACGTCCCTCGGGCCTGATCACGAATGGCTCGATCGTTTCCTTGGGATAGCGACACCCCGCAGCACCAGCGACTGCCAGTGAAGCTCCCATGAGCTGCATCCAGCGGCGACGGGAAACACCTTCCGGAAATTCAGAAGCAGCGAGGGGGAACTCGCGATCGAGGTAATCGTTGAACTCCGCCTCGCCGCGCAATTCCGAAATACTACGCCAATAACCGGAACCTGAGACACCATCCGCAGCGGGCGTGTCTGCGATTTTCTCGGTTGCAGATGAGGACGATTCGTTGGAGATCATAACTGAAAGGTTGTCGGGAGTTCGTGTATTGATGATTTGCAGAACGCCAATATGCCTAACGGTGGCACACAGCACAGTTCACGAGCGGATTAATATTGCTTTCAAGAATGTGCGTTTTTGCCCAATCCTCTTGCTTACCCAATTTTTTCCCGTCGACCACTTCTTCGGGGTCCCATTCCCAGTCGAGCTTCGTCACGCGGTTGACGGGACGTAGATGGGGATTGGGCTCGCGGTGGCAACTGATACACCAAGCCATGGAAAGCTCCTTGGCCTGATACACGGTCTCCATTTGGTCAATCCGCCCATGGCAGGTTTTGCAACTCACCCCGGAATTCACATGTGCAGCGTGATTGAAGTAAACAAACGAAGGCAGATTGTGCACACGCGTCCACGCAACACTCCGCCCAAGCTTCCAGCTCTCGCGAACAGGCCCCAGCTTGACACTCTCAGGATGAACGGCCGCTAACGCTGTAACGCCCTGATCGTTGGCAGGGCTGTGGCAATTGATGCACGTCGCAGTGGGGGGCACAGCAGCATGGGCAGCATCAAATACGGTGTTGTGGCAATACCGGCAGTCCAATTTCAGTTGCCCGGCATGAATCGCATGGCTG
>PKCN01000329.1 GCA_002862205.1 Planctomycetaceae bacterium | reverse complement strand
TAACCGGCACAAAAAAGAGGTTCGACTCGGCGCGACGTGCATACACCTTCAATTCCCAACAAGGTCTGGAATGGTTGACAATAGCAGGCGTCCACGCATTCAGTGCATTTGCTATTCCCACTTCCCTCGACTTACACACCTGCCCAATTCTCCACGCATGAGAATCAGTGCAGCATCTGCCCCCCATGCAAGCCCCCCGACGGGGCACTGTCGACCGACAAACCCGAAAACGCAACAAATTTTTTTGCCCACCTCCCAAACATACATCCTGCCTGCAAATACCCTCCACCAGTGCAGGTTTTTCGGTTCAAGTATGACATTCGGGCTTGATGGCAAGCCGCATCATCTTGAGCAAAAACATACTTGGATAACCATCGGATACATTGGAATTCGAGTTGGTCCTGCGACAATACGGCGTGTGAAAATGGTCATGAGGTGACCGGCCAGCACCAACCATATCGCATGACAGAAAGAGTCTACCAGTGCTACGTCGTGCCGAATTTTCATTTGAACATCAGGAGTAGAACCACTATGCTCATCATGGACGTCTTATCCCGTAGTTGAACACCAGCTCAGCGACGAATCGTTACAAGAGCACAGCAGCCGCTTCTACTATGCCACACCGAGAAGAACTGACACCGGAAGCCTTTGTAAGACTTCTTCATCAGTTCGCTCTGGACCTTCTACAACGCTCGACTCTCGACGAGATATTTTGGCTCATTGCCGACCGCGTGATAGCGGGGATCGGTTTTGAAGACTGCGTCATTTACCTTCTGGACGCGGAGAAGAATATTTTGATCCAGAAAGCAGCCTTTGGTCCCAAGAATCCCGAGGGTCGCACCATCAAGAATGCCATCACCATTCCCGTGGGTGATGGGATTGTTGGCAGCGTAGCCCAATATGCAATGCCCGAAAGGATCGCCGACACCCGACTCGACCCCCGATACATCATTGATGATGATTTTCGTCTGTCAGAACTCGCGGTGCCCATCATGCTCAATGGACGTTGCATCGGCGTGATCGATACCGAACACAGCGATGTGGATTTTTATACCGAGCGTCATGAAGAGTGGCTGACGACAATCGCCTCAATCGCCGCGACAAAAATATCGGACGCGAATCGTGCCGAGGAGTTGAGTGAAACCATCAAGCAACTGGAATCAACTCGCGAAAAACTTGACAAACAGGCAGAACAGCTGAAGCTTGCCACAAAAAATGCAGAGCTGGCCAACCAGGTAAAAGGAGAATTCCTTGCCACCATCAGCCATGAACTCCGCACGCCCATGAACGGTGTGCTGGGCATGACTGATTTACTTCTGGAAACAGAACTTGATGCAGATCAGTTCGAGTACACGCAGGCGGTCAAAGCATCGGGAGGCTCATTGCTGAACATCATCAATCAGGTACTCGATTTTTCAAGAATTGAAGCAAACGCCATCGTACTCGATTCAAACTCTTTCCAGTTGGATGATCTGATCAATGAAACGATGTCCATTTTTCAGATCCAGGGACGAATGACGGGCGTGGTGATCGGATCAAGCATTGCTGCGCATGTTCCGCAAAACCTGGTTGGTGATGCCGACAAGCTGCGACAAATCCTCATTAACCTGCTTGGCAATTCACTCAAGTTCACGAGCAAAGGAAAAATTGATTTGCTCGTGCAAGGCGATCATATTGAACAGAACGGTGACTTCCAGCTACATGTTGAAGTACGGGATACAGGAATCGGCCTGCCGGAAGGCAACACAGAGAAATTATTCGCCGCATTCACTCAGGCCGACATGTCATCGACACGACGTTACGGTGGCACCGGACTGGGACTCGCCATTTCCCAGGAGTTGGTGAAACTCATGAATGGCCGTATCTGGTGCAAAAACAACCAGCCCAATGGATGTTCATTCTTCTTTACGATCAAACTTGCCAAAGATACTCTTAATCATGTGTCGCCCGGTTCCGCAACCGATCCTGCACGAGAAGCCGATGGCAGTAAAACTGTGGACTCCCGCAGCCCCCAATTGAACGTACTACTGGCGGAAGATTCGCCGGTCAATCAGACGCTGATGATAGCTGTGCTGGAGAAGTGGGGACACAACGTGATCGTTGCACGCACAGGCTTGGAAGCGATAGAACTCTGGCAAGCCAGCCACAAGCGTTTTGACCTGATTTTGATGGATGTGCTCATGCCCGCTTGTGATGGCTTGGAGGCTGCAAGGCAAATCCGCACATTGGAAACCGAAGGCAGCGAACGTATTCCCATCATTGCCTTGACGGCTCAGGCTCTGGAATGCGATCGTGACGCCTGCCTGGATGCGGGGATGGATGCTTACGTCAGTAAACCCATTTCACAAACCAGGCTGCAAACAATCATCAAGCAGTTCACCTGAATCCTGACTCCCAAAAACAAGTCCCCCGCGGATTATCTCCTGCGATTGATCGGCCGCCTGCGTCCACTCCCACAAGGGCCGCACCTCAGGCTCAAACGCTGCAAGATCAGTCCGTACCGGGTGAGACGGCGGACACGTTCCCATCTGTTTCTGTACCTGTCGACTCGGCAAATGCATCACGAACCGCACGAGTTCGCAGATCCGACGACGAAATTGACAGATGCGACCAAAGCAGCCCTTCTGCATCGCTTCTCGTAGCGTTAAGTTGCGTTCTGAGCCGATGTGTGTTTCCCAGCCCGGAGTATTTCCCGCTTTCCCAGCAAAGGTGCACGTGATCACCGTTGACAAGATCATCTGAAACTCGCCATTCGAGAAACCGCACCAACCCGCTGGAAAAGTCGTCGACATTTCGAATATCACGGTCAGACCAGCAGCGACGATCGCAGACAACGCCAACCTGAAAACCAACACCCAAACGATCCTTCTCGCCACATTCGCCCAACAGCAGATTGATGAAAGCACTTGTCAAACAGAATCAGGGTCCCGGTCTTACTCTGACCGATGTCCCAGAACCGCAGATCGGCATTAACGATGTGCTGATCAAGGTCGACCGGACCGGAATCTGTGGTACGGATGTCCACATTTACAAGTGGGACGCATGGGCGCAGTCCACCATTCCCGTCCCCATGGTGGTAGGTCATGAATTCGTTGGAGAGATTGTTGAAGCTGGATCCAATGTTTCGGACTTCAAGACCGGAGAGATTGTCAGTGGTGAAGGCCATGTGGTTTGTGGCCGCTGTCGAAACTGTCTGGCTGGACGCCGGCATCTGTGTGCAGACACCAAGGGGATCGGCGTCAACCGCCCGGGTGCCTTCGCAGAATATCTTTCCCTGCCAATGACGAATGTCTGGCCTCACGATGCCTCGATTGATCGCGATGTAGCTTCGATTTTTGATCCCTTCGGCAACGCGGTCCATACCGCTCTTTCGTTCCCCGTCCTGGGTGAAGACGTTCTGATTACCGGAGCAGGCCCGATTGGTTGCATGGCAGCTACTGTCGCCAAACACGCCGGCGCACGCTATGTGGTGGTTACGGATGTGAATCCATGGCGTCTGGAATTGGCCAAGAAGATGGGAGCCACACGAGTGGTTGACGTACGAAATGAGTCGATCAGCGATGTGCAGACATCACTTGGAATGACCGAGGGATTCGACGTGGGTCTGGAGATGTCAGGCAGTCCCGATGCTTTCCGACAAATGGTTCGCGAAATGTGTCATGGCGGAAAAATAGCGATGCTCGGTATTCCATCTGAAGAAATGGCGATTGATTGGAACGAAGTCGTATTCAACATGCTTACCATCAAAGGAATTTACGGACGTGAAATGTACGAAACCTGGTACAAGATGACAGTACTGATTCAGGGCGGACTTGATCTGACCCCCGCCATCACTCACCGATTTCATTACACAGAATTCGAGAAAGGATTCGATGTCATGTTGTCCGGTAAATCTGGAAAAGTGATCCTCAATTGGCAATAACACTGCCCTCCTGCACACCCAAACGCCCGCATCCGAAAATTGGAAACCCATGTCTGAAGCTTTCCTGACCAACATCGAAAACCAGCTCAACGACATTCGCGTGCAGGGGTTGTTCAAAGCAGAACGAACCATCACAACTCCGCAGGATGTGCACATTCAGGTCAACCACGGCGAAAGTGTTCTGAACATGTGCGCGAATAATTACCTTGGACTGTCTGAGCATCCCGAAGTCGCCAAAGCGGCTCACCAAGGTCTCGACGAGTGGGGGTACGGTTTATCTTCGGTGCGTTTTATCTGTGGCACTCAGGCCGTTCACCAGAATTTGGAACGCAAACTGAGCGAGTTCCTCGGCACCGAGGACACGATCCTGTACACCTCCTGTTTTGATGCCAATGGGGGATTGTTTGAGACAATACTGACCGCAGAAGATGCTGTCATTTCTGACGAACTGAATCATGCTTCCATCATTGACGGAATTCGACTTTGCAAAGCACAACGACATCGCTACCGAAATAACAATCTTGAAGACCTCGAGTCCAAACTCAAAGAAGCACAATCTGCACGACATCGTTTGATCGCCACGGACGGTGTATTTTCAATGGATGGTCACATCGCAAACCTGCCGGGCATCTGTGATCTTGCAGAGAAATATGATGCGATTGTCATGGTGGATGACTCACACTCTGTAGGCTTCATGGGGAAGACAGGACGTGGTACCCATGAACACCACGATTGCATGAATCGGGTTGATATCATCACAGGCACGCTTGGTAAAGCACTTGGTGGAGCGAGCGGTGGATACACCAGTGGGCGCAAACCAGTCATTGATCTGCTACGACAAAAATCCCGACCCTATCTGTTCTCCAACTCGGTTGCTCCCCCAATCGTGGCGGCCTCCGTACGAGCCATTGAATTGCTTACCCAGACGACTGAACTGCGGGATCGCCTGGAGTCCAACACTCGACGGTTCCGAGCGGGCATGGAAGCTGCGGGGTTCAATCTGCTTCCGGGGGAACACCCCATCGTTCCAATCATGCTGGGTGATGCAGTCTTAGCGACACGAATGGCAGATTTGATGCTCCAAAAAGGAGTTTATGTGATCGGATTCTCATTCCCGGTCGTCCCCAAAGGCAAAGCCCGTATCCGAACACAGATCTCGGCAGCACACACGGAGGCTGACATTGATTTCGCGATCGAAAAATTCATCGAAGCGAAGCAGGAACTGGGCATCTGATTCCCCCCAAGCTTACCGTCACTCTGCACAACTTCAGTGTTCACTTCACGCCAAAGAAAAGCCAATCAGTCTGTTCTTCCTGCACCATCGGGTTGAACGTTCGCACGGGCTCCACGTGCACGATGTCGAAGATCGATTCGAGCGCTTCTGAAAAGCTGCTACTTTCAGCATAAGACCAAACCGCCAGAACGCCGCCCGCAGTGAGATGTTTCCTGGCCGACTCAAGTCCGCTTGCCGTATAAAAAACGTGTTCCTCGCTGCCCAATTGATCGGCAGGCGAGTGATCAACATCGATCACAATCAGGTCGTACTTTTGCTCAGGCTCACCTAGCAGGCGTTGGTAGACATCCCCTGAGGTGAGCTGCAGTCCTGCGGCTTGATTCAATTCAGACGAAAGCGGGATCAAACCATCCTGCAACCATTGAAGCACCTGCGGCAAATACTCAATCACTTCGACAGACGCGATCCGCTGATCTGTCAACAATTCTCTGGCGGTGTAACCGAGACCAAAACCACCCACCAGAGCTTTGAGACCAGATCCACCATGGATGTCAGCAGATCGCTTGGAAATAGCACGTTCAGAATCCGTGTTGTAGCTACTCATCAAAAACTCGTGATTCAACGTGACCTCAGTCACCACGGTTCCCGGCTCGGACAACAACTCCCGACGACGCAGGCACAGTGGCCCCAGATCGGTATCTTCGTAAGCAAGAATTTTCAAATTTGGTGGGGGCATGCATTCACTCCGAGATATTCATTCCGTAGATCGCGGTCCACTGTACGAAATTAGTCAGCAGACGTCGTGGTGCTGTTGATGGCCCGTTGACCAACATCAATCACCGAAAATCCCGCTGCCGGAAACAGGCAGCAACAAATTCCATCAATCCGATAGGCTACATCGGGCTGTCCACTACAGATACCATGGGGAGCCAGATAACACGGGAAGCAAACGCAATCACGGATCCAATCGCCGCAGTTCCCAAGGGACCGTGCGGGCAGAATTCCCAAAGCCACTGATCCGCCCACCCTTTCCTTGATCCCCCTCCGGATGAAATGCTATGAGCAAAACAATGAACACAGTTACCCCGCTACTCCTCCTTGGTTGGATCGTGCTTTCGATACCAGCACAGGGCAATGCTGATGAACCTCCTGTCAGCAGGATTCAAGACGGCACAACCTTGCCAGCAATCGAATTGGCATGCCCCGGAAGATACAAGCATCACTTACAAGGCATCTGTACAGATCGCGACTCGATTTTCTGGTCATTCACAACAACGCTTGTAAAAACAGATCGAAAAGGAAGCCAGTTGCACAAGGTGCCAGTTGCCAACCACCACGGCGACCTGTGCCATCACGACGGGAAAATCTACGTTGCGGTGAACTTGGGAAAATTCAATGATCCGAAAGGTAATGCCAAATCATGGATTTACGTTTATGAATCTGAAACCCTGAAGGAAATTGCACGTCACGCAGTGCCCGAAGTGTTCCATGGTGCAGGTGGAATTGAATTTCACCAGGGTCGCTTTTTTGTTGTTGGCGGTTTGCCCAATGATGTCACCGAGAATTACGTCTATGAATACGATGCCGATTTCAAACCGGTCAAGCGACATGTGATCGCGAGCGGACATACACATCTTGGTATCCAGACAGCGGCACTTGTAAATGGCCATTGGTGGTTTGGTTGCTATGGGACCCCCAAAATCACTCTGGTGACGGATACGGAATTCAAAATGATCGGGCGTTACCAACAAGACTGTTCTTTGGGCGTCGCACAAAACACCGATGGGCGATTGCTGGTTGCCAGCGGTGCCTGCAAGGCAGAACTTGGTTGTACGGGCCAACTACGCTCAGCGATCGCGATTCCAGAGCAAGGTTTTTCGATTCAGAAGTAGAGATCGGATTTGGGAACCGGGACTTGTCGAAACCAGTTGTCATACCGGCAGGCCCGGATTTTCACTCACAGCGTAAATTTTGATGCCGCTGAACCATCAAGCAAGTGCATTCAGGGGCTCCAAATGAGGCCTCATGACGACTCGGTGTCAATCGCACCTTGAACTTGGCGTCCCCTGCATGCCACGAACCAAAATCCTGTCGCCGTCACGGTGAGTGGCAAAGCCATGATGCAAATCGAATAGCAGATGTCGCCAATGACGTCAGATACTTCCACAGGTTGAATCAAAAAACTGATCACACAGGCGACCAACACGAAAAAAACCGACAAACCAACAGCAACCAGATTGAGCCAACCCAAGTTCAACAACCCCAGACTTCGCAGTAATATCACAAACGGCATACCTACCAGCAGCATCATGACATAAGCAAAGACGACCCCCACCGACATGATCACCAAGGGCAACACAATAACGCCGATGGGCATTCCTGAATCCCCTGTCTCCAAATAGAAGGGTGCTCCCAACACGATGCCGACAGACAGCAGGATGGGCACAATCAACGGTGCGACCAAAAAGCCAAGCCAAATACGGGCGTCCTCGCTGGCAACCGGATTCCCTCCCAGATTCGATGCCAAGTTTGAATCTGGAGGTACCTGATAAGGATTGGAATCAGACATACTCGATTGCTTCCAGTGTGCTTGGGCGTCTTTCTTCGTCGCCTTGAATCGTCTCAAAGAAGAGCTTCGGGCATTTCAACACAGTCAACGCTGATCGACGTTCGAAGACGCGGAAACCGAACCAATCAAGGTCATTTCTGACACCACGAAACGCCCGGCAACGACTTCACCTGTCACCATCGCTTTGCGTACACAATTACAAAGACCATCATCCGCGTGAGCGTCACCGTGGTCATCAATGGAAGTGCCGTCGACATAATAGACGTCATCCTGAATCCTGACCGCCAAATCACAACCTTCGCCAGGCATCCCGAACTGGCACTGCCCGCAGGATGCGTCTAGCTGGGTTGGAATGACAAACTTGCGTTCGGGAATCATGGCGTCGGGCTTGTCGGCTTCAACCACCAAGTGACTTTCCTTGGGTTGGCAGCCAGCGCAACAGATCACCCCACAAAACAGCAGCATTGTGACGACATGCTTTATTTCCCCGTTCATTTCAAATTCCCCTTCCAGCAACATTGCAATGATCAACCTCGGGCTTCATCACCAACTGATCTCCTCCCGACGACTCGCACGTCAACAAGGCTCAAAATCCAGCAATCGTCCATGATTTTCCACCCGGCTACCTATGACAATAGCCAAACATGCGATCCAGTTATTCAATTCTTCTTCGCGCGGTTCGGTTTGTACCAATCTGCCTGCCTGCCATGGGCATCGATTTCAACCTGTCTGCCAGTATCACCCTGTCCGCGCATCCAACGCCCAAGCGTGTCAGAAAGCTCCTGTTTTCGATCAGCCAAATCTCTCTGATCAGCGAGGTTCGTCTGGCAATAGGGGTCTGCGATAACGTCATATAACTCTTCCGCAGGTCGTTTGAGATATCGCTGCGCCCTCGTGCGCGTCTGCTGATCCATGTCACGTGTGATTTCAAACACGGTTCGCGACACGGGAATACTGAACTCATTCTCAGGAAAAAGGTTGCGAATGTAACGATAGCGTTTTCCCACCACAGTTCGTATGCCGTATGGATCACGGTAGCCATTCACACCCCGGGTTGTCTGGATGCTGAAGGCGTACTGGCTGTGCGAGTCGGTTTTGCCCTGCAGCAGCCCAAGGAAGGATCTGCCATCCAGAGTCGTTGGAATTTCGAGACCTGCAGCATCGAGAAACGTCGGCAAAACATCGGTGTATTCGACAATGGCGTCGGTCTGACTGCCCGGCTTCACAACCCCCGGCCAGCGAACCACCATCCCGCTGGCAACACCAATTTCGTAACACGTCCATTTCCCGAACGGGAACCCACTACCTTGTTCCGTTGCAACAACGAAACACGTATCCCCTTCCAGGCCCAGCTTTTGAACCATTGAAGCAATTTCGCCCACTTGGCCATCAAAGTACGTGATTTCAGCAAGATACCTGGCATATTCCCCTCGTTGAAAACTGAACTGCTGAGGGCTCAATTCGGCATCGCGATAAGGCTTGGGATCACCTTTGCTGTAGGGTGAATGAGGCTCGTTGGAACAGAGAAAAAGACAAAACGGCTGCTTCTTTTCAGCCGACTCCTGCATGAAATCAAGCACATCGTGATAACGCCAACCATCAACCACCGGGACATCCTGATCAGGCGGATCAGCAAATTCCTTCAGATACTCAAACGGAAAGACTGATTGCGGCGCAATATGCGTTTTGCCGGCCAATCCGACGCGATAACCAGCCTTGGCGAGATAATGGGGAATGCTTTTTACATTCTCATAAGCCTTGGCATGATTCGGATACGCGCCGCTACGGACTGGATAAAGTCCCGTGTAGAGTGCGTGCCGAGTGGGTGAGCACATCGATGCAGCCTGATAGCACCGTTGAAATGTCAAACCCTGTTCTGCCAGGCGATTGATATTGGGGGTTTCTGCCGGACCACCATACAACTGCAGATCGCGATAGCTGCAATCATCAGCAAGGATAAAAACAAAATTCGGAGGCTCGGCGAAGGCCTTGGCATGGTCGACGATCAACGCACACCAAGGTCCGACCAGAAAGACAACAATCGAAAACCAGTGTCGTGAAAGCGAGGCATGCTTGCTGCTTTCATCGAACATCACAATATCAGTGTTAAGCAAAGTGCTCACCTTTCAAAGACAAGAGTACGCACCGACTTTCCGATCATCGGCTCATTGGCATCAATCGGTTCGCAGTCGCGTTGTTGATCCGTCTGGCGAACAGTACCAAGTTGATAACCCTCGGGAGCTTCAAACCGAACACCATGCGTCGCATCAGCGTCGTTGATCACCACCACCACCAATCTTGTTTGATCGGGCGAACGATAGGCTGTCACCTGCAGGTGTGACGGTGCATCGACGGAAAGTCGTTGGTACCCGGGTCGCACAAAGGCCGAGTACTGCCGGAAGGTGTAATACTTTTTGGTTCGCTCCAGAAACGGCTGAAATCCGTTTTGGGTTTCTTCCTGAACCAGGACCAGCCCTTCGTCTCGATGCTTTTGTCTTGTGTTGGGATCTGTCACTCGCTCAGGTGCAAGGCTGTAAACAAGTCCCCACCACAAGAAAGCGTTGGCTTGGGCATCATTCAAACTCATATGAATGTAACGTGCCGCCATGATCGCTTTGTCATGCTCAGTCAGATCTGGTGTCCATCCATAGGTGTGCCACTGTGCACCGTTCCATTGAGCACCAGTCGTCTCTGTCATCCAAAGTCGTTTGGTTGGAAAATTCTGCTGACGCATCCGGCCAAGATACTGCGTCTTGGATATAAGATTTTCGATTCCACCATCCTGTCCGTCGATAAAACTGTCGTACATGTGATAAGCGGCGACTTCAACACCTGGGCTCGTCAATGTGGGTAGAAACCGCTTCACCTCCGAAGCATTATCACCCAGATAGGCGAGGTCTGGTGCTGCGATCCGGATTTGCGACAACCCGGCAGCATCCAAACGCGGTCGCACCTTCTGGTCGATAAAATCAGCCAATCGTATTGGTTCCCATCCACATGTCTGTGTTCCCGGATGAGACCAGTTTGACTCATTTTGCACAGCAACGACTTCGACATTGACTCCCCAACGGCGATGCTGCAGTGCACGAGCAATGATTTCGTCGGCCCACTCATCTTCTTTTGATGGTTTCAGGCGAAACTGTTCGGCACCATTGGCTTCGACTACATCCAACCAATAATCGGTCTCAGGATGCTCGGCTGACCGCGGCTGCCAGAACGTCAATAACACCTGAAGATCAGGATTCATGCTGGTGGCCCGCTGCAAAACATCACGATTGCGTTCAGCATCACCGGTTTTTGAAACCTCACCCTGAACACGGATAATGTTGACACCCAGTCCATTGACTGCGGCTTCCAAAGCCTGCTGATCTGCGTGAATCCCCCAGAAGGCGATCGATCCGCCAAATCCATCGATGCTTTGCCGCACGCGTTCATCCGCATCATCAACCTTGATGACGGTGCTAGATTTGATTTCAGCTGGCAGTTTGGCAGCGCCCAGCCGTTCCGCCATCGTCGGTTCTGGTTGTCTTACGCTCACAACGGGGGCTGCCACCACACTGCCG
>PKCN01000330.1 GCA_002862205.1 Planctomycetaceae bacterium | reverse complement strand
TGAAGCAGGGACGAAGGGTTTCATGTGATGGCAAAACGCTGTTGATTGATTACCCAGCGACCCCGGGACGCGAGCACCAGAAGTTGTTCGGACACGGTGTCTACACCTCGCCGATCTGGTTGCGGTTTCATCTCGAAACGATCTGCGAACATTTTTATTCGCAGGGAAGTCTCGTCCGTTCGATCGTTGATCGTGAGTTGGGCACACAGGATGACAACTGACGGAGACCAGAGTCGCATTTCCGAGTCATGTAGTCCGATTGATTTCTTCAGACAGCTTTTCCCGAAAAATTTTGCTGTTGTGTCGGATATCCACGGGAAGCGGTTCGTCCCGGATGAGGACTTCGGTGATTCTGCGGGTCAGTGGATTGCGGGCGGCTAGTTCCAGCAATTCCTGTTTCAACTGTGCACGTGCTTGATCGGTGGCAGGTCGCTGATGTGGATGCGGCTCTACGATCATCACCGGCTGCTGATTTGGAGTTTTCCCGCGTGGAACAAGGGCCGAACGATAAATAGCGGGGTGACAATTGAAGATCGCTTCACAGGGAACGGTGAAAAGTGTTCGCTTTCCAACCGTCACACGGTGAGCTTTTCGCCCACAAAACCAAAAGCGGTCACGAGAATCGAGATACCCAACATCACCCATCCGATGCCATACCCGCTTGCCGTCACGGACTTTATGAAATGCATTCTGATCGGATCGGACCACATATTTTTGGGTGACCATGGGGCCGGTCACCATCAATTCACCGATTTTTCCGCGCTCAACTTCTCTTGTATCTGAGATCTCGGTGATGGGGCCATCCTGAATCTCGATCACTCGCCAGCTGACTCCGTCAAATCTGGTTCCGACGCAGGTGCCCTTGCCTTTCAGTGACGCCGGTCCCGTTTCGGCGATCACCTCTCGCGATTCGATTGAGGCCAGGGGCAGGGCTTCTGTGGAGCCATAGGGTGTCATGATGTTGGCTTCGGGGTCGACCAGATTTCGCAATTTGGCAAGGGTTTCGGCGGGAACGGGGGCTCCTGCAGAAAGAATGCGTTTGAGCGTTGGGAAGGGACGTTTTACTTCATTGGCTTCAGCCCAACGCACGACAGTATTCCAGAGTGCTGGTGAGCCGAATGCCTGTTCGATCTCCCATTGTGTGGCGGCCTCGATCAAGCGTTCGGGATTGACTTCGGCTGGCTTGGTTGGGTCCATGTCAGGAATGATCGTGGTCACGCCCATCACGGCGTCGAACAATCCAAACAGTGGGAAGCAGGCCAGGTCGCGAGCACCGCGGTGAATATCGTACCGCTCACGGATGCGATCAATTTGGGCATGGAAGATCCCATGGGTGTAGAGAACACCTTTGGGAGGGCCAGTGCTTCCTGTGGTAAAAATAACAGCGGCATCGTCAGTGCGTTCCACACGAGGCAGTCTGACGCTTTCGGCTTTGCCGAGTTCGATCACCTGCTGCAGAGTTTTGCCTCCCCAGAAAAAACGGCGACCGACGGTCACATTCCATTTTGCCTTCGGAAAGCGCCGGCGCAACAAGGTTCTTATCGCCTGCGCCTTGGGAATGCCAATGAAGCCGTCCGGGCGTGCATCACTGAGGCAGCCAACCAGATGTTTTCGCCCCATCCCCGGATCAACAAGAACCGTCACAACACCCGCCTTCATCAGGGCGAAAACGAGTTCGATGAACCCTGCACCAAAAGGGACCAACATGACAATTCGCATGCCCGGTTTTACACCCCATGCAATCAACCCTCTGGCGATTTCATCACTTCGTTGATCAAGTGCCCCAAAAGTCGTCAGTGAATAGCTCCGCATTCCATCGGTTTGAGCGGGGCCATCGGGTTCGGCAATTGCGATTGCTCCTGGAGCCAGCGAGGCAACCATGGTCAGTCGACCTGCGACATTTCCATCGAGAGGTAATCGCCGTGTCCCCTCGGCAGCCTCGCCATTCTTGTTGTCGGGTGAAGGGAATGTATCGCTCATCGGCAAACGCTTTCGCTTGGTTTTGCTGCTTGAACTTGCAGTTCCCGGACGATCTCCACCGCGATCTTATCCGTGTTGACGCTTTGGGCTCCTTTCCACCCGGGGATGCCGTTGACCTCAATCACCTTGGGAGGACCGTGATCAAACTGAAGCAGATCGACAGAAGCAAAGCGGAGCCCAATGTCTTGGCAGATGCGATGCGCCATCTCGGTTTGTTGTTCATCCACCTCAATGGCTTCGCAGTGTCCGCCACTCGATACGTTGGTCCGGAACTCTTTGGTGTTGGTTCGTCGAATTGCGTGAACCGTATCGCCAACGACCAGTAGGCGGATGTCGGACCCTCCTGGCGGAACAAATTTCTGCACGTAGCACACCGCCCCCAAGTTTTCCAAGGTTGAAAAAGTAGTCCAGGCAAGTTCCGAATCACGAATTCGCATCACGCCGCGTCCTTCACCCCCAAAGATGGGCTTCACCACGCAGTCACCGCCCAGCATCTTGAAAGCGTCCAATGCATCACGACGTGATTGAACCACCGCAGTATCAGGAACCGGAAATCCAAGTGCTGAGACACGCTGTAGCGTGGCAAACTTGTCAATCGCGATTTCAAGAGCTGATGGTGAATTGATGACAGGGATTATTCTTGCGTGAACCACAGCGTGCAGGACCGCTAGGCGGAAGGTGATCTGTTCCAGAGACCCGGCGGGCATGGTTCGCGTTAGCAGAACATCAAAGTCACCTAAATCACCTGCTTCACAATGGTACGCGGGGGTGCCGCTTGTTATCACGGTTTGCAGCGACTCGTAGGTAGCAAATTCCAGATGGCAACCAAGTTCTCTGGAAGCGTTGGAAAGTTGTTGGGCGTGCCATCCATCGCCGGCACCCAAACAGAGTATGCGTGGAAAACTCATTGCGAAATAAATGATTGGCGCAGGGTGTCAGTTGCTATTTTTCCGTGTTTCCAAGTGTGTCCGCTTTGCAAACTGTGGATGGTTACTACTGCTGGGCTGAAAAGCAGGGGGTCCACTTTGTAAAAATCGTATTCATAGTCTTTGAAAATTTCTGCAAACGGGCGCCCGTAGTCGCGGGAGGAGCAGCTTGGGACTTCGGGTGCCACGCGTGTAATCTCTTCGTCACTTGCATCCATCCAGAACGTGACACTGGCTCCGTAAAGCATGGCATCGTTTGTCCTGCCTATTCCGTTCACGGTGTCACCGGTTCTGGCCGGCGGAGGCAAGGGAGCAGTCCCGGTTGCGGAAACGATCTTGGTGACGTCAAACTTCAGTTCATGCAGCTTGTGCATGGCGGTTTCGATACTGCGTGCAACAACCTGGTAGCTACCCGCGATGCAGGTGCTCGGAGCAACCGCAATGTGCAAGTCGGTTGGGCTGACGCCGCATTGGTTGGCAATCAATTCGATTGCCGAGGCTGTTGGCAGACTCTCGCTTTCCAGGACGCCAACTACCGCTCCCGATCCCGATTCGTTGAGATTCAGTTGGATGAGAGTTTCCTCACGACCCCGGTAGAGGCGCATCGGGCCACTGCCCATCGCAAAATAATCGTCGCTCGAGACAGGCCACCCCGCGTATTGGCATCCCAGGCAGGCCATCACGGCATGATCGGTTTGGACCTGAACCAGATGGTTGGAAACATGCACATCTGGATTGGCGGTGAGCAGGGAGATCTCTGCCAGCCCACCCATGCACAGTTCCGCCAGCAGGCGTCCCGCTTGCAGGGAGCCACGCGTATTGACTCCGGCGTCCAGAATCTGGGCATCTGCAACAGATTCGACGCGACAGCCCAGTTGACTGGCGTGCGCAGCCGATTTTAGAAACAATTCGGTAGCGAGTTCATTGACCATGAGACGATGTTGGTGGAAACGCCGCGTTCTGTCCAGCGGGAGCGGGAGCAAAAGTGCCTTTCGAGTGAGGTTTTCAGCATGCTTTTCAGCCAATCCCCTGCACAATAGTGAACAGATTCGTCATCCTTGGTGCCTCAGGTGTCCAGACTCATCGGTTTCAATTCACCATTTCGGCAGAAACACAGACGGATCGAACACTTCCGAATTAAAAAACGTCGATCCACTTTTGGTCGGCTTAAATCCCACGGTTAGCCTCTTTGTTACGACACGGTGCAACATGCAACTCAGCATCATCCCTCATCCTCATCCCACTCTTCGCGTGCGTAGTAAGCCGATTCGACGCGTCAATAAAGAACTTCGCAACATGGCAGCCCAAATGTTGGACCTCATGTATGAGGCTGAGGGCGTTGGGTTGGCTGCCAATCAGGTCAATCTGCCGATCCGCATTTTTGTAGCGAATCCGGCAGGTGAGAGGGGAGACGGCGAAGAGTTGGTATTGTTGAACCCGGAGTTGCAAATGCCAAAAGGAAATGTGAGCGGGCAGGAAGGATGTTTGAGTCTGCCCGGGGTTTTTGGACAAGTCAAACGACCCAAATCAATTCGTTTGAGTGCTTTTGACCTCAAAGGGAATTCAGTCGATCGAGTCGTTGATGGCTTTCTTGCAAGAGTGATTCAACATGAAAACGATCACCTTGATGGCGTGATGTTTTATGATCGAATGACAGAAGAGGCAAAGCGGGAAATAGACGACCAGTTGCATGAGTTGGAAACTGTTTTTGAATCAAAACAGAAGGTTGGGGGAATTGACAGCGACGAAGAACTCATCGCAGCGTTGGATCCGTGGTATGAAAAGTACGCTTAGTCTGCGATTGCGTAAAAAAGCTTTGACCTTGTGGTGTCGCTCCAGGTGGTTGGTGCATCAGCGTGCAAGGCTGATCAAATGGAAGGTTGAGTAGATTGGCTGATCAAAAAAGTAAAAATGTGTTGCGTCTGGTTCTGATGGGAACCGGACCGTTTGCGGTACCATCCTTTGATGCGTTGCGACAGTCAGGACACGACATCGCACTTGTCATCACGAGGCCACCTCGGAACGTCAAAAGTCGCAAAGGGCCTCCTCCTGCGCCAGTACGCGATTGGGCAGAATCCCATGGACTTGAGTTGTTCGCCCCGGACAGTATCAACGATGCTGAAGCTGTCGATGTTGTGGCAGAGAAAAAAGCGGATCTGTTGATGGTCTGCGATTACGGGCAAATCTTGAAGCCGGCGGCACTTGAGACTACGAGTCTCGGTGGCATCAACTTGCACGGCTCGCTATTGCCAAAGTACCGGGGGGCAGCTCCGGTGCAATGCGCGCTGTTGAATGGTGAACGTGTAACCGGCGTTTCGGTCATCCATATGACGCCCAGATTGGACGGTGGACCTGTTGTGAACTCCAGGGAAACGGAGATCATGGATGAAGAGACGGCAGGAGAATTGGAAGAGCGGCTCGCTCTGATCGGGGTGGATGCAACGCTTGAAGCTGTGGAAATGCTTGCGGGCTGGGATGGTGATTCTGAGATCGGTATGATGCAGGATGCTGCGGCGATTACGAAAGCCCCACGACTCAAGAAGTCGGATGCAGAAATAAACTGGAAGCGATCTGCAAGGTTGGTTCATTGTCATGTCCGCGGAATGCAGCCATGGCCCATTGCCTACACGCATTTCCAATCAGTTGAATCCAAGCCGCCTATTCGCCTTGCGATAAAAAGTATTCGGGTACTGGAAGAAAATGTCGGCTCTTATCTGCCTGGTGACATTGTTCCCGGTGAGCGATTTCTTGTTGCTACGGGGGACACTTTGATTGAAATCGAGCAAATTCAACCGGCTGGTAAACGCCAGATGACAGGGATCGAATTTCTGCGTGGAAACAGCCCACCCGAGGGATCGCGTCTGGCCTAGAGGTTTTGCTGCGTTATTCCATTAGGTGCAGTCAGACGGGTTTCTGGAGTTGGTGCTCAGTCGGGTATTTTCGGATGGTCCTTGTCGTTTGCAGTGCTGGGCGATGTGCCAACTTCCAGCAGCAAGCGGATCTGCCGGTCAGTTCGTTGACGCGTCAGCTTTGCATTGATTTTATTGCTCAGTGCATGGCACATTTGAACGAAGCAGGCGACAGAGGGATCTTCGTTCATTGAATGTGCGTTGAATTCACCCAATGCTTCCTGCCTCAACTGCGTGACTTCGTCGAGCAACCTTTGTAGTTGCTCGACGTCATTTCCCGATTCGTCTTCATCAAGTCCCAGTTGTCGTCGCTCGATGTCCAGTACACGCCGCACAAACTGGTCCAATTCATGCTCATCCTGTTTGAGCCGACGATCGCGCAACCATCTTGCCAGCAGCCAGCCAGCTACGAGTAAAGAAAAAAAGAAGGAACGTAATCCCTCGGTGGCGTCTACAAAATCGGGATTCAAGAGTGGTTTGAGTTCGGGGTTATAAATGTGTTCGGCGCCGGGGTGCATCGGAAACTCCGGATTTGCCATGGCGAAGCTCTTGCCCTTGTCGAACAGTTCATGAAGTTCATTGCTACGTTGGAAATGTTCGTCCATCACCACATTGGTCACCGCTTCAACCAGGACGGTGGGAGCATCGGGGCGGGTCAACAGCTTTGCGCGCCTTGACACGGTTTTGATCTCGGTGTCTGGCAGCACGGGCGCATCGCTGCTGTAAAATCCGGCTGGAATGGAGCTCGGGAATGTCGAGACATGATGGAGAGCCATTGCCTCAGCAAAGGGAACGGGAATCAACCGAACGCCGGGGACTTTTGCCGTTTCGACGAAAGCTGGTGAGTGCAGCCCACCCGCCATGCAGGCGGCGTCGAGTTGACCCGACTTGAGAAGTTCGGGGATGTCTCTGTACACGACGTCGGCCACCTCGATTTCATTCAGGCCAATGCCAAGGTGTTCCAGTAGCGTCTTGTTGATGGAGAAATCACCTGAATCCCGACTGCCAATAGCGACTTTCTTACCACGCAGATCGACGGCACTCTCAATCCCACTGTCGGGCGCAACAAAGATATGGAGGACTTCTGAATACAGATTGGCTACGAAGGCAGCAGCGTTTGGACTTTCATCCTCGTTTCTGCCTCTGGCCGTGTCGGGTTGGTACAACGCGAAATCTACCAGGCCAGCCTGGATGCGATGTAGATTATCGAGCGCTCCGCGTGATTCGAGTACCTCAACTTTGGTGCCAAGATTCTGTTCCAATCGCGTTGCAATTTCCTTGCTCAATTGAAAGTAATTGCCACCTGCGGGTCCTGCAGCAATGACGACGCTAGATGGAACTCTCGTGGCCGCTCGGTAAAGAAGGGCACCTGTCAGCAGGGCAGCAAGTACGGCGCAAGCCAGTATGATTTTGATGTATTTCATCGATCATTGTCACGTTGGCTGTCAGTGATGAAGGAGCGGATCCAGCTGGCGGAGACACGATCGAATCGCGATTTCTGCTGTCATGGAATGCGTTTCAGGAATTCAAACGACACGCTGGTTGATCCGAAAGTAATGCTGTGTTTTGCTGTGTCTGCTGGCAAGCAGGGTGATCCCGCAAAGGAACATCGCGTCAGTTCCCCTGCAGGGAACGCAGAATTGCATCGACATTCTGTTTCGCATCGCCGAAGAGCATTTGCGTGTTGTCTTTGTAGAACAGCGGATTGTCGACGCCTGCGTAGCCAGTGGCTAATCCACGTTTCATCACGACACAGTTGGCGGCTGACCAGACTTCAAGCACTGGCATTCCAGCGATGGGACTATTGGGATCTTCGAGGGCTGCAGGGTTGACGATGTCATTGGCACCGATGACGAGGACGGCATCAGTCTGCGGCATGTCATCGTTGATTTCGTCCATCTCAAGCACAATGTCGTAAGGAACGTTTGCCTCGGCCAAAAGCACATTCATGTGGCCTGGCAGTCGACCAGCGACCGGGTGGATTGCAAATCGGACCAGTTTGTCTTTTGCCTTCAGGATCTTGACCACTTCTGCCAGCGAGTGTTGTGCTTGCGCGACTGCCATACCGTAGCCGGGGACAATCACAATGCTGTTGGCTTCTTCTAGCATGTCTACTGTGTCATCGACGCTGAATTCGGTCACCGTTCCTTCAACTTCTGCCGCAGGACCACCGCCGCCGCCACCGAACCCACCCAGAATCACGCTGACGAAACTGCGGTTCATGGCGGCACACATGATGTAGGAGAGGATTGCGCCGGAACTTCCTACAAGAGCGCCAGTGGCGATCAACAGATGGTTTTTGAGCATGAAACCTGCTGCCGACGCGGCCCAGCCAGAGTAGGAGTTCAGCATCGAAACAACCACAGGCATGTCTGCCCCGCCAATCGCCATCACCAGGTGGATTCCGATAAGTGATGCGATACCGGTCATGGCAAGCAATGCGGTCATGGCCTGTCCACCCGAGTCATGTGATTCCTGACAGAACCAAATGCCCAAACCAATACACGCCGCAGCCATGACCAGATTGATCAAGTGTCTGCCCGGTAGCGTCAAAGGCTTGCCACCGATGGTGCCCCGCAACTTAAGAAAGGCAACAATCGAGCCTGTGAAGGTGATGGCACCAATGAAGACACCGATGAAGACTTCAATGTCATGAATCAGCATCTCATTGGCAGGTACTGATTGGAACGGCTGAATGTGACTGGATATTCCCACCAAAACGGCAGCAAGTCCCACAAAGCTGTGGAGCATGGCCACCAATTCAGGCATCCCAGTCATAGGAACGCGTACAGCAAGGATCGCCCCTACGATCACGGCTGCAGCGATTGCCGCAATCATGATGGGGAATCCGCCGATCATCATGCCGCCGATGGTGGCACCGATTGCCAGCAGCATTCCAATGATGCCAAGGATGTTTCCGCCACGGGCTGTGGTTTGCTTGGACAAACCAGCCAAACTCAGAACGAACAGCACAGCAGCGGCCAGGTAAGCTACGGTTGCTGCCGACTTATCGAGGGTTAATTGTTCGTTGGCAAGCAGTTGAGTTGAGATCAAGTCCATATCAATCACGCTTTGGAACCATTCACGTTTTAAAAACATTATTTGCAGCACAGCAGAGTCATTCATCTCGATCGCTACTTACGAAACATCTTCAACATTCGGTGTGTGACAAGGAAGCCACCAGCAATGTTGATGGAAGCCA
Organism: Planctomycetaceae bacterium; assembly: GCA_002862205.1. Classification (GTDB taxonomy): domain Bacteria; phylum Planctomycetota; class Planctomycetia; order Pirellulales; family Pirellulaceae; genus Rubripirellula. The sequence goes on along the minus strand of PKCN01000330.1, from coordinate 2,276 downwards.
CGAAAATCGCGATTCCGCCCAGCCAGGCTGCGAGTCCGCTGCTGACACCCACCTGCACCATTCCACCGACGATGATGATTCCGCTGATCGCGTTTGTGACACTCATTAGCGGTGTGTGCAGGGAGGCTGAAACATTCCAGATGACCTGCCAGCCGATAATGCAGGACAACAGGAAGACAGTAAAGTCAGTAATGAACCCTGCGTTTTGCGTCATGGCAATTCCCACCAGTGAGAAGATCGCCAGTACAAGCATCGTAATTTTAGGCCATGGTATTTTCGTTGCAGGTTCGATCTCTGTCTTGACGGCCGGCGTGGAGGGCTTGGGCGCCGCCGCGGACACCGAGACAGGTGGGGGTGGCCACGTGACCTCACCATCCTTGACCACTGTTGCGCTGCGGATGACAACATCATCCATGTCAAAACAGAAACCTTCCGCGCCTCCCATCTCATCGAGTAGATGAACGAGGTTGGTGCCGTAAAGCTGGCTGGAAGTATTGGCTAATCGGCTGGCAAGATCGCTGTAGCCGATGATGTGGACGCCATGATGATTTGCAACCTCATTGGGAACGGTGCACTCACAGTTCCCACCTTGCTCAGCGGCCAAATCCACCACAACGCTGCCCGGACGCATGGACTCCACCATTTCACGGGTAATCAGCTTGGGGGCAGGTTTGCCGGGGATCAAAGCGGTCGTGATGATGATGTCGACTTCTTTTGCTTGTGCCGCGAATAACGCCATCTCCGCATCGATGAACTCTTTGCTCATCGTCTTGGCGTAGCCACCACTCGTGCCCCCTGACTCATCTGACTCGAATTCAAGCATGAGAAAGTCGGCCCCCATGCTCTTGACCTGATCGGCCACCTCGGGGCGAACATCAAAAGCCCGGACGATTGCTCCCAAACCGCGTGCGGTTCCGATGGCAGAGAGTCCTGCGACTCCGGCACCAATCACCAAAACCTTTGCCGGGGGTACCTTGCCAGCGGCGGTGATTTGGCCGGTGAAAAAACGGCCGAAAAGTCCCGCAGCTTCCACGACGGCTCGGTAGCCGGCAATATTGGCCATCGACGAGAGCGCATCCAGCTTTTGGGCGCGGCTGATGCGGGGAACAGCCTCAATGGCGATTGCTGAAGCTTTTCGCTCAGCAATTTTTTCCAGTAATTTGGGACTTTGCCCCGGTGCCAGAAAACTGATGAGTGTCGTCTGGGGCCGAAGTTGTTCAACTTCGCTGTCTTCGGGGCTGCGCACCTTCAGAATGATATCGCACTCGTTCCAAATCCGTTCCGCAGAATCCACGATTTCGCAACCCGCAGACTCATAGCTTTCATCCGGAAAACTGGCTAACGCCCCTGCCCCGGATTCAACGGTGACTTCAAACCCCTGTTTTTCGATAAGACGCCGAGCCGTTTCCGGAGTTGCCGCGACGCGACATTCACCCGGGTAGATTTCCTTTGTTACGCCAACTTTCATCGTGACCAAGGGCCTCCTGTGAAGTGGGAAGAGCGGGAAAGCCTACGCGACTTCACGCCGTCTAGCTACCGGGAACAGCCATCACTAAGAAAAGTATGAGAGAGTAATGTCTGTATTTCAGCCTTGTCCTGTCATGTCCAAATGCAAAGCTCGCGAATATCAAGCCGCAGGTAAGTCTCGCTGGCGAGATTCCCTTGCAATGATATCTCTGGGGCAAGCGTATCCCTCGGTTGCTGCACTGTGAGGTTCGCTTGCGGTTGACTCAGCGAAACCGGACTTGCTCCAAAGTTGGAGGGCCACGATCGAAATCAGATCTTCATTGCTCCGTGAGTCACACGATAATGGCGCCAAAGTGAACACATTGTGGTTTAAAACGGAGCTTCGTCGTCACCAGCTTCCGCAAATGCATCATTGGGCTCACTCACTCGTTCGGTCATGGTGTCACCACCACCACCCGAGACGATGCGAAACGACATTGCTTCTGCGTTCAAGAAGTATTTCGCCTCGCTTGACTCGTCTTTCTGCCATCGGCGGCCGTTCAAGCGATAGCTGACTTCTACCTCATCACCAAGACTCAGCTCGTCCACGGAGTTGCAGGAGTCGCGGGTGAACTCGATGGGGACATAGTTTGTGAAACTACCCTTGTCCTGTTCCAGTACAACCAGCCGTTTTTGGAAACCCTTGTTGCCATACGTCTTGGTATCTTCGATCAGGTGGACAATTCCACTGACTTTTGCGTCACTCATTCCAATTTCTCTTGTTTGATCCCGCATCTCTGTAACGCGAAAAAATACTGCGATTCAAGGAT
>PKCN01000349.1 GCA_002862205.1 Planctomycetaceae bacterium | reverse complement strand
CGGGTTCACGCTCGTCGAATTACTGGTGGTCATTGCGATCATTGGTGTTTTGGTTGGCCTCTTGCTTCCAGCAGTCCAAGCAGCCCGTGAGGCGGCGAGGAGGATGAGTTGCAGCAACAACTTCAAGCAGATTGGCTTAGGGTTGCACAACTATCACTCAGCGTACAAGCAGCTTCCACAACAACTCGGCGGATCGGGTGGTAACTTGCAGGGTGGAGACCGGTACTACCGTGCCTCTGATCGCAGCAACAATATGTCGCTCAGTTTTCTGGTTGGCCTGACACCATTCATCGAGCAACAGGCAGTGTGGGAAAAGATCAGCAATCCCAACAGCGAAGACCTCAGCAACCCGGGCACTCTACGCATCCCACCATGGCCAGCGATGGGCCCCACCGCGACAGACGAGACGAATACGTCACCACGAACAACGACACGAAACTCATCCTACAAACCTTGGATGACTGAGATTCCGACCCTTCGCTGCCCGAGTGATCCGGGCGTTGGACCACCTGCGATGGGCCGTACTAATTACGCCGCTTGCCTGGGTGACGCGAACCGCTACTCTGACGCTGGTCCTTTCAATTCCCGTCTTGTGCCCAACAGCTACCGAGCGCAGGAGATTCGGGCTTCTGGTCGCGGTGTATTCGTCGCACGTACGGAGACCAAGTTCCGCGACGTGCTTGACGGTTTGTCCAACACGATCATGGGTGGTGAAATCACCACTGACCTTGGGGACCGGGACGCACGGACCAAAGCTCGCACTGGCATGAGCCCAACCGTTGTGCAGGACAATCCCCTGGCCTGCCAGGCAGACTTGGACCCGGAACGCCCTTCCTATTGGCTCGACGGCACGCGTGTCGTCTCGAGTGCTCAGGGCCGAGGATACCGCTGGGCGAATGGAAATGCTCTGTTCTCGGGCATGAATACGATTCGCCCACCCAATAAAGAAGTGTGTACAGCGTTCGGTGCCACCGGACTTGGAATGTTCCCGCCCAGCAGTCGACATCAGGGCGGCTGCCACATCCTGATGGCCGATGGTGCCGTGATTTTCATCACCGACTCAATCGAAGCAGGGGATCAGAACATCGGTACCGTCAGACGGTCGCGGACTGGACCCCGTGCCCCTGGCTCCGAAAGCCCTTACGGGCTGTGGGGCGCCATGGGAAGCAAAGCAGCCAAGGAAACCATCGAAGAGCAGTTTAACCAATAGGTCATCCCACGCTTCGAATTTTCTTCAACGTAATTTTGACGGCCTGTACACAGCAGTGTGCAGGCCTTTTTTAATGGATACACGTCAGAAATTCCTGTGTCGGTTTGCACCCTCGTTTGCCGCAAACGGGCATGCCCTGGCTCACCTGCGTCAGCCCCAGCACACAAAAACAACAGCGTTTACCAACACACAAAGTCAAATCCCAGCACACCCGGCACCCCAACGACGGTGGGTTCATCAGTAACACCGCGTGACGCCCCTCAGCAAAGGGTCAGCTGCTAGAAATCTTCAAACTACTTGCCGCTCTCCGCTTGCGTTCCCCACATCGTGCTGACCTGAGTGCTCGTGCATCCCTGATGCTTCAAGTACAAAACCGCAAGGTTTCAAAGTCCTCCCTTTTCAGGCGACACACCTCCTTGAATGAATCGATTATCTTATGCGAAAGGCAGTCCCTTTCCGTTCAGACCATCAGGTAATTCATGTCCACTGCGAGCACTGAGATCCAGGCATTAACAGCCTCCCAATTCACAACGCCAGAGAAGTTCAAGCAATTCTGTCAAAATGATGGCAAGCCGCACGGTGGCATCATCAATGGTCAATCCACTCGTGGCTCGATGAATGCAACCTTCGAAACGATTGATCCCGGGTCAATGGAAACACTGGCAACCATCTGCGAGATGGGACAGGACGAAGTCGACGCGGCGGTGATAGCCGGACAGCAAGCATTTCATGGCAACGGAGTCAACGGATGGCGAGACCTTCCAGTCGAGGAGAAATGTGCTCTGGTCATGAAACTGGTCGAGCTTTGTGAACGTGACCGGGACACACTGCTTGCATGTGAAATTCGCGATGGGGGTAAAGTCTCCGAGTTGGCCGAGGGTGACTTTGCACAAATTCGAGCAACTGCCGAATACTTCTGTGAAGTTGCGAAACGAATTTCTTTGGGTGACGGATCCAAGATGCAGGTAGCGGACGACATCGAGGGGTATACCTATCGGGAACCATGGGGAGTTGTGGCAGGGATCATCCCTTGGAATTATCCCATCGTACTAACCTCTTGGTTCATCTTTCCAGCCTTGCTATCGGGTAACTGTGTGCTGATCAAGCCGGCCGAGGACACACCATTGTCAGCGTTGTACATCGGTAAACTCGCGGAAGAGGCGGGTTTTCCAGCGGGTGTCATTAACGTTTTACCTGGGCGTGGTGAACTGACCGGTCAATTCATGGCTGAGCATTCTGGTATTCGCTACATTTCATTCACTGGCTCACCCGGGGTGGGTCAGCATATTTTGCGGACCTGCGATCGACATGGCACGCGTATGAAACGCGAAATGGGTGGAAATGGGGCTGCTATCGTTCTTGAGGATGCTGACCCCCAAACGGTCGCGCGGATGATTGGCAGGCACACCAATCAGCACTTTGGACAGACATGCTGTACGATTCACCGCGTTTTTGTAGCCGAGAACATTGCCGACGACTTCATTGACGCGCAGCGCGAATTCTTCGCCGAGCTGAAAATTGGTTATCAGGCAGATGAGGGGACTCAACTTGGTGCTGTCATCAACTCAACTCAACGCGCTCGAATTCTGGCAGCGCAAAAAGAGGCGGTCACAAGGGGTGGGCAGCCGATTCTGGAGGGTGGCACGGCACAAGTCGAGGGCCGAGATGGCTACTACATCAAGCCCGCCATCTACCGTGCATCACCCGACCTGAACTGCAATCCCGCCGAAGTCTTCCATGCGTTCGCGACGATATGTCCAGTATCTGATACGGAACAGGCGCTGCAACTTGCCAATAGCACCCCGTATGGACTGGGGGCCAGTGTCTGGACGCGAGACATTTCCCGTGGCGTTGCGCTCGCAAAACAGTTCCGCGATGGTACTTGCCAAGTCAATTGCCACAATACCATCGCCTACGGCTTGCCCTATGCGGGACAGGGTATCTCGGGTGGTCCGGGTGCCGGAGTCAACTGCGAAGAGACATTCACCGACTACACCGAACTCAAGGCGATCTACGTGGCAGATTATCCTGACACGTGATGCTGGCTGGAAAGTCAGGCACCGCGTGGCATTGGTGGAAATGCAAACTGGGATTTTCAACCAGACGATTCCCACTGATCATCATCGTGTTTGGTCAGCAGCTTGTTTGGTCAGCAGCTTGTTTGGTCAGCAGCTTGTTTGGTCAGCAGCTTGTTTGGTCAGCAGGCCCGCTGCGTGGGACTGCTGACCCTAAAAAAGTCACACCATTGTCGATCCTTGCGGAATGGTTCAGACTTTTGCTGATCTGCTGGCGATCTGGCGTGATTGATATCAGTTCCGGCCGCATACTCTTGGGATCGAAAGCCGCATGCTTTGGCACCTTGTTCTTCCTTTCAAGATCACGTTCTGGACACTGGGCGTGGTACTGGGAATAACGGTTTTGGTCGCACCCTCGATGGGCAGGCGCCGTTCCCGGGTTTTCCTTTGGGGGTTTCCCATGGTGCTGGTTACCTTCATTCCATCCTGTAGTGTTGTGATGCACTTTCTGGACAAATCCCGTTTTGGCGTTTTTGAATACGACGTGACACCGACAATCAATGACCTGCGAGTGGAACGTTATCTGCCTCCCGAGGCGCGTGAGTTGACGGTTGACCGATATGCGCGCGGTTATCGGGCTCGCTACCTTGTTGAATCAGACGTATTGGAAGATTGGTTCGATGCCGTCTGGGAAGGATTTGGCGAGTATTCGGTTGATGCCAAGATACCACCGGAATTCACCACACTTTCTCAGCAAGCATTCGACGAGGCATTTGGAGGTCTGGGGTGGCCCCGCCCCACCGAGGTCGTGTTTTACCAGGGTCCTGTTGCCGAGAATGGAGCTGGTTTTTCAATCTGGTACGACGCGGAAACAGGATTCGCCTACGAGTCAGCTACCCACTGGTAACTTCTTTGCCACGGATTCAAGCCACAGGACTGGCCCCCACGCTTGGACCCACGCTTGGACCCACGCTTGGACCCACGCTTGGACCAACGCTTGGACCCACGCTTGGAACCACGCTTAAACCAACGTTAGCACGCACGGTCAATTGTCAGCGATACAGCGATTCGCCAGAGTACCGATCCCCTCAATTTCGACCTTGCACTCATCCCCCGGCTGCAAAAAGACGGGTGGTTTGCGAGCAGCCCCGACGCCAGGTGGCGTGCCGGTAAAGATCAAATCACCGGGCAAGAGAGTCACAATTTTTGTGAGGTGTTCAATCAGCGTTGGAATATCAAAGATCAGCTGAGCTGTGCTGCTATCTTGTACCACCTCACCATTGAGGTGCATGCGGACAGAGAGATTCGAAGGGTCAGGCACCTCGTTGGTCGTCACAAGGCAGGGTCCTGTCGGTGCGAAGGTGTCAAATGTTTTCCCGAGCAACCATTGCCCTCCTGGTCGTCCTTTCTGCCAGTCGCGGGCAGAAACATCATGGCCACAGGTGTAGCCAAAGATAAAATCCATGGCGTTCTGGGCGTCGACATGCTTGGCCTGTTTCCCGATTACAACCACCAACTCAGCTTCGTAATCGACTTCATTTGAGACCGACGGCAGACGGATCGCATCACCATGCCCAACCAACGTCGTATTGAATTTGCTGAACACGACAGGTTCAGTGGGGATTTCCGCTCCTGACTCAATGGCGTGGTCACGGTAATTCAAGCCAATGCAGATCACCTTGCCTGGCTGGCCGACCACGGGAAGCAGAGTCGCCGGTTCAGGCTCCCACTGCGATTCTTCTGGCTGGCCCAGATTCTCCAACCGCTCTGCACCCCAAGAAAAAACTTCACCATCTGCGGGCGGTTCATCAAGCAGATTCTTGAGAGGGCAGATGGCTCCTGGACGATAAAGCGCGTATTGGGGTTTGCCTTGCTCATCCTGATAACGACAGAGACTCATGACGACGGATCCTGCTTCAAATGTGTAGGCTTTCGCTGGTGAGTTGTTGATCCACTTCATTACTGACGATCACGCCGTAATTAATAGCGCCCAACCAGCCGCTCATGATGATACCAACACTACCCGCGTGATACATACCACCCACTTGTTGTGGCAATGCCCGGCTGACCGCCAAACCTTCGAACTTGGTGCCAAAACTGGCTCCCAGTTCGTGTTGCGTGTAGTGATTGAACGTACGTGGCGTGGCCGCTTCCGCATGGTCGATTTTGCCACGGATGCCCGGAAGATATTTTTCCAAAGCGTCGATTGTTGTTTCGACCAGGTCTTGTTTACTGGCTTCATAATCAGGTTCATCAAGATCAGCCCAATCGGACCAGTTCGCATTCGTGCTGCTGACGATTGCAAAGCGTTCCTTCTTTTCCGGGCGAGTTCTTGGGTAATAGAAGCTGAACGTCCGACTGGTGATATCGCGGCTTAACAGCAGGTCCGTCCGAAATTCGTTTGCTGTACTTGTGAAGAACAAATCTCCTGAAGATTCATCAATTTCTTCACCGGGTTTCAGCGCCATGTAGACCTGCGTGCTGCTGTTGTTCAATCGCACTGCCTCAGCCTGATCGACATAATCGCGATCCAATTTTTCCTTGCCGATCATTTTCAGGACCGTGGTCCGCAAATTTGCATTGCTGACAACTGCTCGGCATCCAATCCGACGTCCATGCGTTTCCACGGCCGCAACCTTACCATCCTGCACGTGAATACGATCGACCCCACAATTGATACGAATATCCACGCCGTTGGCCTGCAGCTCTTTTTTCATCCGAGCCACCAAATCATCCGTTCCCCCTTCGTAAATGAACACTCCTTTGTTCATGAAGTTGCTGAACACAATGCCATAGGTAATTGCGGGATCTTCCAGAGTTGAGCCATTGGCATACGTAATCGGCTCCATCAACAAGCGAACCACATCATCGCGACCGGGAAAGAAACGATCGAACAATTGCCGCGTGGTGGTCGCTTGATCATCATAAAAATTCATGCCGCGTGCCGTGTCAAAGAACTCATTGACGGTTGCCGGCTCGATCCCAAAATCAGACGTCAACAACCTCGTGAAATCTTCACGGTTAAACGTGGTCGTCAACGAAAACTGTGGGTTGTCAAAGCGGATGTTCTTGAGTTGGACAATCCGATCTGCGATGTCGCGACTCCAATAACGGCGACAGGATTTAATCATCCCATGAGGAAATCCATGTAACGAAACATCGAAAACATGTCCCCCAGGACGCAGAAACCAGGTCGCCAACCCGCCCAACTTGTAGTGCTGCTCGAGCAACAGAACACGATGCCCAGCACGCCCCAGAATGTTGGCGGACGTCATCCCCCCCAAACCACTTCCAATCACAACAACGTCGTATTGATCTTCAATACCTTTTAAGAAATCACGGGGCATGAGCAATCAGGGGTTTCAACGAAAAGGAGAAATTCAGAACAAGCATTTTTGATTCCGACAGGACCGCCAAGTTTACCGCTTATCACAATGGACCCACATCCGGTTGCAATTCGGCATAAATCCCAATTTGGTCACTCTCAGGAGGCCTATCACCGTACAGTAGAAGACCTCCTTCGCCGACCAGCCATCTTTCGTCCAGCAGACGGATTGACTCTGTTCGCTCAACACTTTGGGTCTCCCGCCCCACCCCCGTACTCAAGACATCGTGTGAACCACGGAAAACCTCGACATGAGCTGGCGGCAGAACCGTAGCCATTCTCTGATTTCCCTCCGTGCTAGCGACAAGAGATGCGATTTTCCACTTCTTATCGCGTGGGTCTTCCAAAATCCGAATTGTCACGACCGACTCGCCAACGGGCAGCGGAACGGCACCGAACCACTGTGGCCCCGCTGCCTGCTTGGGCCATATCGAACTGTAAGCTACCCTGAACTTATCCGACCCGGTGGGCACCCGTACACGGACGCGGTAGGTCAATGGTTGATCAACGGGCGCCCTGGCTGCGGCGATTTGCCCCGGAGCAGTCTGCTGCAAATATCCTGTTTCCGCACGCAGTTTGGTGACTTCAGCCTCCAACCCTCGCAGACGGTGGACCAAAAAAGCGAGCCCCATCGCCAAACTCAGAAGGGTCATCAATCCGAGATATTCCCGCAAACTGATGCTCCAACGTCTCGGTGACGCGCGGTGTACCCGAGATTCCGCCCGTTGTGCGTTATTGGAAGCCCGCCACTGCTCTGCCGTCGCTGAAGTCGAAACGGGGGCAGAAGACTGATCCGAGACAGAGACCGCGGCTTGGGGAAGCCACGCTGAATTTGAATCACCCTGGCCCTGCAACCGTTTATCATTTGCGGTAGACAACGTGTCATCGACATCAGCCCCGGCCTTTGAAGACAACTCGGTTTTGGGTTCGGGGTCGCACATGATCCAATTGTAGTCATATTGGCAATTCGAAGTCTGTCCAGACAACCGCCAGATCATCAGGAATCCGAGCTATCAATCGCGAGATCGAAATCCTTTGGGATGCCAACGCTGCTCTGGTCGTCCATAAACCGGCAGGCATCGCAACGCAGGCTGCTGATGGGATCTGCAGTCTGGAAACCCTTCTGCGAGCACAACTGGCAGATCGAACCGATTATCTGGCTTTTCCCCATCGCTTGGATCGCCCCGTGAGTGGCGTGATTCTGGTCGCTACGCGGAAACGCGCTGCCCGACTACTTGGTGACCAATTTGCCAGCCGAAAAGTGACCAAAATCTATCACGCTTGGGTACACGGAAAAATTCAACCCGAGCAACTGGGAAACTGGATCGATCATGTTAGAAAAATACCCAACAAGTCGCATGCTGAAGTCGTCCCACCAGCAGCCCGCGGAGCCCAAATCGCAGAAACGCAAGCGAGCCTGCGGGTCTACGACGCAACCCTGAATCGCAGTCTTTTGGAATTGGCACCACGTAGTGGTCGCATGCATCAATTGCGACTCCAGACCTCGCATCGAGGATTTCCAATCATCGGTGACTGGCAATACGGCGGCACACGACTGGTGGACGAAGCTGGCGACGGCGATGGGGCTCTCGGCTTCCGCACCCATCATTTCGGTGCTGACTTGCCAAAAATGTCGTCGCAAGTCAGCCGTGAGAAGCCAGATCACACCAGCCCATCGTCTGCACAATCAGACGCTCCATCCCCCGCAGTTGATCGCATCCTGCTGCAAGCCCAGCAAATCACCTTTCATGACCCGTTCAATGGTACTCGGAAAACAGTAACCGCTTCCGGTGAACCGTCTCAGAGCGTGTAACGTGGTGGTGGCGTATGCCTTCGGCTGCATGCGACCTGAAATCCTGTTTCCCGGGGTTCGTTTGCCTGAAGCCCCCGCGATAGGCTTGAAATTTTGATGATGATAGCGGGCGGCGATCAACTTGATCCTTTGGTATTTTGTGCGGCTTCTGCATCCAAAGCGTGATTGAACAGGAAGCTTCGGAAATCATCGGTAGTCGATCATATTGCGAATAGGTGCTGTTTCTTATGGAAACCCGATCGATCGCGAGAGCTTGGGAGCGCGTGCCGAAAGCAAGCCGTGACTCTGGTGCCAACTCGGCGGCATCAGCACGGCAACCATGATGTGCGGTCATCTTGAAACGCTAGCTGAGTGAATCAAGCATCTTGAGCGGTTGCACGAGTTGCAAAATGAGGCCAATCGCTTTTCCGCGTTCATTTGCTGGAAGTTCCAAACGGATAATCCAGATCTGTCACATCTGCCTGCTGTTGGCTCTTTTGAGTACCTGAAACCACCAGCTGTGTCCCGACTTTATCTGGAGAACATCCCCAATATTTCAAGCAACTGGGGCACCCAAGGGTTGAAGATGGGGCAGATTGCGATGTTGTTCGGGGGCAATGACACGGGCAGCCTGATGGCAGACAAAGCCGTCAACGCAACGATGCCATTGCAGCGTGCAAACCATACCTTCGCAGCGTGCAAACGAGGAATCCGATACACTGCACGCATCATTCGCTATCTCGTTCCCAGACGTCGGCAGAGCCATCATGCAATTCCTCAATCGCATCATGCTGGTTGTATGCATTCTTGTCCTTCAAGGCTGCTTGCCAGAGACAGCCCCGAAAATCATCCAAGGGCCAATCAGTGGCAATGTGGCGGCACAGCGCATGTCCAAAGTCCGCTCGGACAGCGGCCCTTCCTACCGTGTCACGCACGTTCATGATGGCGATGAATTCGAAGCCGCATGGGAAATCGGGAATGCTCTGAAACGCTCGGCTCAACTTCAAATCAAGCCTCCCATTGACTGGAACCTCGAAGATCTGCAGGCAGCGATGCTGATCGCCCTGACAGACTCGAACACCAACCCGCTGTACCCCGCAGTCAACGACACCATCATCAGCATGATGAGGCAAGCGGCCGAATCCAAAGACGAACGGGCTGTTGGAGTTGCACCGGAAACCGACTATGAACTTGCGGTAAAAGTAAAGAAGTACAGCAGGACATGGTTTGTCGAAGTCAAAGCACAAGCCGTTTATGCCGACGGTACTTCCATGGGCTATTGAACCGATGTGAATGCACATGCTATTGCATCAGTGGTCTTGTGATCATCGGTCTTGTGATCATCGGTCTTGTGATCATCGGTCTTGTGATCAGTGCCTTTGTGAGTCACTTGACAAGTTCCTCAGCAGTGCGGCAAGGCAGTGCCCCCTGCCGTCCTAGTCGATCCATCTTTTGAGCAAGCCATCGTAGGCATCGATTCGTCGGTCACGCAGAAAAGGCCAGTGCGTCCGCACAAGATCAAGTTCATCCAATGCACACTCAGCAGTCACAAGACAGTCATCACTGTGGTTACCGCTTGCCATGACTTCACCTCTTGGCGAGGCGATGAATGAGCTGCCCCAGAACTCAAGACTCCCCTCAACCCCGACGCGATTTGGTGCGCCAAGGAATACTCCATTGGAGATAGCATGTGCACGCATGGCGGTCACCCACGCATCATGTTGCCCAGCACCAAACTCTTCTTTTTCATTGTCAATCCACCCGATCGCAGTGGGGTACAACAGAATTTCTGCACCAGCGAGGGCAAATAAGCGGGCGGCCTCAGGAAACCACTGGTCCCAACAAATCCCAACGCCCAATTTTGCATACCGTGTTTCAATGGGTTTGAAACCGAGGTCTCCTGGCGTGAAATAGAATTTTTCGTAAAACAGCGGATCATCCGGGACATGCATTTTTCGATACATCCCTGCCACTGTCCCGTCCGCGTCAAGCACGACTGCTGTGTTATGGTAGAGCCCTGCTGCACGTCGCTCAAAGATCGGTGCAACAATGACCACCTCGTGGCCGCGAGCGACCTCGGCCAATCTGTCGATGGTCGGCCCCGGGATTGACTCAGCCAGATCGAACATGCGGTGATCCTCTGCCTGGCAAGGGTAGGGGCCTGTAAACAGTTCCTGCAAACAGATGATATTCGCCCCCTGTTGTGCAGCCTGCTCGATCCACTTCACGGCGGCGTCACAACAGGAATTTGTCGAACCGGCATCTCGCATTTGAACAAGTGTTAAGCGTACATTGCGTGTCACAGAATCCATCTCCACCAAATCATTGCGAGCGAGTCCCCGTGATACATCGTAAGCCCCCGAAGCTGTTCTTTGCAGGGACCGACACCGATGTTGGCAAGACATATGTCGCTTCTCTGGCTGCACGCGTCATTCACAAGCTCGGATCCAAGGTGGGTGTTTACAAGCCGGTAGCAAGCGGATGCCCCACAAAACAGGGCCAACTGGTTGCCGAAGATGCCGTTGCGCTCTGGGAAGCAGCAGGCAAACCGCTGACTCTGGAACTTGTCTGCCCCCAGCGATTCAGCGCTCCCCTGGCGCCACCCGAGGCCGCTGCGGCGGAACAGAAGCAGGTCAATGCGGCGCAACTGGCTGAGGGCATGACCGTTTGGGAAGAAAATTTTGATCTCGTGATCGTGGAAGGAGCCGGAGGTTTATTCAGCCCTCTGGCCGATGGAACTTTAAACATCGACCTGATTCAACAACTGGAGGCATCCGTCGTCGTGGTGGCTGCCAATCGTCTGGGGGCCATTCACCAAACCCTCTCCACTTGTGAAGCAGCGGCCCAACGAGGCATCCAACCTGTGGGGATTATTCTCTGCGATCCAACAGGAACCACAGACGA
>PKCN01000132.1 GCA_002862205.1 Planctomycetaceae bacterium | reverse complement strand
GCCCCCACACACGCATTCGTCCCACACACAACCACTTTTTCTTTGCGTAATGATTTCCCGGTATGTGAGGGATTTCACATCATGCGAGGGATTCCACATTATGCGAGGGATTCCACATTATGCGAGGGATTCCACGGTTGCGAGCGTTTCCCGGTCCCATGCTGGACGCTTTTCGATGCTCCGCCACTAATCTTGTTTTGATGCAAGTGCCAGCAGACATCACCCCACCCCCGCCTTGCCCGTGTGTCAGGAGCCCCCCTTTTGCTGCCCATAGCACATCTACCCGCCCGACAGATGTACAATTCCGCCTCCCAAACGGTAGGCGATCCCATGATCCAACCCACCCAAGCTCTGCACGATGGCCAGTTGGCTCAGCGAATGAAGCAATTGTTGCAGATTCGGCATTTCCCCTTGGAGACAACTTCATGAAGTTCTTTGCCATCGATTCATCATCGTTTTCCAGATCGTTGATGTTCTGTTTGACTGTTTTGTTGATCCAAGATGCCCATTCAAGCATCTCAGCACAGGAGGCCGAATTTGGACGACCGGGCCCGGACCAATCCGGTGGCTGGGCGGTGTTCGAGAAAGGGTTTGCAACGCGTTCACCCATCGCAGCAGGAGAGCAGATCAACATCCGAGTCTTGACGGTGGGTAACGCCCGAGGCGTCGCGGTCACCTATTCGGGCAACCTTTTCGCCTCCAATCCGGGGCAATTGTGGGCCAAGCCGCTGGTGCTCGCCGGCACGACTCTCCGGTACCAGATCCCTCAAAGTTTGAATGGCAGGCAGTTGGCATTGCGATCCGGAGCTGAACCGGAAGGTTTCGACCGGCCGGTATCGGTTGAACCCGAACGGGGCGCCTATCTTTTAAAGTATTCAAGTGGCCGCGCATTACTGGTCTCGATCGGTCGACGACTTCCCAGACCACGCCGGCACATGCACGACATTTCAGGTGGTTGGACGGTGGGTAACATGGGCTTTGCCTCCAACGAAGTGATCGCCGTTCGCTCGGCCGTTACGATTCGCGTCATCAATGCGGGCAACGATACAGGGTTAGCCGTCACCTACTCTGGTAACCTGAGCCTTCACGAACCAGGCAAACTTTGGCTTCAATCCGAGGTACAAGACGGCGTGACGCTGATCTACCAGATTCCCCCGGTCCTGGCGAATCGTCGACTTGCCATTCGTTCCGGTGCCTCGACCGCAGGGTTGGACAAACCGAAATCGGTGGAACAACGCGGCAACAGTTATCGCCTTTTCTACTTTGGTGGACGTATCGTTGAGGTCAACATCTCGGATCCGGGGCGCAACATCGGATCAACGGGTCCCGATAACGTTCCTGGAATTGGCATCCCACCTGCCCCGGGTAACATCCCAGGGCTGGGTACTGGTTTGGTACCCGGCGGTACACCACCACGTCCTGAACCGAGCAACGGCCCCAATGCTCCCGGTGCAGGTGGCATTCCCGGACTGCCACCACCTGCCAAGGGAATCGATCTTCTGCCGAATGACGAATAACGGTTGAAAGCATGACTCAGCGTTGAAAACATGAATAACCGCTGGATAGGTGTTCGGCATCCTTTGCGTCGCCAAGGCAATTCTTTTCGTTGGCGACAGCATGTGCTTCCCACCGAGGCATCGATGCATTGGTATTAGTGGTCTGTTCAGCAAACCGCTTCAACGCCAGTCGTGAACCACTCATCTCAAGCCACTCGTTCTCCTCGCTCCCAAACCACTTGGGATCGTAACCGAGCTACTGGATTCATTGTTCTTTTGCGTCCAAACGCTTGTCCGTGCAACGGCACCTCATGAACCGTAGCCATTCACATCACGGCCGAGCAATCCAAAGAAAAAATCAACATTTTCGTCGTCCTTTGAACGTTTATCCTTCCTGTCTTCAAATCCAAGACTCGCGGCCGTTACTTTCCCTTTGCCGCGGCGCCCTCCGAACTCGCGTAATTTTTCTTTCTCGGAAATCTTCCCCCGCTTGTTCTCCTTGATTTCCGCACGATAGCCAATCGCGTTCTCCGGATCGATGTTTAACTGGCGGTTGATTTTCCCAGCATCTCCCAACTGCGTGTGAATCTCGAGCTTCAACTTCTCCGACTCAACCAGTTCAATGCTGTGTTTACGCCGAGTCTTCAATTCTGCGTCGGCTGACAAGTCAAGTTTTGCCAGCTTACTGATGACTCTGACCTTATCTGCTTTCACCGTCACGCCGTCACCGATCGCCGACACAATGAACACGTCGGCTGACACTGCTGCTTGTGCACCGATACGACCTTGCTTGACTGCCTGATCCCAGTCTGCATCAGAAACCTTCCTCTCGGTCACGGTGCTTCTCACCTTTGAGATCACAGGATCGATGCCAAGAAATGTAATCGTGCTTCCCCCAATTGAGGTGTATGCCCCGTCTGCAGTTGCCGCTGTACTTGCAGTACATGAAACGTCAGTGGCATCCGAACTGCCAAGTCCGACGACATCTGCATTCGTCGTCTGATCCGAAAATTTATTGGCATGAACAAAGAGTTCATCACCTGCGTTGGTCGACGAACCATTACCCAGCAAAGCCACCGTGTTGACGGCCACGATCTCATTATCTGAATCAGCGTTTGCCCAGCCCAAAGCGATCTGTACCGCTTTGGAATTAACAATGGATTCCAAGTCAGTATCACTCACGACATCGATATCGTTGTAGGCTGCGAGTGTAAATCCTGTCGCAGACATTGGATCTGGCGAGCCGGACAAGGTTGAGACCTCGATGGTGGCAACCGCCCTGGCGATGCATTCCTGTCCAATCAATCCAACCAACCGGGTGAAAGCATCCGTATCAACAAAGGTGTAGGAACGTGCGTTGATAGCAACATCATTTCCGGCATACACGTTTGAGTTTTCAGCCAGGAACGCGGTCACAAGTGAAACCACTGTCGAGTTTGAAACAGCTGAACGCCCCGTGAACAATGCACCACCCCCCGACAGGGAATTGACCCTGACCGAACGGCCAGTGTCGTAGGTTCCTGACGCATCGAATGTGTTCCCATAGGACAAAAGTTTGAAATCACGCCCCGCAAACACTTGGGTATCTGGCAAAACAAGACTTTCCACTGTGGGTTGATAAGTCCCACTTGATGCCACTGCCCCCTTATTGAAGACAATGGATTTACTCTGTTCCATCGCATCAGAGTTCACATCACCAGCTCCCAACGCAATCACGCGAACATCCCGTGCTGCCTCAATCACGTTGCTTGCTCCGACTCTGGCCGAGGCATCGGGAGCAGAGCGGGCATCTGTTTCAACCGCATTCCCGAGTCCGACAATGCCTCCCTGCGTACCGACGGCTGACGACGTCGCGTCATTACGGGTCGATGAAAAAACTTCGATATCACCACTTCGGGTGAAAACAAGTTCGACATCGTTCAATACACTTTCCACTGATCCGGCTGATTCAGCCGTGGCATTCACGGCTCCCATGCCAGCCGTTGCAATCTGCGTGGCATCTGAATCGGCAACAGCATCACTGAATGACAGACTTCGCAAGCTGACGTCCCCCGTCAACGTGAAAAGGACTGCCCCCTGATCGGCCCGGGTACTGACCTCAGGATTCGATTCTGCTCTTGATGCAGAATTCGCAACCGCAGCACCAATAGCAACCCCGGCAGACTCAGCACTGGAACTGGCACCAAAAGGCAACAAATTTCCTGCACTGTCAACATTGTGTCTTGATTCCAGCTCGATCGATCCATCAGCGTAGACACCGACCCCGGGAGCAACCACCGTCTCGATTTCAGGCAACACCACCGCAACCGCATTTGTGCTTCCGGCAGCAGCCACCAATGCACCCACATTCAGCTCGACGTCCGCGGTGGAATCCAACACCGACACACTTTGCATGACCACATCGCCCGTTGCGTGAAGATCGGTCGTCAACAACGTCTGAACCTTGGGGTCCACGATTGCGTCCACTTCAGCACTTGGCACGGTTACCCCAATCGCGAGATTCGTAGCGCGTGACCGTGCGGCGACAAACGCTTCACCGGTAGACGATAACGTGACATCATCTACCTTGCCAATCGTTCCTCCCAGCTGAGATGCAACGCTGCCACCACTGTGCACCGTGCTGTGTGTTCCGCCAATCCCGAATGCTCCAGCAACGGAGACCGCACCATCCTCCACAACCAGTTTAGTTTCTGATCGCGAGTTGAGACTGAGATCATCTGTCTCAATGACCTCCGCCGTCTCGATGACTCGAGCTTCAACCACGGGATCAGATTCCGCCCGCAGTGTCATGCCCGTATTTCCAAACAGCAGCCCAGCTTCGGCTGCAAACCCTGTCACGGCAGGTTGCCCAGCTGCGACAGGTCCTACCGTGTGTACCGCCGTGACGGAGATATCCCCATCTGTGGTCAACTCTGCCCCACCGCCTAACTCAGCAACAACCGTAGGAGCCGACTCGGCAGCAATCGTAGAATTTCCGAAAGTCATAAATTGGACACCGATCGTGCGTCCTGTCGCTAACGTCGTCAAATCCGCTTCCGCCATGACCTCGACGTTTCCTGATGCGTCGACGGGTGCGCTGACCGAAGCCGTGACCAGTGGATTTGCAATCGTGCGCGCCTCAAGACCTGAAAGTGTGACCAGCGAAGCAGAAAAAGAGTCTGCATCCGAAACGGTCCGATTGTTTTCATGCGCAACCACCGTCAAATCGTTCGTGGAATTCAGGCGACCTGTAACCAAGGCAGCGTTGCTGCCATTTGCGATCGCCCGCGCATTGGACGTGGCGCCCACCGCGAGGCCTACGGCGCCCGAAACTACATCCGTCTCAGCATTTCGATCGGTCACCGACTCAACCCGGGTATCCCCAGCAACCCATACGGTGCTCGCTGCACCCAACCGTGCCTCTGACTCAAATGAGGCGATTGCCGCGACGTTGTTGTCGTGAATCGAAACACCCGCAACGGTTGGCGAAATCACTTCAACAGCGGAGTCACCCGTGGTATCTGAGCGAATCGTGAAATCGTTTCCAACATGCATCTTTGCAGATTCACCGAGCCTCGTAGAAACACTTCCGGAACTATCTGCGGTAGCGTCTAACGCTCCCAGTTCAAGCCCGGCAATCGCCGCTCTGGTTGCGTCAACATCCGCATCCTGAATCACCCACGACTCGAGCACTACATCGCGACCGGCGTGGACGCCGGTTTCCCTGCCTTCGATCCAGGTCTGGACATCCGGCTTAGCGAGCGAGTCAACGTTGACCACTTCCACGCCCACCGCGGAAATTCCCGCCACAAAGCCCTGCGCATTTGTCTGGGACACATTGTCCCCACGGACCATCACATCGTCACCAGCAAATACCGTCGCATTCTCAACGTAGGTGGAAACCAACGGTTTCAGCTCAGCACTGGATCGAGGAACGGCCACCCCGACCACACCGGTAGTCAGGGCGGTCAGGTTTGTGTCGCCACTCAACATGGACGTACCTCCGACGGCCAGAGTTTCCTGCAAGACGACGGTGGACTCTCCTCCCACCCAGGTCTTCATTTGATGTTGGTCATCAACGCGTGAAGTGGCCACTGCAATAGGCACCAACGCAGCCGCGATGCCAACAACGTTGGTTGACAAATTGTGATCCACATCGGTTCGAACTACCGCCAAACGCACCTGCGACAATGCGGGGTTACCAACATCATGGGCCCCCGCATCAAATTTGTAGCCGATGATCGCATCGCTCAAATAGGCTTCCGTTATACCTGTGTCATGGATTTCACTGACCGAAGCGGCTACCGCTACAAAACCAAGACTTCCTTGCCCCGTCGTCACGTCAACTGAAAGATTTTCATCCGCATCGACCAACAGACGATCGGTCGACTCGATCCAACCACCATAGGCAACTCTGGCGGATTGCTCGCTCAATTCATTGACAACACCGACAGCAGCACCCGCGGCACCCATTCCGAGTTCACCGCTCAACGACTTGGAAACCGTGTCCTGTTCCAGGGTAGCCTGCACCAGAGTGTCGTCGCCAGCATTCAAGTGTCCGAAGACGCCTGCATCGGTATCACTGTGGACATTCGTGATCGCGACCGCTGCACCGACACCCGCATAAATCCCCAGACCCGCCGAACCTGTCAAGGCATCGACGAGCATCCACTCCCGGGCTCGCACATCGATATCATCACCGGCGGTGAGAATTGCGTTCTGCTTGATCGTCGCAATCACGCCGGAGGGACGATCCTTGGCATGCAGATCGCTGTAGAGGTCTTTTGTGCTTGGCGTGCCTTGACCAAAGCGTTTGTCGAGTCGTTCATCGACAAAATCTGCGGCCGTACTTGCGAATTGGTCAACGGTGGTTCCACCGGCCTGCAACGCCTTTATCTTTGTTCCGTTGAGCATGTATTCGGAATTGAAGGGGGCACCGATATTCCAGACGGACACGGAACCCGCAAGCCCTACCGCTCCGACACCGGCCGCGATTGTGTCGGTGTCAATCAGCTTTTGAGACAGCCCATGTACGTCGATATCGTACAACGCTTTGACATCAGCATCGTTATCGATGTGACCCCACACAAAATGATGTACTCTGCCAACATCAACCGCCCCGGAAATACCTGCTGCACCAATCCCCACTCCCGTTGCTGAATCGTTGATCATTGAATGATTCACAGCAGAGACATTCACGTTGGTGGGTGTTTTTTCGCCATTGGGGCCTGGCGTCCCGCCAGAATCTGCGTCGACGGTTGCCTCTTTGCCAATCCATGCCTCAACGTGCGGTTGGACCATGGTCGCGGTGACGGCTGCCGCTACGCCAGCATACAAGCCAGCGTTCACCCCAAACGCCAGATTGCTCACGGTTTCGTTCGAGGTTGCCTGGACCTCAATACCGCGAATCTCTTCGAGCAAGAAGTTCCCGCTGGAATCGTGTTCGCCCGAATAAGCATGGATCGAGCCCAAGTGGGCTGCCGCTGCATAGACATCCGCGTGCTGGTCAATGTAAGCCTGAACATCTTTATGCACTTGCACCGTACTGATGCTGGCACCCGCACCGGCAATCGCAATCCCCAAGGCAACCTCACCCGCGGTCGAATCTACCACCGTATCGTCAACACTCTCGATCGAAATGTTCCCCTGTGCAGCAACACTCACACCCTGTCCAACTCGAGCTGTCGTCACGGTATCGACTTGATTCGATGCAATGGCACCGGCGATAGAGAATCCAACACTTCCTGCAGCTTGAACGACATCCGTTTCGATGTTCTCGCTAACGTTGGAACGAATGACAACATCTCGTCCTGCTACCACCGAGGAATCTCCAGCCACCGCAGCATCAGTCTTCTGCATAATCCGGTTACTGCTGCTTGAACCTGCGACTGCAACCGCAACGCTCAGCGCGCCGCCCACCGCTGTCGCACGATGACCACTTCGACTGGACACATCCACCAAGACATCCTCACCCGCATTTACATTTGAGTCTGCAATGACTGCCTTGAGAATGCTGTGGTTATCGTTGTCAACCACAGAAATCCCCAGAGCAACCATGCCCGCGACCGCAACTCCCGGTGCCAGTGCATGGATCTGTGAAGAATCAAACGTCGTAACACTGATACTACCTGCTGCGATGATGTTGGAATCGTCCATGATGCAACTGCAAATCATTCCCCCAATCCGATTGACTGACACCGAACCTCCCAAAGCAAACGTTCCAGCACCCGCGCCCCCAATTGCCAAGGCTTCGATGCTGGATGCATTGTTGGTCGAAACCGTAACATCGCTGCCACTGGTGACCTCCGATCCAATCACGCAGGCTCGCATGTTCGACTCAATCTCATTGAGACTCACGCCAGCGCCGACCGCGGCCCCACCAGCGCCCGCAACACCACCGGACAATGTTCTGATCTCGCTCACATTCTCGGCAGCCACCTCGACAGTACCCACGGCATCGATGGTGGAAGAAGTGACATGTGCGTCCATGTCGTTTTGAATATCGTTGGTTGCGACACCACCGCCCCCAGCAAAGCTTGCTGCACCCGCACCCCCAATGGCCAATCCTTTGATCTCTGCTTCATTACCGGCAGTCACGGAAATGTCCCTGCCACTGGTGATCAGTGAATCCCCCACGCTGGCAGTGATGCTTGACTCGATTTCATTGAGACTCACACCCGCACCCACGGCGATCACGCCCGCCCCTGCGCCGCCCCCGGACAAGGTCTCGATCTTGCTGCTATTCTCTGTGGACACGTGGACGCTCTTTGTGGCGTCGATGGTCGAACCAGTAACCTTCGCGTCCATGTTTGCGTGCACATCGTTGGTTGCAACGCCACCGCCCAAAGCAAAGCTCGCGGCGCCCGCACCACCAACAGCCAGGGATTTGATATTCGAATCATTTCTGGCGGTTACCGAAAAGTCATTGCCGCTGGTCACCTGCGAGTCCATCATATGGCCGCTCATGTTCGAGTCGATTTGATTCAGGCTCACCCCCGCACCAATCGCAAACCCACCTGCACCAGCAACACCTCCGGACAATGCCCTGATCAAGTTTCGGTTCTCTGCAGAGAGCTCAAAATTCTGTGCTGACTCGATCGTTGATCCTATAACATTCACGCTCAAATTGGCTTGAATGTCATTGGTGGCGACGCCACCTCCCAGAGCAAAGCTCTGGGCACCCGCGCCGCCGACCGCGAGCGATTGTAATTTTGAGTTTGCTGTTCCAGAGACGCGAACCAATCCCTCGGTTGAGGCAATGATGGAGTCGGCAATCTGGGATGCAATTTGAGCGTCAATCTCATTCAAACTGACAGCCGCACCGATAGCGCCTGTGCCGGCCCCCGCAAAACCACCTGCATAAGACTCAACTAACCCATTCGAGTCGGCTTGGACGACAAATCCACGCGTCGACTCCACGAGACTTTCGCTGACGTTCGCATCCACGGTCGAATCCAACCGATTGATCGCCATCGATCCCGCGAGACCCCAGGATTTCTGTCCGGCCACACCGACTGCAAACGCCTTGATCTCACCATTGGCGGTCGCCCGCACGCTGGTCAGTCGATCGGCCATGACCTCCGATCCTGCAATCGCCGCATGAACCTGCTGATTGACCTGGTTGAGCGCAAGGGCGCCACCAAATCCACTTCCGTCGTAGGCCACCACGGCGCCGGATATTGAAAGTATGCTGGAATCGTCGGTCGCGTGCACCGACACCCGCGCACCCGCAACGACAATCGAATCAGTGATCGACGAGTCAACCACGCTATTCAATTCGTTGATCGCGACGGTCCCGGCGAAACCGAACTGGTCGGCACTTCCCAGAGATCCTGCGGCCGAAACAATCCGGGAATCATTACTGGACTCCAGAATGAGTCTTTGTTGAAGTTCCATGGCCGAGTTGTTGATTCCAGTGGCTGTCGTTCCCTCCATCGAATTCAACGCGAACGAAGCGCCGAATCCAACTTTTCCCTGCAAAGCCGCTGCGGCCGCAATCGAGATGGTTTTGGAATCATCTTCTGCTCTCAGCAAAGCGTCGCTACCGGCCAGAACGGAGACGTCATAGAGATTGGCCTGCGTCATCCAGGTCGAGTCGTTCAACGACACATTGTTAGCCGCCGCGAAATCGCCCTTACTTACCGCTGCCGAAGCCGTTCCCGCCCAGACACCCGAAGCGGCAGCCCGTTCGGCCACCACGTTCAACCCGCCCGTACCTGTGATCACCTGTGCGTCGCGTATCCAAGCCAAAGCGGAGCCGTTAACTTTGTTGTGAGCAAACGATCCGGCGATCCCTAGCGAGCGATACTTGGAGGTCAGCGCCGCCGATCCGGCCGCAGCAACGACCGACGTCTGATCGGTCGCTCGCACTGTCACCCCACGAGCCTCAATCACCGCATTTTCATGCATGAACGCGTTGGCATCGTTGATCACATCGTTGACTGCTGCATCGCCTGAAAACCCGATACCGTAATAACCAATATTACCGGCGGACGAAAACGAGGATGGCACAGCCCCCGAGAGCGCGTTGGTATTCTGCGCAGCACCCGAAGTCGCAAGTTGGTTGGATTGAAAGGCGCCGGAAAGTGCAAAACCATAAACTCCTCCCTGATTATTTGCTTCGACCAACAGATCGCCGGCCGCGGTGATTGACCCGCCCCCTGCACCGGCGAGCGAACCAATGTAGGCGTTCGTCTGACGATCGACATTGTTGGTGGCGACGGAAACGCCAAATCCATAGTTCCCTGCGTGAAGCACCCCACCCGCGAAACCCATGGCCCACAGATCGCTGTCGCTGGTCACGGAAATCGAGCCAGCAACAATCTGCGTTCCTACGCCAATGCTTGCCGTGGTCTGATTTTCATGCTGATTGTGCGTGAAGCTTCCCGCGATTCCCAGGTTGCCAGCCTCGATCCCCGACATCGCAAACGAGTATTGTCGCACCCGTGAATCGGCATCGACCAGCAAGTCGCCGTCGCTTCCGGTTTTCAGCACTACCTCATCACCAATGCTGGCGGTTGTCTCGTTGTCAATGTTGATATAGGCCGATGATCCGCCAACCCCTGTCTTCTGTGACCCGGCACCATAATCAATATCACTGTCTTTCCAGGACGTCACCGCGGCGTTTCCCACAGCCGTTAACAGACCCGGCAACCCTCCTACTTGAAAAGCATTCTGGAACGCAGTCGTATCGGTAATTGCTGTGACATCAATCACCAACTCAAACAGTCCAGCGATATCCAATGTGTACAGGTCTGAGTCCGCAGTGACATGGACGCTTTGGGAAGGCGCTGCAAAGGCTGGCGACTGATTCACCTCGGCGCCATTGCCGATAGTTGCCGTTGTGACGTTGGTGTAATCCTGATACGTCAACGCGCCAGCGAAGTCTGAACGACCGTCAGTGCTGTGCGAGCGAGCCCAGGAATTACCTTCGATTTCGATGACCCGAGTTCCCCCATCCTCGACAAGCACCAGGGGTGGGTTATAGGGATACTCACTGGTGGCGTGTACGTTAAGATCGCGTGACGCATCTACCACTGCGTTGTCGGCAATCCTTGCCTCGGTTTGATTATCAAACACACCAACCGTGACCGCTGCACTCACGACATCGCCGCTGGGCTTGGTTGCCGGATCCTGCACAACGACACTTTCAGCAAAGGTACGTACTTTGGCTGTCATGTTGGATTCAACATTCAGATCCAGTGTCGACCCCACATTCGCTTGTTCATGGACGGTAGCAGCAACATGATTATCAGCCTCAATCACCGCAGTCGCGGTCGAAAAATCGAGATCAGTACCGACCAGACTGCCCACATTGTTCAGCAGCAGCGCATCCATGATTGGGGTGATATGAGCATCGATAAATACCTGAACACTGAGCGGCAGGGTCGAGACCGGGGCCGGAGCA
>PKCN01000436.1 GCA_002862205.1 Planctomycetaceae bacterium | reverse complement strand
ATCGTCATCGGCCGTGTAAACCGCGGTCCAAACCAGATTTGCACCGTCAAAGGTTCCGGCGCCAAGAACGCCTCCGGTCACCGTCAAATCGGCAACCACATCAAAACCAATTGGCACTTCGCTGAAGGTGATCGTCAGGTCGGTGCTGTTGCTGCCGTCGGACAAACTGCTCGCGGCAAATTCGACCAATGCCGTTGGATTCTCGGTGTCTATGCTGACCGTATCGGGAGTGGCTGCAACATTTTCATTCCCAACCGCATCCGTGAATTTTGCTTCATTGATCGCGACAGACCCTACCCCCTCTACACCATCATCTGCAGTGAAGGTCGCGTGATAGGTCGTCGCCGTGTCCATTACCAAATCACTCATGACTCCTTGCGTCGCCATGATATCACCAAGCACAAATCCGATCGGCACCTCACTGAAGGTAAAATTCACCAACGACACTGGATCTGCGACATTCAGGGACGCATCGACGATGTCGATTACAACCGTCGGATTTTTGGTATCGATCGATACCGAATCAGTTCCTGAATCACCAACATTTCCAAGCAGGTCACTGTATCCAGTCGACACGGACACCGAACCTACGATTTCCAAATCCTGGTCTGCGGTGAAGCTCGCTGTGAACGTATCAGCGTCAATTGCCGTGAAAGAGCTTAAGGTACCGCCAGAGCTCGAAACGTCTGCCTCTTCAAAACCAAGCACTGCTTCGCTGAACTCAAAAACAACCAGGGACCCCAGATCTGAATCGCTCAGAGAGCTCGCAACAATATCGACAGTAACAGTCGGGTTCTGCGTATCGACACTGAACACATCATCATCAACAGTCGCTACCTGCATATTACCAACAAGATCTTGCCCACCAGAAACGGAAACATCGACATCTGTAATGGTTTCATCTGCATCGCTCACGTCGTAGGACACAACATAGGTATCAGCATCGAGCCACGAACCAGAAGCAAAGGCGAGTGTTCCTGAGGGGTCCTCTCCTGTCGTTGGGAAACTGACCGCAGGATCAGCGCTTCCATCGCTGATCATTGGTTCGCTGTAATCAATCGTCAGGGTAAAAGCGTTGCTACCAACTTCCGTATCACTGACGGTTACCGTGCTTGCTGCGACACTCAAAACAGTGGGATTCAACCGGTCGATCAGCACGCTGTCTGGCGTCGCACCGATACTGGCATTGCCCGCCGCGTCCGAAAACTGCCCTGCATTGATAGTGACCGTCCCAGTCCCATCTTGATCATCATCAGCGTTAAACGTGGCGTAATAGGTAGTTGAGTTATCCATGACCAGATCACTCATCACGCCATTGACTGCGGTGATATCACCAATTTCAAAACCGACCGGAGGCTCACTGAAGGTGAAGTTCACGACAGACTCAGGGTCCGCATCATTCAACGTCAAATCAACAATTTCGATAGTCACTGACGGGTTTTTGGTATCGATTGATACCGTGTCGCTTCCTCCAACTCCGACATTCCCGGCCAAGTCGGTGTAGTCCGTCGACACCGTGACCGAGCCAACTGCTTCCAGGTCCTGATTGGCGGTAAAGGTGGCTTTGAAGCTGTTGGCGTCAACCACTGCAAAACCACTCAAAGCACCACCCGTCACCGAGATATCAGCTTCGTCAAATCCATTCACCGCTTCCGTAAACTCAAACGTCACCAATGAAACCTGATCCGAATCACTCAGGGACGCAGCAACAATATTAACAACCACCTCTGGCGGAGTATTGTCGATCACCAACTCATCGATGGACCCATCGGCACCTACGTTACCCGCCACATCGGTGCCGGTTACAACAACGTTGTATTCCCCATCATCGAGAGCAGCGAGGACACCATCGGCAAGGCTCCAAGTGCCGTCACCGTTGTTGACAGCCGAAACAACCTGTCCGGCAACAGCAAGCGAAATCATTGCCGCAGCATCATCAACATTGCCACTCAGCGGTGGCGTTGGATCATTGGTAAACAAGGCGTCGACCGTCACCACGGGCGCCACTGTATCGATTGTGACGATCAATGAACCGGAGGGAGTGCTGGCATTACCTGCTGCATCGACGGCGCTCGCCGTCAGCGTCTGTGCTCCATCAGCAAGCACGGTTGTAGTGATGGACCACACACCACTTGCATCCGCGATTGCCGTACCCACGCTCACGCCTCCCGCAAACAACTCGACCGCGACGAAAGGCTCCGCAGCACCCACGATCGTCGGTGTATTATCAGCAGTAACATCATCCGCATCCGAAATCCCTGTGTCGCTGGCATCAGCCAAGTCGAGATTCACCGGAGGATCTGGTGGCGTATTATCAACCAGATAGGTTTCATCAGTGGCAGGCTCGCTTTTGGGCAACACATTACCAGCGGCATCTGCCACATTCCCAAGAACCGAAAGATCCAGACCCACCGTCCCTTCCAAAGCGTCAAGATCACCACCTCGAACGATGATGTCGTAGGTCCGTGTGTCAACAGCAACCACACCCGCAACTCTGGCTGTTGTTCCAGTCACAGCAAAATCGCTGTCATTCACATTCACGACATCGTCACTAAAGACCGCCCGAAACACGAGGACATCAGCGTTCGTGACGGGTTGATCCGGTGCACTACGTTCAAAGGACAGAAGCGCTGGTATCGTGTTATCGACAGTGTATTGCTGATCGATTGCTGGCTCGACTGACGAGAGAGCGTTCCCAGCGAGATCCGTGATATTCTGGCCGCTGGCAAGATCCAAACCGACAGTTCCATCCAAACCAGCGAGATCACCACCGGAGACCGTGACATCATAAGTAATGGCATCAAGCTGAACTAACCCTGTGATCGTCGCAGTGGTTCCAGCTACAACAAAATCTGCCGAATCGACACCCAGAACTTCTTCACTGAATACCAAACGGAAAACGAGAGAGTCAGCATTTGTTGGACTGCTCAGGGAAGTCGAACGAGTGATTGAAACCTCTGGCCCCGTGTTGTCGACCGTCAACTCACCGAAGGTAGAATCAGTTCCCGTGTTACCTGCGGCATCGGTCGCTACCGCCAAAACGTTATAAGTCCCATCGACAAGAGCAGCCAGACTTCCATCACTCACGCTCCAGACGCCAGCTGTATTCACAGCATTGACCTGCTGGCCAGATACGATCACTGCCACGGCCAACACCGAATCATCTACCGTACCAGTCAACGCCGGTGTTGGATCGCTGGTCCATGAGTCATCGACCGTGAGAACAGGCACTGAGTTATCAACAGCATACGTCTCATCAGTAGAAGGCTCATTTGGCAGCAATGCGTTCCCAGCCGCATCAAGAATGTCTTGCCCAGGTGCGATGTCGATCCCCACAACCGCATCCACATCGGCCAAATCGCCTCCTGCTACCAACAGCTGATAAGTGCTACCACTTACAAGGTTCACGTTCGTAACCAACGCTGTTGTTCCGGCAACAGTAAAATCATCAACACTGACATCGAACACGTTTTCACTGAACACCACTTCGAACAGCAGTATATTTGTATTCGTTGGAGCTGCAGTAGGCGACTCCCTCGTGAACGAGACGACTTCGGGAGAAGTATTATCGAGCAAGTACGTTTCAAGGGTCGCTGGCTGGGTCGCTGGCAGGGCATTGCCCGCCAAGTCCACGATGTCCTGCCCACCAGCCAATTCGACTCCCACTTCCCCATCAACAGAGGCAAGATTCCCACCTGAGACAGTCAGGTCGAAAGTCCGAGCATCAACGGCATCGATTGCAGTGATGGCAGCCGAGGTTCCAATCAGCGCAAAATCGTCAGCTGTGACCAAGGCAACATCCTCATCGAATGTGGCACGGAAGACAAGCACATCTTCATTGGTCGGGCTCTCTTCTGGCGACTGCCTTTCCAGCGACACAAATGTGGGTGGTGTCGTGTCAATCACAAGCTCGTTCGCAGTCAAATCCGTCCCGGCATTGCCCGTCGCATCGACAGCATAGGCAAACACCTCATACACGCCTTCAGACAACACTGGCAACGTCCCATCAGGAATGCTCCAGGTACCATCACCAGCCAGTACCGCTGCGTAGGTCTGGCCCTCAACAACCACGGAAACAGCAACGGTGGGGTCGTCCACGGTTC
Source organism: Planctomycetaceae bacterium (assembly GCA_002862205.1). Classification (GTDB taxonomy): domain Bacteria; phylum Planctomycetota; class Planctomycetia; order Pirellulales; family Pirellulaceae; genus Rubripirellula. The sequence continues at coordinate 7,302 of PKCN01000436.1, read as the reverse complement.
CCGTGATTTGGGGGTCAGTGTCGTTGGTATTTAACGCGTCCACCGTGAGAACCGGCACTGTATTGTCGAGAGCATAAGTCTCGTCCGTGGCGGGCTCCGTCATCGGAAGTGGATTTTTGGTTGGGTCCGTGATGTCCTGGCCCGGTGCGAGATCAATGCCAATATCGCCACCAAACTCGGCCAAGTCGCCACCCGTTACGCGCAGATCATAAGTCTGAGTATCGAGGGCTGTCACGCTCGCGACGGAAGCCGTCGCACCGGTCACCAGAAAATCATCCGGAGTCACGCCGATCACTTCTTCGCTGAACACCGCTCGGAAAAACAAGGTATTGACGTTTGTCAATTCACCTGCAGGATTCAACCTCGTGAAGGAAACAGTCGCCGGTGGGGTTGTGTCAATGAACTGCTCCGCTGAAAACTCACTGGCTCCAAACACAGGATCCACAGCCTGAACACTCCAGTAATAGGGATCCCCTGAGGTCAGACCCGTAATCGTCCAACTGGTGCCATTGATCATGCCACGCTGCGCCAGCTTTTGCAGTCCATCAGAACCGACAGAACTCCCGGGTTCGAAAGACATCGGACGAACCACATCTGAAAGCCCGGGTGCAGTTCCGATGCGCAAGTTATAAGAAAGCCCGGAAAGCGGAGTCTCTGCGTCCGTCGGAGCAGTCCACGAGAGCATGTACGAGGTGGGAGTAACGTACATCTCCGACATATCAAAGGGGGCATCCGGAACGGCGTTCACCGAAGTCACGTCATTACGATAAATACCTGAGAAAGCTGAAACGTAATCTCCGCCGCTGAGCAGCAAGTCCAGATCACCATCGCTATCGAAGTCACCCCACGCCACATCACCTGCAGGCAGAGTTGGAAGATCGACATCCAACTGCGTGAAACCATTACTGGTATTACGATACAAACCGCCAACCTCGTCTCCGAGATCATCCCCTCGACCTGTCACGAGCAGATCGAGATCACCATCATTGTCGATATCCCCCCATGCAACATCACCATCGCTGATGGCGTTCAACCCAGCATTCTGGGCGGTGAACGCGTTTCCGCTGTTTCGAAAAACATCAGTGAATGCATTTCCTAATGCATCCAAACCGGCCAGCACCAAGTCAAGATCGCCGTCATTGTCAAAATCGCCCCACTCTGCAGTGCTATCGATGAGGTCTGGCAGCGCGATGCTGGAGTCCACAAACGCGCCATTGTTGTTATCGAACAAAGTCGTGGAGGCAGCGCCGCCAACGTCCCCAGTCACCAACAGATCCAAATCACCATCGTCATCTCGGTCTCCCCAAATCGCTTCGCCATTTTTGAGGCCAGCAAGCCCAACCTCGGCATCGACGAACACTCCGCCATCATTGCGATAAACCCGCATGATGGCACCAGCGTCAGAATCTCCGGCGAGGACGATGTCAAGATCACCATCATTGTCGTAATCACCCCATGACAATGAACCATCCACAATCTCGGGCAATCCGGCAGCCACGTCCACAAAACCAAGTCCCTCCTCGACGCTGTTCCTGTAGAGGCGCGTGATCGCTGTCTCCACACCAGCCCCGGTTCTACCTGCGAGCAACAAGTCGAGATCACCATCCTTGTCATAATCGCCCCACGCGGACGCAGCTCCACCAACCCCCGGCAAATCCCAGCCGAAGGCACTGAAGGTTGCGCCCCCGTTGTTGGTATACAGATACGTTGACGCTCCACCACTGTCATCGCCACCACCATCACCACCACCACCGTCACCGTCGCCGTCGCCGCCATCTCCTAAATCATCGTCACCTGAATCGTCATCACCCGAGTCATCCTCGGGAAGCTCACCCGCGATGAACAGATCGAGATCACCGTCATTGTCATAATCAACCCAGTCAACGGTACTGCTACTGACAAGCGGCAACCCTAGCTCCAAATCAACTAGCGTTACTGTCTCTGGCGAATTGTTATCAACGTAGAATGTCTCATCGGTGACTGGCTCTACTGTCGGCAAATCATTTCCTGCCAAATCTTTCAGCCCTTGGCCACTCGCAAGATCCAATCCGACGGTTGAATCATTCACGGCGGCGAGATTACCGCCAGAAATGGTGACCTCAAACACCCGGTCAGTCACGGTAAGGATGTTACTGACGTTTGCGGTGGTACCGGTCACTGAGAAATCAGCGGCTGCAAGTGGCCTCATGGCTTCGTTGAAAGTGACGCGAAAGATCAACGCATCAGCAACCGTCTCATTTCCAGATGCCCCAACAATTCCTCCTGGCGAGCGTCGAGTTATCGAATCAAGCACAGGTGGTGTCGTATCAATGATCAACTCATCAGCAGTTGCATCGACTCCAACATTACCAGCAACATCAGTGGAGGAAACTGCAACGTCATAAACAGCTTCGGCAAGAACAGACAATGTATTGTCTGGTAACGTCCACGTCCCGTTACCTTGATTGATTGCAGCATGGGTTTCGCCATTGACGGTCACAGCCACCGTCGCGAGGGGATCGTCCACCAAGCCGGTCAACCCAGGCGTGGTGTCATTCGTAATCAATTCATCCACAGCAACAATCGGCGCAGTCAGATCAATGACCAATGCGTCAGAGAACACCTCTGTCGCGGTCAGCCCTGCAATATTGGTTGCCGTTACAGCGACATCATAACTTCCTTCGCGGATTGGAAAAAAGCTGTCATCAGGCAACTCCCAAGAACCATCTCCCATGTCAGTCGCAGGCTGGTACTGCCCCGCAACAGACACCCAAATACCAGAGGTGGCTTCATCAACAGTGCCACTGAAACCCGGTGTTTGATCAGTGGTTTCAAGACTATCCAATCCAAGCTCAGGAACGGATGTATCAATGTCCAGTGCCAACTCACTTGATGCATCACTGACATTCCCAGCCTGATCTATCGCAACCACCGTGATTGTCTGGGCGCCTTCATCAAATTCACCCGAGCGGGCAATCCTCATCTCAGCGATGCTAACCTTGCCAGCTCCCGTGGACTCATATTCCATCGTGAGTTCGCCATCGACAACGGCTACGGAAAACATCTCGGTCATCTGCTCGCCCGCTGGGTGAGAGAAGTTTCCTACAACCACATCCTCAAAAGACAATCGGGAGCTCTGCGCAATGATCGATCCCGAATCACCCAAGGTGACCGTTACCTGATAGTCACCATTCGGCAAGTCGACATGAAAGACACCTGAGCTCACATAATGCAAGTCGCGTACTGCATCGTCCCCCACCGCTCGATCGACCGCACCTGGATAGTTGTACTCCCATCCATACGTTGCTCCGGCATCGAAATAAATATTGGAAACGGTTACCTGTGTGTAGCCTTCGGCAACTGGCGACACCGATGTCCCGAAATCAAACTTCTGACTGTACCGCAAAGCACCCTGGATACCCCACGCACCCGAAGCATTCGCTTGGGTCTGATTGATGAAGCTACCTGAACTGTAAACGTAGACCTCACTGTCGGGTTCAGCAAAACCAACAATTACAGGTGTATTGTCTGCAGTAATATTGTCAGTATTCGAAATCCCAGTGTCACTCGACGCCACCAGATCAATGCCGCTGGGCGCGACCGGTGTTGTAGTGTCGACCAGCAATTCATCCGATGTCCCATCCACACCGACATTTCCCACGACATCCGATGCAGCAACACTGACATCGTAGATTCCTTCCGCAACGACGCTCAACACACCACTGGCCAGCGTCCACGTTCCGTCGCCGTTATTGGTTGCTGAATGGGTTTGCCCGGCGACGGTAACCGAAACCACGGCAATTGCGTCATCAACGCTGCCAGTCAACTCTGGAGTTGTATCGTTGGTAACCAGTTCGTCCACCGAGACGATCGGAGCCATGGTATCGATCTCAAGTTCGGATGCTGTCGTGTCAGCACCAACATTTTCGGCTGCATCAGTCGCCGTGACCGAGACGTCGTAGGTCCCATCTGCAATACCTGCCAGCACATCATCAGCGAGGGTCCAAGTGCCATCAGTGTTGTTGGTAGCCGTGTAGGATTGCCCGGCCACCTTCACCCTCACCACAGCAGAATTTTCATCAACCGTGCCTGTCAACTCAGGACTGGAATCGTTGGTCACCAAGCTATCGACTGTGACCAACGCAGCTGCAGTATCAACAGTGATCGTGAGTGATGGAGACGCTGCACTTACATTGCCCGACGGATCTGTTGCAACGGCTGTAAGTGTGTGTATCCCATCTCCAAGGGACGGTGCTGTGAACAGCCAAGCCCCACCAACATCTGTGGTTACCAGACCCAGACTTGTAGCATCATCGAATATTTCAACCACGCTTCCCGGATCTGCAGAACCCGCCAAGGTGGGCGTTGAATCGGCGGTAAAATCGTCGGTTGTCGAAATGCCGGTATCGCTACTCCACACCAGATCTGGTGTGGATGGTGTTGCAGGCGCCACAGTGTCGATCGTTAATTCATCAACATTCGTATCGGTGCCTAGATTGCCAGCCAAATCGGTTGCCGTGGCCCACACATTGTAAGTTCCATCTACGATGCTCGTGGATGCATTATCTGCGAGGGTCCAAGTTCCATTTGCATTGTTGGTTGCAGCGATCGTCTGCCCAGCAACTGTAATTTCCAACCCAGCATCATTTTCGCTGACGGTTCCCTGAATCTCAGGCGTACTATCACTCACAAACTGGATATTGACTTCCACTGTGGGAGCAACGGTATCCACCGTGATATTCAGCGCGGCAGAAGACAGGCTTGTATTTCCCGCAGCATCCGTAGCAACCGCCGTCAGCCCATGAGCCCCATCCGAAAGCCCTGCAGAAAGTATCGACCAACTGCCGTCACCGCTGGCAGTTGTCGCACCAAGGCTGGTTACACCATCAGTATCAAATAGCTCCACCCCGCTGCCTGCCTCAGAAATGCCACTGATCAGCGGCGTTGCATCGGAGGTGATTTCATCGTTACTGGAGGCTCCCGTATCGCTGGCGTCCGCGAGATCGAGTGATACCGGCGCGCCGGGCGCTGTCAAATCGATCGTGAGTTCATTTGTGGTCGCATCCGTGCCAGTCCCGAAACTGTTGGTTGCCGAAGCAACCACATCGTAGGTTCCCTCCGAGAGCGCGGCCGTCAGAGCATTGTCCTGCAATTCCCAAGTGGTGCCCTGATTCGTCGCAGACAGCGTTTCACTACCCACCGTAATTTCGATGGTGGCGGTTGCATCGTCCACCGTTCCGGTCAACCGAGGAGTCGCATCGTTGGTGATCAGCGAATCAACGGTGATTACCGGTTCGGCATCAAGAACTCGCCGCTCCTCGAGCGCCTCGTACAGCAGCCGATGACGTAAACGTTTTTTTCTGGAATTAGGAGACTGAGAAGATTTAAGAGACCGTGATCTGGAGCTTCGCCCGCGCGTCTTTTTCAACATGCGTTGTGCATTCCGATGAATCGAACTGAGAAGAATGTTCAGGGTGGGGGTTCGATGCATCGACCATCCCGGAATACTGTCAAGCCAGTATTCCGAGTCGCTCTAATCCCCCAGAATAGTTATAATCGGGTTTTCCGGAATTACAGGCATAATTCGGAAAACCGATACAAAACAAACGGCGGTGGTTTTCAGCTGTACTCAAAAATTATCACAATTCCCAAACCAAACTGGCTGCCCCTGCTCCCACCAAGGGCGATCCACAGCAATTTCGGGGTACTCGTTCACCCCACTGTCAAAAAAAAACGAGTCTTGAGGCAACCCACTCCTATCATGGTTGCGATGTGTCATCGATAGTCGAACCTTGGGTCCATGACAGGAAATTGGCTGCCCCGAGCGACCGCACGAACACGACAGAACCACAACTTTCTTGTGAAAATTTCATCGAGCATGCAATCACTTGTCCAGCAACGAGATTTTGAAATCACAAGCACGCCGGGTTTTACCGAGTGGGCCAATGAACAAAATGTGAGTATCGCGATAAGCACCTACCGCGTGGGTGCAGTCTTGATGCTCGGATCGAACCCTGATGGATCGCCATCCCTTCAAACCGCGGCCTTTGATCGTGCGATGGGAATGTGTTGTCACGAGGATGCCCTGTGGCTTGTGACGCAGCGGATGGTTTGGCGATTTGAACGGGAGAAAAGAGACGAATCCGCAACAAATCCGTCATCGCATGACTACCTCTACGTACCAAGAGTCGGCTACACCACGGGGCAGGTGGACGGTCACGAAATCGCAATGACAGATGAGCACGGGCCGGTTTTCGTCAACACTCTGTTCAACTGCCTGGCAACAGTAGACGAAAAATTCAATTTCCGACCGCTGTGGCACCCCGCCTTCATTGGCGACCTTGCTCCCGAAGACCGCTGTCATCTCAGCGGCCTGGCTGTCGCCGACGGGAAACCAAAATATGTCACCATGCACGCTCAGTCCAACCATGCCCAAGGGTGGCGTGACTCACGCACATCGGGGGGGCTGATCATGGATATTGATCGCAACGAAGTGATTGCGGAATCATTATCGATGCCACACTCACCGCGTTGTCAAAATGGGCATCTCTGGGTTCTGAACTCGGGTACAGGACACTTGGGGAAAATCGACCGAAGATCAAAACAATTCGAACCCGTGCGATTTGTGCCCGGATATGCCCGGGGTTTATCCATCCATTCCAAGTACGCGTTTGTAGGGCTTTCCAAACCAAGGCGCGAACGCGCATTTCAAGATCTTCCACTTCAGACCACTCTTGAAAAACACAACATGGCAGCCTGCTGCGGTGTTGAAGTGATTGACATGGAAACCGGCCTGGTCGTGCATTCGGTGCGAATCGAAAGTTCCATCATGGAACTTTTTGACGTCACCGTTTTACCTGGAGCGTTGCGTCCCGGCATGCTGAGTTTCACTTCGTCGAAATATGCTCATCATTTTTCGTTCATCGATCAAGGTCAACTCCACCACTGGGAACCGGCGTCGCCGCAAGCCACACCCTCGAACACAACCGGAACGAGCGACGGATCCCAGTTCACAAAAACCAACGAGTTGCCTGACATGATGGCACCACGTCACATGCCTGTAAAAACGGCAAAGGCATTGAATAATCTAGGTTTGATGCATGTCCAACAGGGTAACATGCAAGACGCCAAAACGTGCTTTGACCGGGCAATCGCACTCGATCCAAAACACGCAGGTGCGTGGAACAACTTGGGAAATATTTTGCAACGACAAAACAGGCTGGATGACGCGATCAAATGCTATCGCCATTCGGTTGCCTCCGACTCATCCTATCTCCGTGCTTTTTTCAATTTAGCTCAAGCATTGTCGGGCAAGGGCGAAGC
>PKCN01000174.1 GCA_002862205.1 Planctomycetaceae bacterium | reverse complement strand
CAATGATGTAGGAAGCCGAGTCATAGGTGGTGGCACAGAAAATGATGCAGATCAGGCAGAAGGCTCCAATGGCCATTTTGGACAGTGGCAGAGTGTCCAAAATCTGGGTGATCGCTTGAACGTAGCCACCGTCTTCACTGTTCAAGGTGGTGAGGATTCCTGCATTTTCAACCGTATCCAGATGCATGGCATAATTTCCCATGATCATGAAGAACAGCATGCAGCCGGCGGAGCCGTAAACCAACATTCCAAAAATGACTTGCCGAATCGTTCTGCCACGGGAAATCCTGGCGACGAACAGGCCAACAAATGGAGCATAGGCTATCCACCACGCCCAATAGAAAACCGTCCATGATTCTACAAACCCGGACTCTGTAAACGGATCCATCCAGGTACTCATGACAACAAAATTCTGGGTCAGGAAACCCAGCGAGCTCAAGGATGCCTTGAGGATATACAGCGTCGGCCCAACCGCCAGAATGAACAGTAGCAGCGATAGGGAAAGGTAGACATTCCAGTCGCTCAGCAACTTGATACCCTTTTTCAGTCCAAGGTAGGCACTGATGGAAAAGAGGATAACGCACGTCAGTGCGGTAATGACTTGCAGATGAAAGCCATTTTGAATTCCGGTCAGGTGGCAGAACGCGCTTGAGATCAACGGGGTTGAGATACCCAGCGAATACCCAGCACCGCCAAGGAGGCTCAACACGAAAAGGATGTCAATGAGTTTTGCAAAAGGTCCTTGAAGGCCCTCGTCACCGAGGATCCCGTGGAGCGAAGTGCTAAAACGGAGCCAGGGAACTTTCTTGACGTGATACGGATACGCAATGGCGATCGCGGGAAGGCAGTAAATTGCCCACGCAATGGGGCCCCAGTGGAATAACGGGTACGCACTTGCCCAGTCGGCCGCTGTCAATGATCGTGGCGCTACGCCGTGCGGGGGTGACAAAAAATAATAGCCCCATTCCACGGGAGCCCAACGCATCAGTCCCGCGCCGATGCCCGCGCAGAACAGCATTCCTGCCCATGAAACTTCTTTGAACTCGATCGCATCGTTTTCATCACCCAGTTTGATCCTTCCGTAACGGCTCATTCCCAGCCACAGCAGAAAGACGAAACATGTCACACCGGCGAAGAGGTAGAAGACTCCGCAATGGGTCGAAATCCATTGGTACAACACCTCCAATTTCAGTGCGCTTTGGACGGGAAAGAAAACCAATGGAATCGACAAGCCTAACAAGAGCGTCACACAGGTGGTGAAGCTAGGTTTGCAAATCCGTGAATCATCAAGTGTTGTTCGATTCATACCGCCTACTCGCCCGGAGCCTGGTACTCGATTACCGCGGTCGTGCTGGTCAGTTCCAGGAGACGGCAGGAAAAATCCACTCCGCTATCATGAGAGGATTTTCCCTACAACAGTCTAGGGGACCGCGCGGTGACAGTTGGGCATCGCGACGGTTTGTCGACGATGAATTACGTCAAATGGCTTGGGCGGACACGTTTTTAGGGGTTTCCGCAGGACAAAGTTTCGGCGTGCCTGTTTGGTAACACGTCGGATTTGATCTTCATGAATCGATTCATCGAGGGTGTGAACCGAGCGATGATCCGCTAGCTCAGAAACTGCTTGATCGCTCCAGTTTGGTCCATCCGGTTGCGTTGCATGGTCAGGTCCAGATCGCCGTAGTGGTCGATTGGATTGCCATAGGCGTTGAGCAGAGTTGTGTACCAGTTGCTGAGGGTTTTGTGTCCTTGGGTACCGTGGAACGGCAGACGGATGTAGCGGCCGGCGATGTCGAGCTTTGAATTCTTGCCGGCCATGATGACCATCGGTGCCTCGGTGTCAGGGCTGTGATGTCCGGCGCCGGTTTCGGGCATGTAGATGATGGTTGTGTTGTCGAACATCGTGCCATTGCCCTCAGGGATAGCCTTGAGTCTGGTCACAAGGGTTTTGACCTGTTTGATGTGATGGCTTTTGATGGCGTTGCGCATGTTTGCGGCGCCGGCGATTTGACCGCCATGCCCGATTTGGTGAATGCTCGTTTTTTGTTTATTCTCGGGCAGTGAGGTGATGTCGGTACCAAGATCATCAATGGTATAGGTGACAACGTTGGTCAGACCCGATGCCATCGCTCCCATAATGATATCGGTAAAGGCAGCCTGTTTCTGTGGCAGGGTAGCATCTTCGCCACCACCATCATGGATGGGATCAATCCCGGGCAGGTGTTGCTTGACCCTGTCGCCCAGTGAATCAACTTTGGTGTTGCGGTCGCGGATCGACTGCAAGGAGTCAACCTGATCGCTGATTTTCAAACGTTCGTCACCATCCAATCCCTGCAGTCGACGCTTTTCCTGTTCGTGCAGGTAGTCAAACAGCGCAATGTCTGACGAAACCTCGTCCGTGTTGGTGACGGATTTGAACAGTTCCTGATAAGCGGTCATGGGGTCAGCGTAACAGTAGTTGCGCTGTTTTGCGGCCGGGGCAGAATAGCCTGAAACGATTCCGGTGCGGTGGTCGCGTCCGTGGGGAACAGCCAGCGACATCTCCACGTGCCCAAACGGCGAGGGGAAAAGTTTCGCCATTTCAAAGTCAATGGTTGCACGCTTGATGTTGCTGAGGATGTCACGACCTGCTTTGTACGCGCCCATGCATCCCGAGTAGGAGTAATGACCACCACCACTGACTGACATCGAGACGCCGTGCAGGATCGTCATGTTTTCCTTGTGCTCATCGAGCGTGTTCAGCCATTCCGGCAATTCATGGTTTGCCAGATCGACATCGAACGCCTGCTTTTCATCGTGCTTCTTTTGTTGCTCGGAAGAAAACGAAGGCAATCCGAACTGACTGGTCAGGTTACCGTTGGATTTGCGGATGAACACGAATCGGTGCAGATCGCCGCTCTGGGCGCGGGCGGGCGCGGCCAATAGGTGGTCGAACGAAGGCGTCAACGCGAGGCTGGCGGTGCCCAATGCGGTTGTTTTGAAAAGTTCTCGTCGGTTGACTTGCATCGTTTATTCCTTGGAGGACCTTTTGCGGTAGATAAAAGAGTCTGAGGTGAGGAGCGACACGATCACTTCGTCAAAACTACCGTTGCTATCGACGTATGCTTTCTCCGCGTCTATCAAAGTTTTGGAGTCAGAGTGTGTTTCATTGCGGCCAAGGTAGTAGCGAAATGCGTAGCGGATGATTGACTGCCGTGCTTTGTCTGAACTGGCAAGCCGATCGATCAGTTCAAAAGCGTCCTCGACTTCACCATCCAGTGTTAGGTCATCCGTACCCGTCAATACCCCTCGGGGATCTACCGGCAATGTCTTGTAGACTGGTAACGACGCACCAAACTCATTGGTTTCGCCCCGCTTGGCCTCGGTAATCAAATTGTCCGGGTGTTCCAGAGTTTCCTCAGTTCGGAAACGCCCGAAGTCGTCGTAACTTTCGAAAGGAAAGCCCAGCGGATCCATCTTTTGATGACAACGCCAGCAGTATACATCACCGGTTCGATTTTCCATTCGTTGCCGCAGCGTTTTATGGTGATCGGGTGGGATTACCGCGTCCACGGTAATCGGTACATCCGGGATGGTGCCAGCGAGCAGTTTCTCGCGAATCCACTTGCCACGGTGAATCGGGTCAGTTTCAAGATTCTGCGAGTGGGCGATCAACCAGGCAGGATGAGTGAGCAGCCCTTTGCGATTGGGAACGCGGGCTGGTTGTTGGACCGGATAGTCCCACGTTTTCCAGTCAAGATTCCAGTACGAGGTGACCTGTTCTCCTCGCATCTGTTGTCCGGTACGGCCCAGCACGTTGCCCCCGTGCCAGAATCCCATCGACATTTTCATGTAAGGCATGCCTTGGCTTTGGCCGTCGCTGAAATGCAGTTCCAATGCGGGCATCATTCGTTTCAATGTGGTGAGCAGGGCTTTGTTGTCACCGCCACGTGTTTTCCGAAATTCCCAGATGGTCATCAGGAATTCCTTGTGAGGTGCTATCTGATCGGCTTCCCAGTTCTGCCAGTCGAGTTTTCGAAAGTATTCAAATACCTGCTTGAGTTGTTTTGATCCGGCCTCCATCACCTCGTTGTCGCCTGAGTGGTAGACAAAGAATCGATCTGTTGTGAGTAGTTCTTCGATAACGCGTTCATCGTTTTCAAGGATGTGTTCGACCAGCATGTCCGCCTCGTCGATCAGACGGCTGACAGTCTGCTCATGGCGTCCTGCGCCGAACCGTGAGTCGTCTTTGAAGACTTCCTGAGCTTTTGGATATCCGAAAAACTCACGGAAAAATCGCAACTTACGGATTGGCTGGTTCGTCGTGCTCGCGTTGAGATTTGCCGCTTGTACATTTTCGTCGATGATGTACCACTGGTCCCTGCGTTTCAAAATACGGCGAACCTCACGTTCATAATCACTTCGTGAATTCAGTCGCTGCTCTGCGGCCGCTTGGGCTAAAGCTTCGTCAGGGCTTGCATCAGTTAATGCGTAGGACAGAGCGTAACTGGCGTCGCGTGGCGACATCAGTCGGCGGCCGTACTGGTCTGGGCTGCCTTGCCCGAACTCATGGCGGTACGCAAACTCAGTGCTCAGCAGCAGCGATTCGATAAGTTTTCCGATCGCTTTTTGGCGATCGAGTTTGGCCGCGTGCAATTTGAATTGCTCGCTGCTCGAGGCGATTTCGGTCTCGATTGGCTGACGCTCAAGAATCTGGCTATACAGCTCGGTGATCACCTGAGTGATCATGGTATCGCTGCCACCACCGTCAGCCTCTTGCAAAGCTTTGAAGGACTGATTCCAGTCGGCCAGGCATTTGTCGATGATTTTCTGGTGCGTATCGCCCGGTTCGCGGTGCTTGAGGATGGTTTCTGAGAGTGTCACCATTTCCTCGTTGCTGAGGGGGACATACTTGGGGACGCCAAAGCTTCCTTTTTCGATATGTTTGTACAGCCGATTCATGTCCCACGTGTCGTACAGCAGTTTCATGGTCGTGACACGATTTTGGATGCGGTATGGCGTCACGCCTTGTCGGTGCCAGTCTCGTTCGCATTGCGAAATGATGTTGTCGAACTCAGAAAGGTTGGCTGTGCTGTAGGGCGCCCAGACGGGATTCCCTTGAGCATCCGTTTGACTGGCGGCCGCATTCTCCTGGACCTTGTACGCTGTGCGTTTATAGATGGCGATCCCATTGAGGATGGCCTGCGTGTCTTCCCTGTTGAAGCGGTTGAGAAATTCCATGTTCTCATGCCGCTTTTGGATACCGTTCTTGGTATGTTTGGGCGGACCGGGGTAGGGGAGCTCTTTTCGAACCAGGGTTGGCAACAGTTCCTGATGCTGGTTCCCGTAAATTTCCCGGAGCAGGCGTTCCATGAATGGGTAGGTTCTCAGGAATGCTTCACGTTTGCGAAGTGTTTCGCGGTAATCGAGTTCAGGCTTCATCAAGGTATACATGGCCGGGTAATGGGCCTTCATGGTCGCTTCATCCGACATGTGTCCCGCAACTCGTTTGGCATTGCCGACCATCGTTAACAGGTGGCCCGTATTGAGGCGTTTGTGGACGCTGTAGCGGACACCCACCTTTGCAGGCAACAGGTAGGGGTTGGTGATGGTTCTGCGGAACTTGTTTCCTCGTTCTGTCTTCGGACTCCAGTGGACGCCGCTGTCACCTTGGACCCGCCGAGACGTGTTGTAAATCGTTCGCGTGGGAACGTAATCAAGCAGCCGATTGATTTTTTCGTTGAAGATGAACTCGCTGATCAACCAACGGCGGTCGTTCGTGTAACCGGGCAGGTTGGCGTGTTTCCCTGAAAACAGATCCTCGTGCTGCACCACGTTGCCGTACTCGAATCGCAGCAGCTTTTCAGCGAGTGCTTTTGAAGCGGTGCCGGTGAGTTGGCTATGAAAAAAATTCAACAGGATCGCGCGTTCGGTCTCAGTTGGCTGCTTCGCGTCTTCGGGGGGCATGTCGGCGAGTTGAACGACCTCTTCTGCTTGACGGAACAATTTTTGCCGGTCCACTGCATCGAGCGTGTCTAAAGCGTTCAGTTGCACCTCACCTTTCTGTTCGGTCGGGCCATGGCACGAGAAGCAGTAGGTGCTCAGCACCTGAGTTGCTTGGGCTTGCAACTCCGTCGGATCCATAACGGATTCCAGAGGCGGGTCCGCGGCTGCTGTCATCTGCGCAGCTACAAACCATTGAAATATCAAGCACGCAGTCATGATCGCGTACTGTCCCGCAAAAAAACGTTTCAACTTCATTGAGGCTCGCGGAAAATGGTGTTCGCTGATTGCATTGCCGGATCGGAATAGGAGGTGTCCGGCAGGAGTTGGCGAAAGAGGGATGGAGTGTTGCGGAAGTGGGTTGGCAAAGGACGTTGTGCATGAATTGAGAAGATTACCATCTTCCATAACATGATAGTCTTCAAAACGAGTTGGTGAAGCTGAGAGTGATGAGGGAATCGGGCTGATCAGTCGTTTTTACTGACATTCCCGGATGAAACCAAATGCCCAGATCGTTTTTATTTTTGCTGTGGCAGCGCCCGCCTTCCTGCGATCACACGGAATCAGCGGGGTGAGTCTGTTATCCTGTTACCGGATTCAACGCGGTGCGGGCAGCGTCGATGCGGTAACTGTAGCCACGAAGCCTGTGGTGAATCCTTGAAAATGTTGTTGATAAAAGCAGGCAGGGTTGGCTGAAATGAGTTTCTTGGAGCAGCGTGTGATTAGGCGAGTGTTACTGGCAGGTTTTGCTTTTTGTTCTGGTTTTTGTTTTACCTTGCCGCTTGCATTGGCGCAAACCAACATTGTTCTGATCATGGCCGACGATGTGGGTTGTGAGCCGATTGGGGTTTATGGCGGGCAGCGTTGGAAAACACCACAGATTGATGCTCTTGCAAATGATGGGATGCGATTCAACCATTGTTTTAGCATGCCGGTGTGTCACCCATCCCGGATCTGTTTGATGACCGGAAAATATCCGTTTCGTTTCGGGGCAAAGTGGGGATCCTTCCCTCGAGAAGAAGAGAGTCACTCTCTGGCGGCGGTACTGAGACGATGTGGGTATCGCACTGCCATCGCGGGGAAATGGCAGTTGTGCTTGATGAAGGACGACCGGATGCAACCGAGGCGGATGGGGTTCGATGAATGGTGCCTGTTTGGGTGGCATGAGGGTGCACGATTTCACGATCCGCTGGTTTACCAGAACGGCCAATTGCGCAGCGATACCGCTGGTAAGTATGGACCGGAAATGTATGTCGATTTCCTCGGTGACTTCATGGGCCAGTGCAAGAAAGACGATCAACCATTCTTTGCGTATTATTCGATGGCGTTAGCGCATGATGTGACGAATGACCTGACCGAGCAGGTCCCATATATGCCAGGCAAAGACCGGTGGATGAATTATGGAGAGATGATCGGAAGTTTGGATCAGATGGTTGGCAGGATTGTTCGCAAAATCGACGATCTGGGACTCCGGGATGACACCATTATCCTGTTTACTGGTGACAACGGCACTGCCGTTCGTTCCAAACTGAGGCATCAGCAGAACGGAAATTACGAGTACGAAAAAGTTTATTCGATCCGAAATGGAAATCGGGTGCCGGGTGGGAAAGGCACTCTGTTGGACATCGGGACGAATGTGCCGTTGATTGTCAGTTGGCCTGGTAAAATCAAGGCAGATTCAGCGAGTGAGGCGTTGGTTGACTTTAGTGACTGGTTGCCGACTCTGGTCGAAATCGCCGGGGGACATGTGGAACGAAAAATTGATGGACACAGCTTCGCTCCCGTATTGTTCGAGGCTGACTCGGTGAGCGAGCGTGAATTTGCGTTTTCGCAGGGGAGAGGCAAACGTGCTTGGGTAAGGACGCAGAACTATAAACTTTACGACAATGGTAAGTATTTCAATGTCAGTAAGGATCCAAGAGAAAAGAGCTCGCTGACTGAAACTTCCGGCGAAGCTGCGGCGGTGCGCAAACGGCTGGAGAGTGCTTTGCGAAAACTCGGGTTGCCGCGGGGACCGAAGTGACCGGTGTGCGGTCCAATCAGAAACAGCAATTACGTTTGAACACATGTGTAATGACCATTACCTGGAATTGACTGAAGGAGATTGAATTGTCCAAGATGGCTAAAAGTTTGATACTCGTAATGGGCTGCCTCTGGGTGACCTGCGTCGTGACGCAAAGCGATGAGACTTCAGCGAAAGAAGTTCCGTACCAACCCAGACTCAGTAACAGCAAGAACGGGGCGGTTCATGATTTTCCGCTAGGAGTGTTGTCAGCGACAGGCCGGTTGGTGGATGGTGAGAATTCAATCCTTGTCATGCACATTGGTGCTGACGGTGCGGCCGACCGGGGCGGTCTTGCGGTGGGTGATCGCATTGTCTCGATCCGTGGTAAACAACCTGCCCCGTTTTCCAAAAGTACGGATTCAGGTTTGGAAGGCCCCCAAACCGAGCTTGCGATAGCGTTGGAGCAAGCATGCGCCGCGGTGCCCGCTCGTCTACGGCTTGCCGTGCGACGTGGCAAAGAGACGGTTCAACTGACGATAGATGTCCCGAAATCACCAGCCTTTGTCAATTCTTTGCCGAACCGTTGTGCTAAAAGCAGGAAGTACATCGCAGACATTGCTGATTATCTTGCCGGCACACAGCAGGCGAGCGGCAGATGGAGACCAGGAGTAGGAGGAGATGCGGACGTGTATGCGGCAGCATTCTGTGGGCTGGCGATGCTTGCTGCAAAGAACGAGGCGTATCTGCCAGCAATCCGCCGCGCGATCGACTTCGTGAAACAGAAAAGCATCGATTCAATCGATCGTGGGGACGTGAAAAAGGGTCCCAAGAATTGGCAGGCTGCTGCCTCGGCGATCCTGCTAGCCGAGTACCAACTGGCAACCGCCGATGACAACTATTTTGGTGATCTCAAAAAATGTTGTGATCTGTTGGCTGCACGTGTGACTGCCAACGGGACCATGGGGCATCACTTCGCGATTCCTTACAACGGCGGCGGCCTTGTGATTATCAACGTTCAGGCTCATCTGGCATGGGCGTTGGCAGAAAAATGCGGGTACAAGATTGACAGGGATGCGTGGGATCGTTCGTTGGGTGAAGTACGCAAGTCGATTCATCAGAAGACGGGTGCGATTGGTTATTCTGCTCGGGCGACGTGGAGCCCCGATATCTCAGCACGCACGGGTGCTATGGCTGCCGCGTTGGCGATTCGAAAACAGGAACCGGAACTTGTAAAGCAGTTTTCCGATGCCTTGGCTGCACACCAGGGACGGATGCGACATGCGCACGCCATGTCATCCATCGGCCTGATCTACGGATTCGCTGGTCTCAAGTTGGCGAATCGCCAATCCCACCAGTCGGTCATGCGAAAGTGGAAACCGTACCTCGAATTGTGCCGCACTTCAGCAGGCTCTGCTGCGTATTTTGGGGGAAAGCGGAATATTGGAGGGGATCAGTACCTCGGGTTTTCACCAATCGGGAATGCGACGGTGGCTCTGATGTTGGCAAGCGGCCAAGGAAATCTGTTCCAGCACGGTGGAACGAAACGCGGGTGGATTCCATCGCGATAGGGTCCCTTTTCTGTTCACGACTTCGATTGATGCAGAGCGAGCACCGTTGAGCAACCGAAGCGATGTTACGCCGTCGCCAGAGGGTGCAATGTGGTGACCCGGCAGATGGCCTGTCACAAGCGTGTATGTGCGATTTACATCGTTTCACGTTTAGGACTACGCGGGCGTGACGAGTTTAGCCCAAACACAACCAGTTTAGCCCCACAGCAACGATTTCAGTCGCACAACAACGGTTTCTTTTGGCGACTTATCTTGATGCCGATAACAATGATCGCGATGGTTCCAAACATAAAAAGTGACTTTGGCTCAGGGGTCGAATAACTCTGCATTGGAGCACCCCATGCTTGGCTGTCCCCCAGGTACTGCGCTGTGGTTTGGACGCTAACAATGTTTCCAATCTCCCACACATTATCGGACTTGCTGGGCATGAGCAAAAACTCGGAGAGTCCTGCGCCTTTGGGTTGGTTGCCCGGACCCAGGTCAATCCATTCACTCTTGTTTTGATAATACCAATCGTAGGTGTAGCCGATTCCTGTCCATGGAAAAATGCTTTCTGTGAACAAGTTTTCTTGCCACCACGCCGTGTAAAACTCACCAAACGTGTCGTACTTTGGCCCATTCGACTCGTAGAGGTTATTGTTCAAGGTGCTTAGCCATGGAGCGTTGAAGTTTGGGTCGGGTCTCCATGACGAGGCCGCGGCGTCCCATTGGAAATCTGCTGCGACGGCCGTGTCCATCCCGGAACCAAAGACGGACTGGTTTCCGTTGGGTCTGAAAATTGCATCTTTATCGACCGTGAATGTGACGATGTAGTTGTTTGCATAACTGTTCAGGTTGTTTTGTCCGGTCGTGTCATAAAACATGCCAACCGTCGCAGCGGCACGACGCCACGGATTCTTTTCCGACGTAGAGATTGGGGTGAGTCCCAAATCCCATTGGTCGGTGCGGTTATTGAGGTAGTCGAGCATCTCGCCGGACTTGGTCAGCCAAGGTGTGTTTGAGGTATTCAGCGCACCGGGAAGAGTCGGGCTGCCAGTTTGCACCGATCCAGAAGTTCCCACCTTGTTCTGATCGATGGTGTGAAGGTTGTATTTGATCCATGATGGATCTTGTCCTACCACTTCGAATTTGTTCAGAAGTGGCATGTGCCCATTGATGCCAAACTGTGGGTCGTCATAACCAAACATGTACGACATTTCGACCATGCCGTTAGTGATATCTGGAGTTCGTAGTTTGTATCCCGGCGTGTTGGCAGAGGTGGCCAGTTCATCATGGTGCTTGGCGATTTCACTAATGATGTTCTCGTAGTTTTGGACGGTCCAGTGTTGGGCTTGCGCGGTATGAGCCCATAGGATCATCGTGAGAAGTACGGGGAACGCGATTGAGTTGGTCACAGTGTTCATGAAGCTGAGTCTTGACGGCTTGATGCAGGTTTTGCGGTCGGTGATTGTGGATTTAGTGCGCCACATGGCGGTGATGATGATCTGTACCAGTAAAACGAACAAGGCCCTTAACTAATTGGCTGTTCGTGAACAGGATGCTTGTACCAACTTGATTTGTCCCGGTGGTTCCGCGACTTCGAATAGGTGGAAAGTGGCCGAGTTGGATGGCTGTCCACGGTAGCGAAATCCGGCCCTGACTCTGCATTCCGTGCGCGTGTGGGAGGGGGAGGAGGCTTGACTAACCCGCTGATTGGCAAAGTTTCAAAACTCGGGAGAGTTTGAGTGTTTTGGTGGACGGTTTGCGTCGGGTTGAAGCCCGATCAGGCCACGCGGGTTGAGTCAGCTTTGAGTATGGCTATCTGACGAGCCCTCCCGTTCTTTGCTTGAACACGGTGCAGTCGTGGGTAGCGCAACCTTTTGAGTTGAGTCGTTTGGGGAGACAGAAGCCCCGCTTGGCAAATGGGGAGAGAGGCGACGGGGGATCGCCATGGTTATCTTTAGCAAGG
>PKCN01000083.1 GCA_002862205.1 Planctomycetaceae bacterium | reverse complement strand
GCCAGCTTGGCCAGCTTGGCCTCGACTCAAGCCGGGATCGCCGGGAATATAGCCTTGGCCAGAAACATTCATTCCAACGGGCGTCACCGAGAGGAGTTCAAACTGATACTGCCCGAGACGCAGAACATCGCCTGAGCTCAGAGTCGCCTCGGTCGTCCGCGTTCCATTGACTTGGACTGGCACCGAGTAAGCGCGTACGATAATTCGTGAAGCATCACGCAACAGCACGGCATGCATTGGCCGGAGCGTATCGTCGCTGAGCCGAATGGAACATCCATCAGCGCTGCCAAAGGTGTAACGATTTCCGGTCAAACGAAGACGACGGACAGGAGAACCTGAGCATGTGACGCGAAATTCAATCGAAGCCCGCTCGCGGGGCTCCATGTCAATCACTTCATCAACGTAACCTGCCCCTGAACCTTCCATCGCGTGCACCATTTTCTGTATCGAAGATACGCCTTCGACCGAGTGCATTGCGTGATCACTTGCAGGGGCAGTATTTTCCATCACAGGTTTGCTTTCGGGGATCCCCCCTGCCGACTCGTGATGCGGTGCCCGCGGTTGCGATGCAGCCGGATCAGCCCCCCCTGTCCCGTCCCGACCGCTGGCCTGATTGGAACTCAAACTGTCGGACGAATCCTGACCCGACTGCTGGGCAGAATCCTCGAACGGCGATCCGTTGGTGTGGTTCGTATTCACCGCCTGTGTTCCTTCCGTGTTGAACAACGCTGTTCTGGTTTTGGATACCGAATGAATCCGTCATCCCGTATCGCGGCGTGCGGTGCGCGCAAAACTATCGCGGAGATGCGCAAAACCGCCTTGTCCTGTTTTCGGTAATAACCGTTCGGCCGGTTAGACAAATTAGGCACAGCACGGCAATCCGAGCCGATCTTGAAGTTTCACGATCGTATCAGAACCACTCTGTGGAGGGGTTTCTGGGGATCAGGCCAAAACTGTCCCGTTCATCTCGACTGGGATCAGGACTTCGTTAGAGTCTGCAAAGTCATTGCTACCATAACTTTACGACATTTCGGATCTGAAATCCTTCGATTATCGGGATGAAAAAGCTGAAAACAGCGGGCTGGTTTCTATCATTGCGGCACTCGGAAACAGTGAGGCGAAACTTCTCCTCACCCTGCTGCGTACGGAATCGTATCCAGCATAAGGCCGTGTTTGAGTTCAATTTTGGGTTGAGCGAGACACGGCGTTGCTCGGAGAGCGACTTTCCGCCCCCAGGTGTACGCCTTATCGCGGCGGCCTTCTTTTCCCAATGAGGTAATGCGATGTCACGAAAAGAATCAATCAAAAACCTGCGAGAGCAACTGATCCGTCGTCGCGATGCATTGCATCGTGCTCTGGAAGGTGATCTGAGTCTTCTCAGAGAACTGCATCAAGAACGGACCGGCGACATCCTTGATGCTGCTGCCGATACCGTGCAGGATGAACTCAATAGTCAACTGATCGAAGCTGAAAGCCGAGAACTCAATGCGATCAACAACGCCATCGCCCGACACGGTCGCGGAATTTATGGTGATTGTGATGGCTGTGGCAAGCCGATTCCTTTGAGCCGACTTCGAGCGATCCCTTATGCAACCGACTGCATTGATTGCCGGCGTAAAGCCGAGAGCCAAACCGCAGGGGGTTCCGCCAGGATGTGGAATCGTGTCTTCGATCAGGTAGAAGCTGACCCTGTGTAGCATTCGCTGCTGATTGCCCGACAAAGCTGAACAACCCTCACACTCGTTCAATTTCAATCGTGTGCAGGGGCAGTCAGCTTGCCATGGTTGGCTGGTCTCATGGCAGACTCATCGGTGTTCTGACTGAGACGATCGTTGTAGTGCTTTCAACTGTGCGTTCTGTAGTGACTCATGACGAGTCACATTGCAGGGTATGTTCTGATTGTACGCTCTCTGGATCCCGTGCGGCCGGACGAATGTTCGGTCGTTTTTTAATGCGCCACGGATAGCGATTTTGTCAGTTACTTCGTTGACGAACGCCAAGCAAAGGAACCAAAAAGTAAGCGGCGTGGATCGACGATGGATATCACTGCGAACCTCCTCCTGAACACTCCCTATCAGGTCTCCAGCACATGTCTCTCACCTTTATTCGTCGCCTCCCAATGCGACGGAAATTGATGGTCCTGCTCGCAGCAAGCGTACTTCCCAGTATGTCCGTTGCGATCGGTCAGGATACCAAGCCGACCCAACGCTCCGTTAGCGTTCGTCAACAGTCACCCACTGCGGTTACACCGACTGCAACGTCGATCAATGTGGAACGCGAACGACTCTATAACGAGTTGGCAGAGGAATTTGCAGCATTCAATCGGCTGGGTAATCTGGTCCGACGTGTTTCGACCTTGGTCAAGCCAAGCGTGATCCACATTGAAGCTCACAAGACAGAAGAGCGTGGAGGCACCCGTGAATCGTATGATGAAGCTGGAAGCGGCGTTGTCCTGCAGCTGCCCAACAACGAGCACTGGGTACTGACCAATCGGCACGTAGTCGAGGGAGCCAAACCACAGGAAATACTCTTACGTGCCAGCAATGGGAACGAGTTCTACCCTGAGAAAGTGCTGGCAGACGCCAGCACGGACGTGGCCGTGATGAAAATCAGCCAACCCGCAATACCAGCGGCTCGTCTTGGAGACAGCACCAATGTCGGTATTGGTGACTTCGTGATTGCAATTGGCAGTCCCTTCGGGCTCAGCCATTCAGTCACCTTTGGCATCCTGAGTGCCAAGGGTAGACGGGACCTATCGCTGGGAGCACAAAAGATCGACTTGCAGGATTTCTTTCAAACTGACGCTGCAATCAATCCTGGCAACAGTGGTGGGCCGCTACTGAACCTGCTGGGGGAAGTGATCGGCCTGAATACTGCCATTGCAAGCAGCAGCGGTGGCAGTGAGGGAATTGGATTTGCGATACCGATCAACATGGCGATGCAGGTTGCTGAGCAATTGGTCCAAAATGGCCGCCTGCGTCGTGGCTATCTGGGTGTCACCCTCGATCCGAATTTCTCGGTCGCTGATCTAGCCACTGCCGGCTACGTAAATATCTCTGGAGCTCTTGTGAAAGAAGTCCGCGAAGACTCACCAGCTGCAAAAGCGCGACTACGAACGGGTGACATCATCGTTCTTTTCAATGGAGACGAAGTCGAGAATGACGACCACCTGGTGACCCAAGTTGGGCTGACGAATGTGGGGGATTCGATTCCAATGATCATCCTTCGTGAGGGAAAGCGATACCGCACCGATGTCACATTGACTGATCTGAAGTGAACTCGACGCCCAACACAAGCTCGCCATGAGACGTCGTACCGCCTGACATCCCGACGGGCACCTGTACCTCGGGCGTGGTAAACCAGCGACACAGCTTGTGCCTCGGGGTCAGACCATTCTCATCCGTTTCCAGCGGCCCTGCAGGAAGCGTGCGGTCATGAAGGTTGCCAGCAGCCAGATCCAGAATGTGAGCATCCACCACCACCACGACAGCGTCTCCTGCTGTGCTTCCAGACTCGCTTGCGTTTCCTGGCTCACCTGAGGCTCCCAGGCAAACCCCACCCAGAGTGCAATGGACGACGCCAGCAAACCACTGACCAACACAAACCAGGTGTCGCCGGCACCACGCAACGCACCAGCAAGGATCAATTGGACCGAATCCAGCAGCACATAAACAGCAACAAAACCGAGCAGATGCTTGGCAATGTTGATGGCTGCGATTGAATCCTCGGAATTGTCACTGAACTCATAAAGTGACATCATCACATCCGGAATGGCGAGGTAAGCAATCATCCAGATCAAGCTGTAGGCACAACCGATCAGCAAACCGGCATAGACACTTTTCGCAGCCCTCTGCGGCCCGTTCTCCAACAAGTGTCGTCCGACCAGCACGGATGCCGCGATGGAGACACCGATCAAAGGAATGAAAGCGACCATATTGAAATTGATCGCCATGGTCGTTGCCCGCAGTGGTATATCTCCGATGCTGCCAATTCTGAGCACCATGACCGTGAATCCTCCGGACTCAGTCAGATACATCAGCCCGGTGGGAAATCCAAAGAACAACAGTTTCCGCGCAAGTGGTGAGTTGAATCCAAAACCGCGCCGAATGTGATATAGGTTTTCGTAATCAGGCTTCAGTATCAGGACACAGTAGCAGACAGCTTTCGTCCAAAACGCAATCACGCTGCCAATCGCAGCACCGGCAATGCCCATGGCAGGTACCGGCCCCATTCCAAAAATCAGAACCACATCAAGGATTAAATTCACAATTCCTGATGCCAATGACACCCACATGATCACGTTTGTCCGTTCGGTTCCGCTGAAAAATCCACTAAGAGCTGATTCGAGGACCAACCCCACAGCCCCGATCATCAGCAAACTCAGATAGGTCGACTCCAATTCCAGCAGGTGTTCTGGTTGACCAGTGGTCTCAAACAAAGTGCGTGCGAAGAACGCAATGCCAACGAATGCGGGAGTTGTAAGCAACGACAACCAGACGGACTGCCACAGAAATCGTCCAATGGTCTTGTGTTCATTGGCGCCGACATATTGGCTGACAATGGCCCCGGTCATGGAAGCAATTCCGACTGGCAGACAAACCAGCACCCAGAAAAAGTTGCCACCTGCCATCGATGCACTCATCGACTGACCGTCGTACCAAAGCAGCAGTGTTCGATCAGCGAACAGGACAAGGGAAAATGTCCCCGCGCTTACCATCAACGGCAGAGCAATTCTCCATATTTCCAACACAATCTGTAGAAATGATTCATCAACGGATGAATTGCCATGCTGTTTTGTTTCGCCGGATCGCGGCGAGTGATTCCCACTCATCAGCGACTGAACTTTCCCGCAAAACCAAATCCAGCGCCAGCAAGCAAGCCACCAATGTGAGCACCATTTGCGACATCACCAATCAAGGGTGTAATGCAAATGACCAACCAGCCCAACATCAACACCACATTGGTTTTGACGAGATGAATCGGATAACCACGATCAACTTTGGGCCGTATCCAAAGAAAACCAAACAAGCCGTAAACGGCTCCTGACGCACCAATGGCAAATGGCGAGCCACTCATGGTTTGTGCCAGAAAATCGAGCGGCGTTCCCTGAAAGATCGGTTGCAGCGCAGCCGTATCCGGCAACATTACCTGTAACAGCATCCCCGCAATTTGGGTCGTCACAAGCAAGACAGCAAGAAACAACGAACCATGTAATTTTTCAATCACCGAACCAAGAAAGTAGATCCACACCATATTGAATAGCAGGTGAAATTCATCCCCATGAAGAAACATGGGAGTCACGAATCTCCACACCTGACCCGTTTCCACCGATACGAATGAATTCCCCCCGGATTTCAAAAAATCTTTTCGATTCACAAACGAGAGCGTGTCATAAGCTTTTTCTTCCAGCGTAATCTTTCCCGGAACTCGTGATCTCCGTGGATCTCCAAAATTGGTTGTCAAGCTTGCGATGACCGACAGGATGATGACAGCAACGGTCACGGGAATCCCGGACTGTTTCAAAGGAGCACGAATGGGCTCGCCCAGGGTGGACTTATTTACATTCGCGATTCGAGCACTCTCTGCGGCTCGCTTCTGCTGTGCCGTCTCCGCTGCAATCTGTTCCTGACGAATCAGTGTGGCCTCTCGCTTCACCTGATACTTGGAGGCACCCGGGTCAGAACAAAACTCAGCAAGCTCTTGTTTGGCTTGGTCGATCTGCCGCTCATCCCTGACCCAGATGTTCCAGTCGGATCCTGCATCATCCGTCTCGGCATCACACATTGCACCAATCGACTGAGTGACGAGGAAGTCACAGAAACGTTGTGCTAATTCCGAGCTGCTGAGGGTGCCGATTCGCCGCATCGATTTATTTCCGCCTTGAAAATCACTTGAAAATGACAGTAAAACTGCGATCAATCGCCATTGATTGGGGTGTTATCCAGACCGCATTGTTACGTTTCCGATACGAACCCTCCATGCCGCCCCACCGGGAAAGTCTGAGGAAAGATGGGAAAATCGGGCTCGAAACCGGTTTTTAGCGGCAAATTCCCAGCCGTATCCGTTTCTTGACCCCACATGAGACTTGCCGGATCGCCCGACTGGTTAATAATATGATAGGGCTGGGAGTAAAGTCCCCAACAGTGGCGATCCCACATTTTCCACACGACCAATTCTCGTCCACGACGAAGGGTAATAAAAAAGATGGCAGTCAAATTGAGCGAACGTGCAGCGGAAGAGGTCAAGCGGTTCCAGAAAGAGCACAATTTCGGCGATGATATGGTTCTGCGGATCGGCATTGCTGCCGGTGGCTGTAGCGGGTTTAGCTACACCTTGAACTTTGACGACAGCTTTGACGATAAAGCAGACACCAAATATGACTGCCACGGCGTTGCTGTTGTTGTCGACAAGAAGAGTGCGTTGTATCTCGACGGCACCACAGTCGACTGGTACGAGAGTCTGGAGAAGCAAGGCTTCACTTTCGAAAATCCGAACGCTGTCAAAAGTTGCGGGTGTGGAAGCTCATTCCAAGCTTAGGTAACGACCCTCGCAAAGGTCGTGCTTCTGTCCATCTGCACGAGATTCGTGCAACGTGACTTGGCCAAAATCATTCAAGGTGGAGTTGCCCTGTGGCAACTTCACCTTTTTTCATGCCAATGTCAGGCTTCTCGTTCCCTTGAAGTCCGATTGAAATTCCCGCCACACCCTCCTGCTATCTGACTGCACCATGAATCGCTTCTCTCTGGCTGCATCCTGCCTGCTTTTGTTATGCGCTGAATCCCTCCCTGCGGGTCCCCCTAATGTACTGCTACTCCTGGTGGACGATCTGAAACCCTCCTTTGGAGCTTACGGAGAGCAGTGGGTACACTCGCCTAATCTGGATCGACTCGCTGCATCGGGAACTCGCTTTGATTCCGCCTACTGCAATCAGGCGGTCTGCGCACCTTCCCGGAACAATCTTCTGATTGGATCACGATCTACATCCACCGGAGTCTACAGTCTTGGCTATCACATCCGTAAAGCGATTCCCGACGTGGTCACGCTGCCCCAACATTTCAAGAACAACGGGTATCATTCAGCCGGAATTGGCAAGGTGTTCCATATTGGTCATGGAAACATCAATGATGAATTATCATGGAGCGTTCCATTCCAACCTGACAAGGTGATTGACTATGCCCTCGACGAGAGCACCGGTGGGCAACTGACGCGAGAAGAGGCGTACTTCAGCAATCAGAAACTTGGACAGATCAAATCACTCCCGCGCGGTGCAGCATGGGAAAAAGCTGATGTCGATGATGAAGCCTATGCAGATGGTCGCATTGCAAGCGAGGGCATCAAACGCTTGCAGAAGTATCGCAAATCAGGAGAACCTTTCTTTCTGGCACTCGGTTTTACCAAGCCGCACCTGCCGTTCTGTGCCCCCACCAAGTACTGGAACCTTTACGATCGTTCCGAACTGCCGACCGCCAGCTTCACGCAACCTCCTGAAGATGCACCCCGATACGCGGGTAAGACATTGGGCGAGTTGAACCAGTACAAACCAATCCCGCAAACAGGCCCACTTTCTGAAGAGATGACTCGCACGCTGATACACGGTTACTACGCATCACTCAGCTACATGGATGCTCAGATTGGGCGAGTGCTTGACGAGCTCAAACGCCTGCAATTGCAGGACAATACGATCATCGTGCTATGGGGCGACCATGGCTATCACCTGGGTGATCATGGTTCATGGACCAAGCACACCAATTACGAACAGGCCAATCGTATTCCATTGGTGATCGTTGCACCCGGAACAACACGCGCTGGGACAAGCAATCAGTCCCCGGTCGAGACGGTTGACATCTACCCCACACTCTGTGAACTGGCAGGATTATCGACAACACAGACTCCCCAACCCATCGATGGCGAAAGTCTCGTCCCGATTCTCAAGGGAAACGCCAACTCCGTATCCGATCACGCTTACCACTGTTTTCCAAAGGCTGGAAAACTTGGACGAGCCATTCGGACGAAACGGTATCGCATGGTTGAGTGGAAACCATTTCGCTCATCCGCGCCGGTCGAGTACGAACTCTACGACTACCAAAATGACCCCCTGGAAAAAAAGAATATCGCTGACCAGAGTCCAAAGATTCTTGAAGACATGAAGAAGCTTCTGGCCCAACATCCACCGGCCATGAAACCTCGCAGATAAATATTGCTGGCCTGATTCAGGTATCCACTGGTGCAATGCTTCAACCCAGCGAAAATGGCCCAGCCAATGCTGCCATTGGCTCAGTGATCAATTCGCTTGAAAGCTGGTCCCTCAATCGAACCAGAGTTGGCGCGTCGCAAACTCAACACTATTGCCAGCAGGATCACGACAATAAATGGAATGGCCGCCCCCGGGCCACTCGATTTCCGCTTCGATGACAACCTGATGACTTGTCAGGTTTTCCCGAACCGCATCCACTTGGCGCGGCAAAATTTCAAAAGCGAAATGCGCTGGCCCATGGCTGCCGTGACGAGGAATCAATTGATCCCCAATGCAGACATTTCCTGTCTCCGTTTCGCTCGCGTTGAATACCAGTAGCATCCCTCGGCCAACACGAAAAAAGACATGCCGTCCCGGCTCCACAGATACCACTGACAAGCCGACCACCTGTTCATAGAAATCACGGGCTGCTGCCAGGCTTTCACAGTACACAACGGTTTCCAGAATCGCCTGCGGTGCCCGCACGTCCGTATTTGCAGAATCACCGCCGCCATCAGATTGCTTTAATTCTCGTTCATTCATCATCAATCTTTCATGATTTTGCCCCAGACCAGATATTTCCCAGACCAAAAGGACACCCATTCATCCACCATTACTGAATCGCTCTACCGATGCCTTGCGACCGTGGCAATCAATGACGCCGGAAAATTGCCATGCAGCCGGAAAATTGTCATGCATGGGAACACCACACCAGTGACTGGTGTACCATCCCTCATCTGGCTTGTTCATTGACACAGCGTTTTCTTCCAATTGCCAGTCGAATCATTATTTTCCCTCGTCAAACTGAGTCTTCCATGCATTTGCTCAACACACGTGCCATCTTTGCTGTCGTCCTGTGTGTCGTGCCATTGGTCGGTTCCACCCAATCGGTATTCGGCAAGGGTCCACTCAAGGTATTCATTTTGGCAGGTCAATCCAACATGGAAGGACATGCAAAAGTCGAGACATTTGATTATCTGTCTGACGATCCAAAGACAGTTCCTACCTTGGAAAAAATGCGTGATGCGGACGGCAAGCCACACACGTGTGACGGTGCTTGGATTTCCTATCTGACTGGGATCGGCGAAAAAAATGGTGAAGGCTACGGGCGTCTGACTGCTGGCTATGGATCGCGTCGCAATCCAACCGAGGATGGAGGCAAAATTGGCCCCGAGTTTACCTTTGGTATCACGATGGATGATGCCTTTGAAGAAGACGTTCTGATCATCAAAACAGCATGGGGTGGCAAATCGCTGTTCTATGACTTTCTCCCGCCCAGCTCAGGCCCCTACACACAATCTGCCAGCGACCGGGAACGGGGTCGCAATTCACCAGAAAACGCCGGACATTATTACCGTTTGATGATCGAACATGTCAAATTTGTTTTGTCAGACTTGACTCGAATTTGCCCCGACTATGATTCCCAAAAGGGTTATGAGATTGCAGGTTTTGTCTGGTTTCAGGGGTTCAATGATATGGTCAATCGCAACGTCTATCCAGAATCATCCAAAGATGGCTCCAACAATCGCTTTGAATCCTATACCCAAAATCTTGGTCACCTGATCCGTGATGTTCGCAAGGAACTGAACACTCCTGAATTACCAGTGGTGATTGGAGTGATGGGAGTCGGCGGCAAAAATCCAAATGAGAAAAATGCTGAGTTCCGCCAGGCGATGACTGCGACAGCATCCATTGCCGACCTCAAAGGAACGGTGGTTCCGATTCAAACCGCTGATTTCTGGGATTCATCTCTGGCTGCGATTGATGAAAAACGTGGAAAAATCCGCCAAATGCGATACCTGCTTCGCACCAAGAACAAGAACCATGCCAACAAAGATGGCAACATGACTCCCCAACAGCAAAAAGATTTTGTGAGTCAATATGAATCCGATTTGATTACAGCAGCGGAGCTTACTCAATGGGAACGCGGTGCGTCCAATGCAGGCTACCACTACCTTGGCTGCGCAAAGACCTTCGCGGTCATGGGTGAAGCGTTTGCGCGTGCCATCCTCGCCCAACAGCAACGCTAAACTGCCACCTGAATAAAAAGGCTGCTCGAAAATCGATTACAGCCTTAACACCCAGCTTGTCTTGATGCCTGAAGTGGCGGGCTCAAGGCGATTCGGACTTAAGCTTTGCATCAAAGAATTTGATCGTTTTTTCGATCAAGTCCTCCCGACTGTCTCTGGCACCACCAAAGCCATGACCGCCTCCAACCACTTTATATAACGTGCTCTCAACTCCTGAATCTTTCAAAGCCTTATGAAATATTTCGCTCTGGTTGAAGGGCACCAACTGATCCTTGTCTCCATGAAGATGCAAAAAAGGTGGGTCTCCTGCACTTGCATAGGTCGCTGGGTTGGCACGCTGGACTTTTTTCGGATTCTTCTGGATCGGAACTCCGATAAAAAGAGACTCCGGTGAATCGGCGCGATCATGATCGATCTTGCTGGGAAAGTCATTCATGCGAAGGAAATCGCTCGGGCCAAACCAGTTACAAACAGCCTGAACGTTGGATGAAGCCTTCCGAGTCACGGGGTGAATATCAAACTCATCGACATCATTGGTGGTTCCCAGCAAAGACACCAGATGACCACCTGCCGAGGACCCCCAGACACCAAAACATTCTGGGTCGAGATTGTATTTTTCGGCATGCAATCTCAAGAAACTGACAGCAGCTTTACAATCCGCGACCGCCGCAGGGAAAATCGCTTCACCACTCAGGCGATACTCAATCGCTGCAACTGCGTAACCGCGCTGCAGTAATTGAACCACCCCAGGTCCTCCACCGGCTTTGGAACCACTCTTCCAACCACCACCATGTATCCAGATCACGAGCGGCGTGGGCACTTCTGCCTGAGGACGATACAAATCCAGCGGTAACTCTCTGCCATTGATCGTTTCGTAAACAAGATTCTGATCGAGGGTCGATTCTGCGGGCAAACGACTGCGATCTTTGGTGTTGGCACCGCGGTTTCCACCACCTTTGCCCGCCGGACGTCGATTCGCACGAAACCGATCATCCTCATTTCGGGAAAGTCGCCCATCTCCATCCGCATCAATCCTTTTGAACAAAGAGGCCGGGAATCGCTTCGGAAACTCATCCTGACTCAAGTACCCATCCTGATTTTTGTCCCACTGTTGGAAGGGGCTGCCAGCGGCCTGTGTCTTTCCAGCGGCCTGTGTCTTTGCAGCGGCCTGTGTCTTTGCAGCGGCCTGTGCCTTTGCAACGCTTGTTCCACACACGGTGGCCAGGCACAAACAGGCTACCGTCGTCAACCATGCTTTGACGCGCAAGGGCCTAGTCAGCATCAATCTATCTCCAAACTGGGGGCAGTTAAATTCCAGCCCCAAGTCTACCTGATCACCGTCTACCTGATCA
>PKCN01000082.1 GCA_002862205.1 Planctomycetaceae bacterium | reverse complement strand
TTTTTTTTACCCCAAGTCAGGTTCAATGCGCTTGGGGAAGAGATCAGTTATTGCTTCTCTGCCGTTTCGGTATCACTCTTCTCAAGATAAAGCACAATGTCCTCTTCTTCTTGATCAACGACCGCACCGTTGAGGGTTCGCAGCACGATGCTATGTCGGAATACGCCAGGCTCGGAAAAGTCAAATAGGCAGAGTTCGCGTATTTCACCGGCGGGTGCCTTTGCTGAGCGTTCCCACAGCAGTTTTCCATCGCCAGTTCGCACCAAGTCGGCTTTCATGGCAACCCCCACCGAGTTGTAAATGTGGGATGTGATTTTGCCTGTGCTGGAGTCGAACATGCAGAGCCCGTGAGCCTCAAAAGTTCGCTCATTCGGCGCACCATCGGCGTGCATTGTCCAGTCAAAGGAGAGCACCGTGCCAGTAGCGTTTGTCCGGCCAGTGCACTTTACCCGCGTAGAGGAAGCACTGGCGTTATAGGCTGCCGACCCGGCTGAATCATATCGTCCGACATAAGTCTTGGTTAATGGTTCGAGCGCGCTGAGTGATTCGGCATCCAGCGTTGCGTAGTCGTCTGTTTGTCGGATCCAGATTTGGGCAGGTTCGGTCAAGTTGTTGGTACTGTAATGAAAGTTACCTCGCACCTGCAGCACGCCAACCATCTCCTGTGTTTTTTCTTTGGTAATCCAGTCACCTGCTTCCGCTTTAGGTAGCACTTTCTTGTATCGAACAACACGATATTTAAGAACTCGCGAACTCAGCGGTTCAATCTGCATCTCGATTTTCAACTGAGAAATGTCAGACCCGTCAGCGGGAGTGATGGTGCGGGTCTGCAGAAAGATTTCCGGTTTATCAGTGGCTTCAATCACCCTTTTGATCGCAATCCCGATGCCATCAGTGCTAACACCTGTTCGGGTAAATGTCCCTACGACTCCTGTCATTGGATTGGTTTCTTCCTGAGCCGTCGCATATCCGTGAGCGACCATCGCCAATAGAACCGTACACAAAAAACGTAAAGTCAGCGTTCGCAATTTCATCTGGATTCTCTTAAGATTATTCATGTGAAGTGGATTCATGGAAAGCTTCATCGGTTGGCTTCGAGTCTGTTTCCGCCGCCAGCTAGACTGCGGTTTCGGTACATAACGCGCGTTGAATGTGGGCCGCCCAGGTGGAACCCAACAACACTTTTGACTTTTGATCACTCGTTCGAAATCGATGAACAGGCTGCCTCGAACAGACAGCTGTTGTCAGAGCTGACGATGCGAATGCAAAAGCGACGATCCGGGCTAATCTTCGATGCGGTCATAGATCAGAAACTGATCTGGTGCGTTCTTAGCAGCACCACGAAAGATTCCACGGCCCTGTTCGTACCATTTGCCATCGTGAACCTTATAGACCGAGTGGTAAGTAGCTTCAGGGTAGAAGGTGTAAAAGTGATTCACACCATCCTTGATTTCAATTCGCATCGGAATCACGTTCGTGTTTTTTAACTCACCACTTGCATCGTAGACCTCAAGTGTTTCTTGGTGAGGTTCGATTCGCTTGATCCGGTAGGAACCGTCAGGGCGAACGTATTTCCAGGATCCCTTCAGTTTCTCCCATTCGGCGTTAACCGGGTTGACCTCAGCAGATGTCTTCATGACCCATTTGAGTTGCCCACCACTGACTCTTTTGCGAAGTTCATTCCACTTCGTGTCATCCGAGGAATCGTCTTGCAGGACCTGAGTTTTCTGGTCAAGTTGCGCCTTCTCTTCGTCTGTCGATGGCATCTTTGTCGAATCGAGTAAATGGAAGATCCGATACTGGTGTGATCGGGCGCTGGCGGTCGTGCTGACCAGTCGAGTGAGCCCCCACATTTTCAATGCTGGGTTAATCTCCATTACTCGGCGAAAGTAGGGAGCCGCCAGCTCTTTTTCAGCATCGACGTATTCCTCCTCGCGCCCTTCGATCGGTTGAAAATAGCCGAACCTTGCGACGTCGGTTTCCGGAGTTGCTGCACCTTCGAAGTCAACGATCTCGTAAGTCTCGGTGTACAGCATTTTTCGAGCAGCCATGGTTCGCTGCATCAATGCCTTTTGATCCAGTTCATCACCAAGTTCTCTGCGAATCTCCCACCACCGTAGAGGCCGATGTGAATCATCGAAGGAATTGAAGCCCTGTATTGTGACATACTGGCAGCCCATGCCGTTCGGATTGTCAGCTTTCAGCAAGCCCCAAAACAGGAGATTGCCTCGCCGGCATCGCGCCTCGTGGATCTTCATCCATTCGGCTTCCACGGCAAGATACTCATCCTCACCGCCCTCTGGCACGCTCATATAACTGAGTTGGATAAAGTTATAGGGGCGCTTCGCGAGCTTCACACGCATCTCCAAGGGACGACCTTGGTCTTTCGCTTGCGAGTCATTTTCTGACTTATTATCTTTGCCATCAGTTTTAGTTTCCACATCAGCGGCGCCAGCCTCTGTGAGAGTTAAAAAACTCAACGGCAAAGCTACCGTAATTGTTAGTGCCAGAACTAGCTTCATGAGTTGGGCTCCACCGAGATTCAGTTCTCGACGAGGGTTTTTGGATAATTGCATTTTGACTGTCTTTGAAAATTTGATTAAGAGAAATAGTCCGCGGAGGTTTTCGCTTGTGGCGAATCATTCCTGCTTTTTTAGAGTGATAGTGACACCCTCTTCACCGGGAACATGGATTCCATCCACCGTTCGGTTGACAATGGTATGAGCAAACTTCCCCGGTTCCGAGAAATCAAACAGGCAGTACTCATGAATCACCCCAGCAGGACTGTCACCCTTTCGTTCCCACAGCATTTTTCCTTCATCCATTGCGACGATCTTTCCACGCATCGAAACACCTGTGGATGAGTGATAATCCACGATGATGGCCTTCTCTGTAGGGCTGTATGAACAGACCGCCCTAACTTCAAAAGCGTCGTCGGCTGTACCGCCCTTGGGTGTGCTGGTCCACGCGCCGATCACAAGCTTTCCTGATGGACTGAGCCGGTGTGTTGACACAATGCGATTGGTTCCTGCCGCAATTCCGTAACCTTTGCTGCCGGGGTCTTCGTGTTCACCGGTGTAGGTGCCCAGCAGTGGAGCCAGCATTTCAAGCTGGTCAGCAGTGACAATCGGCGTTGTCGTGTTTTCTCGAGTCCAAACGCCACCTTTACTGTCCATCCCACCCGTGGAATGCATACGATCGCCGATGATCTGAGCGACGACGGAAAACGGCGAAGTTTCCCAGTCTGTGGCTTCATCTTCTGGTGTCAGGACTCGCATGCGCTCCACGTCCATCACCACATACTTTCGGCCACCAGCACTGATCATCCCATCTCCTTCGCCACTTGTTATTTCATCTGCACCCTGAGTTCTCTGCTGGTATTTAAAATGAAATTTCCCCTCGGGATTTATCGACTCGATGACCAATCGATCTGTCACTCTTTGACCATCTATATTCACCCCTGGCTTCAGCCAGGTTCCTAAAACTTGCTCTGTCTGAGGCTTCGTCTCAGCCTCCGCCACAGACTCTTGAGCCATCGAAAGGCCAGGTGACAGAATCGCCATCAACAGAGGACACAACAGGCATAATGCTCGCGATTGCATTGACATGTGGGTTTTCACTCGTTCATTCTGGGACATAGTTGTGGTTCCTCGGGAGATCCGTTTCCGCGGTCAGCCTGCTAGCCGACGTTATCTGCGACGACACGGGAAAAAGAATCCCACTCGGATCGGGGCGATTCGCCATAGTGGCTTCACGGCACTAGTGCGAAATCCATGATCAGGATGCCCGACAAAAACCACTCTTTCAGAAAAGAAACAACAAGCTCGGCAGACGACGTGGTTCGGGTCAGTCTCGGTTGCGATCTTGATGTTGGCAAAGATTTTCCAGGCATCTGGGGTTAATTGAGAAGTGACATCCGGTTGGCGAGCAGCTGTGCTGTGCCGCAGGGAGAAGTTTTTCCCGAAACGTTCGTAAAACACGAGCGTTGTCGGAAGTAAAAGGCCGTTTTCGAAAGCGGACTAGCATTCTTGATAACGATGCACGTTTTCGAGACTGCGCGGAGCCAACGGACAAAGACGAGCGAGACTCGTACGAGTTGCGTAGTCCCCAGAAACGAAGGGGACAGGAGAAAAAAAGGGGGAAGAAAAAAAGGGGGACACGAAAAAAAGGGGGACAGGCACTTTTTAGTCCTCGCTAGATGCTAGCTTCGTGAACCATGCCTGTTTTCCTACTAGTCGCCCCTACTAGCCGCCCCTACTAGCCGCATCGATCGCGACCCCCAACACAACCTTACCTGCTGATGTGAACTTGAATCTCATCGACCGCAATGTGCGTTGCCGTTTTTGGACCCCAAGGGGTTCAGTTCACCCAGTCGCTCACCCAGCGGCTCACGGAGCGGGTCGAGTTCTTCGGCCAGACCGTGACGCACCGGCTTCGTCACCGTAGAGTTACTTGTCGTTTTCAAGGAGGTCGACCATCGCCTCGCTCATGCCCACGTTCATGTAGGTGTTGGCGCTGCCACCGTAGTGGCCGCAGGAGTCGCCGGCCGGGATGGTCAGCGGGTGGGTGTAAACGCCGGCGACGTAGCCTTTGTATTACGGGTGCTTCGAAGCATCCGTGATATTCATGATCGCGTCGAGGATCTTGCCACCTCCGTTGTCGACGCCCTTCTCGTCTTCTCCGAGCGAGGCGGCGACGAACTTGGCGTTTGGCGCATTGAAGTCTTTGCGCAGCGCATCGATCAGGAAGCCCAGGTGCTTCTCGTAGCGGTTGAAATAAACGGGGTTGTTGCGGTCCTTGCAGCCCTGCCACCAGAAGAAACCGGCAACTTCGTACTCCGTCACGCCGGGGTAGCAGGTGTCGAGCTCTGCGAGGACTTTCTTTGCGTTGGAGGTGTCGTCGTCGTACTGCTTGCCGGCGCACCACTTGATGCGTTCGCCCTCAGTGCCCTTCTCCCATTTTTTGGGCGACTGCTTTTAGCCCGCGTAGACCATGGTCCTGACTTTGCCGGATTTGTTGTCCTTTTCTTGGACTTCCCAGAATGGGCTGCCGGGTGGCAGGAGGTCCCAGCCCAGGCCGCGGTTGCCGATGGTGCTGCGGATAATCAGCACGAGTAATACACTAACTCCGACCCATTTACTGCCCACCATCCTCGAAGACATCGTGACACACGTCCAACAGATGCGCTACCGTGCCCGCGTCAACGGCACGCTGCAACAAGCAGAACCCGTCACGCCGCTGGTCGCCGTGAATCATTCTGCGTAGCTCGTGACACCATCCGAGCCCCCGCCAAACAGAACGCCGCACCCATTAGTTCCAATCCAGCGAAACCAAGATGCATCATTGAGAACCCGTCGGCCGCCAACCCACTCAAGCGACCGCTCGCTGAACCCAACAACGGCAATCCACCAATCAACAGCGCCGCAAACAAATCACCACGTCGCCAAAGCACAATCATCGCGACCGCGATTGCCATTTCGATCCCGCCATAGAACGCCCGGATCTCCGTCGCCATTTGCGGCGTGCGATCTTCGATCCCGAACGCTTCCAGCAACGCGTTCGGATTCACTCCCAACCAAACCGCGAATCCGGCAAAGCTGGCCGCAGTGATCAGGATGGCCATGGTGGGAAAATCAGGTTTGGTCATGTTAGCACGCCGCCGGTTGATAACGACCAATCAGGTCACTCAAGATCTCAAGACTGTCGACCAACCGCGGACCGGGCCGGCTGAAGTATGCGGAACCATCGACAATGTGAACCTGGTCATTTCGCACGCAAGCAAGCGATGACCAGCCCGGATAGGATTCCAGGATCGGCATGTCCTGTCGTGTTCGCTCGACCGTGAACCCACAGCACGCGATTACCAACATTTCCGGATCGGCTTCGACGATTTGGTCCCAGTTCACCGTCGTGGATCGCTGACCGGCCATGCCAATGACTTCACGTCCGCCCGCCATCTCAACAAGTTCGGGACTCCAATGCCCCGCACTGAACGGTGGGTCGATCCATTCGAGCAACATCATCGAAGGTCGGTGCGGAAGCGTTCCGCTGAGTGTGATCACCCTATCGACGCGAGCCTTCAACCCGGTGATCACCTTGGCAGCTTGATCTTCGATGCCGACCGCCAGTCCGACGGCCCGGATGCAATCAAACACCTCTTCTAAACAAGTCGGTTCCAGATTGATCACACGCGGCGATCCGGGCAACGAGCAAGCTGCCTCGTTCACCTCCTGCTCAGCTACTGCGCAAACGTCGCACAACGCCTGTGTCACGATCAGCTCCGGTTGGAGCCGTTGCAACGTTTCCATGTCGAGCGAATACAAAGCCTTTTCTGTCTTCAGGCGTTCCCGCACCAACGAGTCGATCTCCGCACTGGTCGCATCGTGCGGGATCAACGTTTGAGTGACTTTCGGCAGCGACTCCACACCAGCAGGAAAGTCACATTCATGTGTCACCCCGACCAAGTTCTCACGCAGCCCTAATGAGCAGATGATTTCGGTCGCACTGGGCAAGAGGGAAACAATTCGCATCGGTTACATTTATCTTGATAGAGTTCAAATGTCGGCGTTCAATCGTGCTCAAAACCTCTTGCAAAACTGGGTGCAAGATTTGCCCAAAGCGAGAGATGGATCAAGAGTCCGTGATTATGAAGGTTTTCGAACACTTCGGCAACGTCGCGCCCGGCGCGAAGTGTTCGGCGGTATTATTCGACAACGACGCATTCGTCGCGAGAAGGAGTTTTACACGAAGCTGTCCAGCGAGAGCGGCGTGCATGATCTGGAAATCCTCCGAGCGATGGTCGCCGCTAACTTGCCCGACGATCCGTATTGGTTGGTCTCGCTACAGACAGGCAACGGTGCCACAGCCGAAACGACGCGTGGGCACCGAGTCGACGACCGAACGGGAATTGTACTCCCCGGCCCAGCGTAGTGCTTATCGAATTTCCGGAGCAATGACCGGCTCCACGGCCGATCGGATCAGTTCCACCAATTCGTTATCCATGAATTGGTATTGGTCCGGGATGTCTAACACACGGATCGGCGTGAACTTCGTTTTGCCAGGGAATTCGGCGAGTATTCGTTGTCGGTGTTTGTCTTCCATTACCAGGATCGCGTCCGCCCAAACGATGTCGCCCAAACGAATCGTCTGCACCGCCGCCCTCGCCGTGCCTCGCGAACGAACGGACACCCGTTCGTCATGCCGATACATCGCCTCCGCCGTTGGACTCCGCCACTGGTTCTTGCTGCAAACGAACAGGATGTTGGATTGAGTCATGGTCAGTTTTTTTGCTTCTCGGTCCACGACAGAACAAAACGTTCTTGCAATTCGTTTTCCGGTGCTTTCCAACTGGCGCGTTCAACGTCCGCTTGTCGCAACTGCGTCAGCAAACTCAGCACGTTGTCGGGCAACGCAAGACGATGCCGCAGCAGCCAACAGCAGGTCGTCGAACCGGTTCGTCCCATGCCGCCGAAGCAGTGAACATAAACGGGACGATTGGCGACGAGCGAAAGGTCGATCGCATCCAGAATGCTTCGCATGCGATCGACCGAGGGGGTGCCGCCATCTGGAATCGGGAAACGAAGGTGGGTGATCCGGTCGTTCTGCTGTGTCGCTAGTCGCCGCAGTTCGTCGTCGTAGCGAACAAAGGGTACGCCGGAATTGTTCGTCTCGTTCTCTTCTTGCAAATTGATGAACGTCCGCATGCCAGCCTCATACAGCGACTTGATCCGCTGGCGGTGGTCAACCGGATCGGGGCGACCCGGATAAGCACCCGCAAGCAACCAATCTTCAATTACCCAATACGTGCGACTACACGGTGTCGGCTTGGATGGGTTGGTGAACGTGAGGGGGATAATCAATCGAAGTCTCCAATGGAAAGCGATAGACTGACGCCGCTGGACGCGGCCCTACAAAGGAAAAACGCGGGACTTGGTTTGAAAAGCTTACCGGAATCGAGGACGAATCGCCTGAGCAGGTTCGCCGAGACCTATCCATCGAAGGCGATCAGATCGCTTGTCCCAATGGCAAACGCTTCGCGTTTGGACGTTTAGAAACGCCGAAACTGTCGGGTTTTAGGCACACTGTGTCTCAGCTTGACGTTCCGGCGCGTTCGTCGACGATCCGCGAACAGGTCGGCGACGTTCGCCAGTTGCACGTGGACTCGACCAATGCCAACGTGTTGTTCCAGGTCGCGTCACAATTCAAGCTGTTGGAAATGACCGGGCCATCGGTCATGCCTGAACTCGGTGTCAGCATCTACGAGAATGACCCGACACAAGGCCCGGCGTGCGCGATCGCGTGCGGAGTCGGGACGATCTAGCGAAATTACTTTGCACCGGTCGGCGATTGCATCGGCCAATCTGCTGACCATCAAATCGACTGCTCCGTCGACCTCGGTTAAGAACTCGGCACCAAAACGATCAACTTTGGCAGATGCAAAACGGCTACGTTTTCCTGTCCGATGGTGGCCTTTTCCAAATCACTAATCAATTGCAATCGGCCAGCGAACCAGAGCAGGACGAGCTTCGCGGCGAGTTACGGATCGGCCTTCAATGGCGAGCCGACGTGACGCTGCCACATTCCGATCATCGCGTCAGCCAAGCATGCTGTTCAGCGTTGTGGGTCGCCAGCGAATCGAACTGTGGACGGACTTTGCGAAGCTAATCCTCGCCGCCGCTTACGAAGCGCCGCCGCTTACGAAGCGCCGCCGCTTACGAAGCGTCACTTTTGGCTGCCGTCATCAACTCGTCACGCACTGGCGTCAACACTGTTCACCTCACACTGCTGGGTGGCGGCTTGTTTGGCAACGATGACGTTTGGATTTTGGGCGCAATCGAAGGAGCGTTCTTGAAGACGAAGCCGCATGGACTGGATATAAGAATTATCTCGTTCCGACAACCAAAGGCTGGCGTTGCTGGTCTCATCCAACGGATAAACGAAACTTGATCAAAGCCGCCGGGATGCGTCATTCGCTGCGACGGGCTCGATCCCAAGCGCTACCCACGTCGGGGTCTTTCTTGGTCGGGGCGTTCTTGCCCTTCCGCTCATCAAAACTGATCGAGTTCAGGTACAACCGCTCAACCTTCGCCCGCGCCCAGTCCGTCTTACGAAGGAATTTCAAGCTGCTGTTGATGGTCGGTTCGTAGTTGAAGCAATTGATGTTGATCCGTTTCCCCAACCGATCCCAGCCGTACTCCGCGACCAGGTATTCCAGAATCCCCTTGAGCGTGACGCCGTGAAGCGGGTTGTTGGGCTGGGGTTGATTCATTGCTATCTCTGGGACTGTCGGATTCTCTGACTGACGG
Organism: Planctomycetaceae bacterium; assembly: GCA_002862205.1. Lineage (GTDB taxonomy): Bacteria > Planctomycetota > Planctomycetia > Pirellulales > Pirellulaceae > Rubripirellula. The sequence continues at coordinate 2,311 of PKCN01000082.1, read as the reverse complement.
CTGATTTTCGTCAACCGGGGCTGTCCATGGTAACCCAGAGACGTCGAGAGTTTCGGTCATTCTATCGAGTTTAGACAGCGGGAAAGGAGTGGTTTGGCAGTGTGGCCTAACGGTCCAAGACGCAGGCGAAAAGCGAACCCACTGGCCAAAGTTGTGCAAAACACAGGGCGAAACGCAAAAAGGCCGATGCTTGTGCACCAGCCTTTGGCGTTAACTGGTGGGCAGCAGCATTTCGCTACCGTCCAAAATAGCTTCCTGTGCGGGACCCTCTTCGTGAAAGTCGCGCGGAGTTCTCTTTTTGGTAAGTGCTGAGACAACAGCGAACTTCGGGGTCCGAGACTCGTTCGGTCGAAGTGGCGTCCAATGTGACGCTCTCGAACTGTTTGAGATCAAGAGTTCTCTGGTTCGATCGTCACGCTTGGTTGAAAGAAGATCGTATGCGACGGGCTACGAACTGTCGGCGGTGGAGGCGTCCATCTTTGAATTGAATTTCGGAGACCTCTGATTACTTTTGAGCCTGACCCCGGGGTGCAAAAAGTCCGCTCCGACCGCGACTTTCCCGGTGATAACAGCAGTATTCGCGATGGTGACCTCCCCCCATAAAATTGCACCATTGTGAGTGAGAGAAGCTTGCTCGGGCGTACCGCTCGGAAAGGACTTTCAGAATGCCTCAGAAACGTCACGCAGTGGATCAGATTGTTGCCAAGCTGCGTAAAGCCGATATTGAACTCGGTAAGGGGAAGAAGGTGCCCGAAATTTGCAAGTTGCCAGAAGCCACCGAACAGACTTATTACCGCTGGTGGCAGAAGTATGGTGGTATTAAGCCTGAGATGGCCAAGCAACTGAAAGCTTTGGAGAAAGAGAACGCGCGGCTGAAGAAGATGGTTGCCGAGCAAGCCCTCGAGAGGGAGATCCTCAAGGAGGCTGCCAAGGGAAACTGGTAAGCCCTGAACGCCGTCGCCGCACAGTATCTACCGTGCGTAGCCGTTTGGGGCCAGAAAGAGTCTCGGAGCGTCGTGCCTGCTACGTTCTGGTTCAACCACGCAACACCCAGCGATATCAGTCGCGTCGGGCAGACGATGAACCGCGTCTACTCAACGAGATGCGTTTGCTGGCTCGTCAACGCCCTCGCTTTGGATCGGGACGCATTTATCGGTGGTTGACGCAGCGAGGTTGGACGGTAAACGAGAAACGGGTTCATCGACTTTAGAAGCGAGAGCATATGCAAGTCCCGCGAAAACAGCATCGTAAGCGACGATTCCCCGGCGGAAGTGAGAATGGTTGCGTGCGTCACCGTGCCCGCTACGAGAATCATGTGTGGTCGTACGGCTTTGGGACGGATCGAACCGAGGATGGTCGCCAACTTCGTTTGCTGGTGGTGATAGACGAATACACACGAGAATGCTTGGCGATAGAAGTTGGGCGATCGTTTACCGCTCAAGGCGTGATCGGTGTTTTGCAGTGCCTGTTCGCCGTACGCGGCACCCCCGAACACATTCGCAGTGACAACTTGACAACGAAAACGGCCCAGAGTTCGTATCCAAGGTAATTTGTCGTTGGCTGAAAGAAGCTGATATCAAGACGCTGTTCATCGCCAAGGGCAGCCCTTGGGAGAACGGCTTTGTAGAATCCTTCAATGGCACGCTTCGCGATGAGTTGCTAAACCGTGAAATCTTCCAGAGCTTCGAGGAAGCTTGCTGGGTGATTGATCGCTGGCGACTCGACTACAATCATCACCGCATCCACAGTTCATTGGATTATCAAACCCCTGCCGCTTATGCGGCCGGCTGTGTTCTTCCAGCTTCGGCTGCGCCTCAGCCTCGAGAACACAGTCGCTTTACCAACCCCAATCCTCTGACTCAACCTGGTGCAAAGACTGGGGGGTAGTCAGCCCTTCCAACGTCGCCAAGATGGCGGGTATCGACGAGCTAGAAGAGGACGCCGATGCGAATGCCATGGTTCGGCATCTCGTTGGGGCCCACGGGAAGATCCTCACGGATCGGAGATCGACCCGCGACACGACCGCGAAGGAAGGCGATTCTGAATCAGAAGACATGGTGATTGCTAGCATCCGGATCCACGAAAAAACCGTCTAGATGCTTGATAGCGACCTCGATTAGCGAGCACCGACCGATACAGATCCAATGCTTGACCTAGAGCGACTCTGGTCCAAAACTTTGAGCAGCGCGGCTACTGATGAAACAGATCCGCTTCACTCATCCTCGCTGCGTCCAACGATCTTCTTTTCCAGAGCGGTCAAGTTCTCCACTTTGCTATGATTTTCGTCGGCCGCTTCCTCAAGACCAATCAA
>PKCN01000359.1 GCA_002862205.1 Planctomycetaceae bacterium | reverse complement strand
CGCTCTTCACTTTTCCCGCTGGGATCGCCGATCATTCCCGTGGCACCACCGACCAGCGCAACAGGACGGTGACCCGCTTTTTGGAATCGTCTCAGCATCATGAGCTGCATCATGCTGCCCACGTGCAAAGAGTCCGCCGTGGGATCAAATCCGATGTAGACCGTCTGTGGCTTGGTGGCGAGCAACTTGGCCAATCCATCTTCGTCGGTGCATTGGTGGATCAGGCCGCGCCATTTCAATTCTTCCAGCAGATTATGTTCGGGCATTTTTTTATCTGGCTTGCTGGACCTGTGTGGCAAGGATCGCCTCGGCCACTTGCAAGTCTTCCGGGTAAGTGATTTTCAGGTTATCTGCGGAGCCTTTCACCAAGGTGACCTCGTGCCCCGTTCTTTCGACAAGTTGCGCATCGTCGGTCGCAGGACGTCCATTGTGCTTGTGATAGGCCTGTTTCAACAACCCGAGGTGAAAAACCTGCGGCGTGAGTGCCAACCACAGTCCACGCCGATCAACGGTGATGCTTGCCCCTGTTTCCAGTTGCCCACGCTTCACCGTCCCAGGCATGGGTGTGGCCAGGATCGCAGCACCCGTCCGCTGAGCAGCGGCAAAGACAGCAGTCAGGTCTCGGGGGCGAACCAGCGGGCGAGCTGCATCGTGAACCGCTACCAATTCAATTCCGGCATCGTCAGCCAGATGGTCGAGTCCAGCCTGCACGCTATCGGTCCGCTCGCTACCACCACGAATCAATTCAATTCCCAACTGGTCTATCAGCGACGCATATTGGTTTCGAAAGACAGGCTCATCGACCTGCGAAACTGCCAGTACGACTCGCCCCACTGATTCGGCAGCCGCGAGTCTGGATGCCGCATGAAACCAAAGCGGTTTTCCGGCTAGCTCTGCAAACAGCTTGTTGCTGGCAGCTCCGAATCGTTGTCCACTGCCAGCTGCCGGCAGGATTGCGGCAACTGAATCTGGCTGAAGCGTGAGTGAATCAGATGCTTGCATGGGGGAAACGCCCCCTGCGAGACGTGATAAAACGGGACCGAAGTATCAACAGAAGGGATCGGTATAACAGCGTGAGTGTGTGGTTACAAGCAAGCCGGCCCTGAGGTTCCAGCCAGAAGACCGATTGCCCTACCTTTTACTCGCAATCTTCGTACTCTTCTTCCTCGTCCTCTTCTTCCTCGTGCTCGTACTCTTCTTCCCCGTACTCGGCATCGACTTGAGCGTTTTCGGTTTCCTGCGCGTCTTCGTACTCAGTCTCATCTTCGTCTGCCGCCTCGCCGTCTGCCGCCTCGCCGTCTGCCGCCTCGCCGTCTGCGACATCCTCAGCCGTCTGTATCTGACGGGCGTTGGTCACGTCGACATTTTCTTGCTCATCAATCTCCAAGCCCTGCATTGCCTGCCACTGCGCCATGGTCATGACAACTTCTCTGGCCTTGCTTCCGTTGTAATCACCAACAATTCCATCTTCCGCCATGAAGTCAATCAGTTTGGCAGCGCGGCCATAACCGATCCCGAGACAGCGTTGCAGCAGCGAGCATGACCCCCGGCCTTCCCGAATGACAACCTCGATCGCACTGTCATAGAGTTCGTCGCGTTTTTTGATCTGCTCCATTGACGTGCCATCAGCCCCGTCCCCATCCTGCTCAACCTTCAATTCCATCAATTCACCCACGAAATTCTGCTCACCTTTGCTGCAGTGGTCGCAGATGGTGTCAATTTCGTCATCGGACAAGAAGGTCCCCTGACCTCGAATCAAGGTGCTGGTACCGGGCCACAGGAACAGCATATCACCGTTGCCAAGCAACTTGTCCGCTCCATTCTCATCGAGCACCACACGGCTGTCGGTCTTGCTGGCGACCTGAAAACTGAGGCGTGCCGGCAGGTTACTTTTGATCAGCCCGGTGATCACATCGACGGTGGGTTTTTGCGTGGCAAGGATCAAGTGGATTCCGACAGCTCGACTTTTCTGTGCAAGTCGAATGATATGCTGCTCAACATCCTTGCCCGCAGTCATCATCAAGTCAGCCATCTCATCGGCAATAATCACAATGAAAGGCAGTTTTTCCGGCACATCCTGCGTCGCATCTGCCGCATCAATCTCAAGCCGCCGCATGATCTCTTCGCGTCCCAGATCATTGAAACTGTTGATATGGCGAACACCAACCTTGGCCAGCAGCGAATACCGTTCCTCCATTTTCTCAACGGCCCACGCGAGAATTGCTTCTGCCTTTTTCATGTCTGTGATGACGGGATGCATCAGATGGGGCAGACGCCCATACCCACTCAGCTCAACCATTTTCGGGTCGATCATCAACATGCGAACTTCGTCAGGCCTGCAGCACATCAGCACTGAGGTAATGATGGCGTTGAGACAGACGCTTTTACCGGTACCCGTGCGACCCGCAATCAGCAGGTGTGGCATCTTGGCCAAATCGACGACCATCGGATTTCCGGACACGTCCTTGCCGAGGAACACCGGTATGTTCATTTTCGCAGATCGCGTGTCTGATTCTTCGATCACATCGCGAAGGCGGACAGCCTGACGTGTCTCATTGGGCACCTCAATGCCCACCGTATTCTTGCCAGGAATGGGGGCCACAATCCGGACACTGGGAACCCGCAAAGCAATGGCAAGGTCATCAGCAAGACCCGTAATCTTGCTCAGTCGCAGACCAGCCTCCAGTTCGATCTCATATTGCGCGATGACCGGTCCAGTTTCAATTTCGACCACTCGAATATTGAAACCAAAATCGCGGAATGTTTCCTCAAGCACATGCGCTTTACGACGCACTTCGTGCAGTTGCTCCTCGTAACAGACATCGTCGCTTTGCTCAAGCAAATCGATGCCTGGCAGACGATAATCCTCCATCCCGCCCGGCAGCGACTCATTCATATCCTCAAAAAGATTTTCGGAGGATTCTGATTTCGTTTTACGTTTGGGAACCTTCACTTTGGGTTGCGGAAGATGATGTGATTCATCTTTGCGAACCGTATGCTTCTCACTTCGAATATCCAATTCCCGCTCGGAAACGTCGTTGGAATCCTCCTCGGCATCATCATCGTCCCATTCGTCTGCATCCTCGTTGTCGTCGTCAGAGTCTGCAAGCTCCTCCTCAACAACCTCATCTTCAATCACCTCAAGGTCGCGGGCTTCTTCTTTGGGCTTTTTCTTGGGCTGGCGAAACTTGATGGTCGGTTCACCTCGTGCTGCCCGTTCCGGGCTGGCACTGCCGTCGACATCCCCATCACCGTCACCATCAATTTTGATGGGCTCTTCCAAATCAGTAAATGGACGACGACGACGTGGTCCGGGCAACGCTTTGCTGGCCCGCTTCAATCCCGATCTGGAAACTTTGCCACCCTCCTTGAGCAAACGCTTGCTGGCATACAACAAGGCGTAGTCGCTGGTCATCAAAGTCCCGACCAGAAACAGAGTCATTGTCAAAATCCATGCTCCTGCGGGAGCAAAATGCTCCAGCAGCCAGGTCGATGTCATCGCTCCCAGAAATCCGCCGCCACCCACCACAGGTAAACCGGATGCCTGCAGAGGTAACATGGCGCCACCCGTTGCGACAGCGATGACAATGATCGTACCGCCCAGCGACCGCAACACGGGTGCGTTCAGACTTCCACGCAAAATCAACGCTGTGGCCACACCACCCAAAGCACCAATCACAATCGCAGATGCGACACCCAAAGCATCGAGCAACAACGAAGACAACAAAGCCCCCCAATATCCGCACGCGTTGGTGATCGTAGCGTTGGGTGGAAAGATGGTTGCGTCAGGAGTGTAAAACTCGCTGATAGGCCAAATGGGTGTGTCGAGTGGATCGGCTGCGTTATGGGTAACGAGCGATACCGTCAAAATCAGCGTGAACGCAATCAGCACGAGCGCGCAGATATCGCGAACGAGATTCGGTTTCCGTTCCAAGTCAACGGTTTCGTCTATCGAGGCAGCCGACATGCGTGCGCGCAAATTGAGTAAAGAGAATACAACATCTCTAAAAATCGGCTATTTGCATCCTCACCTGAGAGCAGGAAGCTTCGATTCGTTGCAACCACTACAACCGTCAAAGTCACGCTCTCTCCGGGAGACCATTCCCGCCATCGCAAGGAGAGTGAGTGCGTTTTCCCAGAAGGAATTTACCCGGCAGGAATTTACCCGGCAGAAGAAACCTGATGCGGCCGATATGAACGGAATCATCCAGGGTGACGCACTGGCAAAATTCATGCTGCTCAGCTTTGGTAATCAAAATCGATCGGAGCATGAATATCAGGATGCAGGCTCTGGTGGACCGGGCACTTTCTTGCTGCCGTCTCCAATCGGGTGCGCACTTCCTGATCGGCTACCGCTTTCGCAGGAATCGTAACAACCGTCCGCAGTGCACCAATCCGTCGCACTGGCTCAGTCATCATTTCCTTGGTCACCTGGATCTGTGTCCCCTGCAAATCCACCTGATGTCGCTCAGCGACCAACCCCAGAATGGTCATCACACAGGTGCCCAAGGCCGTTGCCACCAGATCGGTCGGCGAAAAAGACTCTCCTTTTCCGCCGTTGTCAGTAGGAGCATCGGTGCTGAGCGTCTCACCACTGGGACCATGCGTTGCTTCACATCGAAGTTGACCTGTATAGCCAACACTTATTTCAACAGCCATCTGTGACCTGCGGGGGATGAATTCATGAGCAGAGGGATTGAGGAAGAAGATGTGAACCGTGGAGACCACCGCGTGCAGGCCTTGCTGCAGCAAGGATCACCGAACACACCAACTTTTAACGCGACACGGGCTTTCACTGTAGCAACGTTTCGGGCTACCCAAAGTTTCCGTTTGAGCCGCCTTTGCAGTCAACCCGTGCTACCTTTCGATCTCACCGCATCGAACACGATTCGGCGGCAGCTTGCCATCAAATGCCCCTGCGGCCGCAAGCATTTCCCACCCACAGGAGCGTTGCGGGACGATCCTGCGGCTGTCCCAATCGCACCCATCTGGCTCCTGGCTTCGCTCCTGATTTGGGGCAGGCCGCCGAATTGAGATGAGGTATTTGTTGGAGATGGAGTACTTGGCAGGGCCCCCGAGACTGCCATGGGCAGGGACCCCGAGACTGCCATGGGCAGGGACCCCGGGACTGCCATTGGCAGGCTTTCAGCTCATCTTGGCGAATTGGGCGACTTCTTGTGCTGTGAATTTAGATTCCAAGCGTGCTCCCATTTGAGAAACAATCCTGGCGGCAGCGTGGGAAGCGAGATGCCCCGCCTGTTGCCACTCCATTCCGTTGGTAATGCCATACAGAAGTGCACCGGCATACATGTCTCCGGCACCCGTGGTATCGATGGCATTGGCTTCTGCTCCTTCAATCGTATAGGCCTCACCAGCATGCATGATGATGGACCCTTTATTTCCGAGCGTGAGTGCTACATTTTCGACGTGCTCGTGGATTTTTTCGGCGCATTGGACAGGATCTGTTTCCTTCGTCAGGCTTTTGGCCTCTTCTTCGTTGCAGAAGAACAAGTCGACGGGTCCGCGGACAAGATCCCAAATTTCATCCCGGATCATATTGACGAGAAAGGGGTCAGAGGCGGTAAGGGCGACTTTGACACCAGCTTGTTTGGCCAAGTCCATCGCACGATACGCTGCCGCTTTGGTGATGTCATTGGTCAGCAGGTAACCTTCAACGTAGACATACTTTGACGACTCCACCAGCTTCTGCTCAACATCGGCTTCTGTCAGGGTGGCTGATGCCCCCAAATGCGTCAGCATGGTTCGTTGTGCATCATCGGTGATCAGCACGACACAGGTACCGGTGCTGCCGGTGGCCGGTGTGACATCAATTTCGATGCCAAGCTCCCGCATGTCACTGAGGAAGAACGAACCAATCTCATCATCTCCAACCTTACCGGCATAAGCAGCCGAACCACCCAAGTCAGCCAAGGCAACGATGGTGTTAGCGGCGGAACCGCCAGCACAACGGTGCAGTGGTGAGCCGGCAAGCTTGCTGAGCACACCAGACTGCTGTTCCTCATCGACCAGGGTCATCACGCCCTTCTCGATATTAAGCTCGGCCAACACCTGATCGGCAACCTGCGTCTGGATATCAACCAGTGCATTACCAACCCCATAAACGTCTATCTCAGCCATCATCAATCGCCTGTGGATTGCGGGTTTTATTGAATCCTGCCCGGTTTGGCAGCTTTTTCATGAACGGTTGCGAGCCTTGGGACCCTGACAAACGGTCGTCACAATCAGCTCAAATCGCCTTCAAGTTGGATCGCTATCGGCTCGCCACACACGTTAGTCGAACCGTGGTTCCGCTTAAAGGAGATCAATTGGTGAATGGTTGCTGGGTGATCGGGGGATTTCGGTTGATACCGCAGGTGGCGGAGCGAGCCTCTTTTTTCGGGACCAAACAGCTGTTCTTTCCGCTCTTCCTATTGCCAAAATCATCTGTTCCGGCGACACTTTACGCCCGAACGAAATCCAGCGTGCGACCAAGTGGCCTCGATTGTCGAGGCCATGCTCGTTTCAACCAGCGATATAACGGCTGATTGAGAGCGTGGATCGCATCCTGCGGACAGGCCAACATCCTGTTTCGCACCCCCTCGAACAGCGTCCTGCGTGGCGTGGAAAGGTATGCCCATGGCCCGTTACACCGGCCCAAAAGCTCGCATCAATCGTCGACTTGGTGTCCTGATTTATGAGACCGCCGGCGCCGCCCGTGCTCTCGACCGTCGCCCGCAGCCACCGGGAATGCATGTTCGTGGCCGTCGACCCAGCAACTACGGCTTGGCGTTGATGGAAAAGCAGAAGATCAAACATTACTACGGTCTTGGTGAGCGACAACTGCGACGCTATTTCGATGCGGTTGGGCGCAAGCCGGGCAACACGGGTGAGTTGCTGCTGTTGATGTGCGAGCGACGCTTGGACAATGTGGTTCGCCGCGTGGGCCTGACGAAAACCCGGCCGCAAGCCCGTCAGGGGATCACGCACGGTCACTTTATCGTCAACGGCACCAAAGTCACCAAGCCTAACTATCTGTTGCGGCCCGGTGACATCATTGAGGTTCGCGGTCGCGAAAACCTCAAAAACCTGTACCGGGGTGTAATTGCAAACGCAGCACCTGACGCCCTCGATTGGGTCACCTTTGACAGTGAGAACCTGAAAGCGACCGTGCTCGGTTTGCCGGGACCAAGCGATATCAGCTTGCCAGTGGACGCCAACAGCGTTGTCGAATTCCTGTCTCGCTAGTCAACACGTTATATTGAAAAGAGACAGCGTTTGCAGACCTTCAGGGCTTCAAACGCTGGTTGATTGAGCATGGCTGACAGCGATCATTCGAATCGGGTCACGTGAACATCTGAGCCAATGTTGCACGAACATCGGCTCCCAAAGTCATTGACCGCTACGAGGGTCGTTTCGCTGTCACGCGAAAGTGAATTGCCGCAGGCATCCTGCTGCCTGTAGGGTGCAAGATCACAATCGCAAGCCAAGACTCTGTGGTCTCTGGGATGATGGCGAAAATTGCTGACTTCCCAATTCATGCATTTTCCTAATTCAAATTTGCAAGGTAAGCCTCGCTCATGCATGCTCCAGTTGTTGTTCTTGGTGGTGGTCCCGGCGGTTATGCCGCAGCGTTTCTGGCAGCCGACGAAGGGCTGGATGTCACCATTGTTGAGGCCGAACCGCGGCTTGGCGGAACATGCCTGCTGAGAGGTTGCATTCCCAGCAAGGCATTGTTGCACGTTGCCAAAGTCATCAGTGAAGTCGAGGAACTGCGGGAAGAGTGGGGTGTTGTTTATGAAGAGAACCCCAAGATCGATATCGAGAAGGTTCGTGCTCGGAAAAACAAGGTGATTTCGAACCTGACCGGCGGATTGGGCCAATTGGCCAAACGTCGCAATGTGACGGTCATCCAGGCACGAGGAAGCTTCGTCGATTCAACCACCCTGAAACTTGAAGGTGACCATGAATCGATCCCCGACGGCGGTACGCTGACGTTTGACAAGTGCATTCTTGCCACCGGTAGCGTTCCAGCGATGCCCCCAGCGTTTCGGATCGACAGCGACCGCGTGATGGACAGCACAGGCGCGCTCGCTCTGAAAGATATTCCCGAGAATCTGCTGGTGGTTGGTGGTGGTTACATCGGCCTCGAGATGGGTAGTGTCTACGCTCAACTGGGCTCGAAAGTGAGTGTCGTTGAATTGATGGACGGTCTGCTGCCGGGCGCCGATCGGGACCTCGTCAAACCTCTGGCAAAACAGATTGACAAGTTGTGCCAAGGACGTGTCTTCCTCAACACCAAAGTTGGGTCTCTGACGGAGGTCGACGACAAAATCGAGGTCACGTTTGAAGGGCCGAATAAATTTGGGCATGAGCAATACGACCGGGTACTGGTCAGCATCGGTCGCAGCCCAGTGACGCGCGGTATTGGGCTCGAGAATACCAAGGTCATGGTCAATGACCGTGGCTTCGTCCTCTGCGATGAACAGCAGCGGACGTCTGATCCCCATATTCTGGCGATCGGGGATATCGCAGGTGATCCCATGCTCGCCCACAAAGCGACCCATGAAGGCCGTGTGGCAGCTGAGGTCATCGCAGGAAAGAACGTAGCATTCGACAAGGCAGCCATTCCTGCTGTTGTGTTCACCGACCCGGAAATTGCCTGGGCAGGAATCACTGAAGAGGAAGCCAAACGAGAGGGAGTCGAAGTTGATGTCGAAATTTATCCCTGGGCTGCCAGTGGCCGGGCTCAGGCCCTGGGAATCACCAATGGTCTGACCAAATGGTTGGTGGACCCCAAAACTGACCGTGTTCTGGGTTGCGGCATTGTCGGCAGTGGCGCCGGGGAATTGATAGCCGAGGCAGTTCTGGCGATCGAAATGGGCTGCGAAGTCCATGACATCACTGATAGTGTTCATCCACATCCGACACTCAGCGAAACACTGATGAACGCAGGTGAAGTCCACTTTGGAACAGCGACCGAGATTTTCAAGCCAAAAAAGAAGCCAGTGAAAGCTTGAAGCGGTCCGACCGAGCGATTGACGAATGAATGGACCCACCGACCGCACAGCTGGGGTAAACACCCTCCATCATTCGCCAAAGGCAGCCGCATTTGCCGGGTACATTTGCCAGATGCATTTGCCGGGTACATTTGCCGGGTACATTTGCCAGATGCATTTGCCAGACGCATTTGCCGGGTACATTTGCCAGACGCATTTGCCAGACGAAGCTGTCAATGCCACCCCACCAACACCGGGCTGCAACTGGCCGCAACTGGGGTGGGCGACGGTGTGGATTCTTTTGCGTGACTGCTGCAATGCAGTGACTGATCGATTACTTCGGTAACTGCAGCAGATCAAAACAAACAGTCCCTCTGTTTTTTGCGTGCCAAATCCTACACTTTCGGGAGCGGAATGTTTAAAACATGTTGGAAAGTATCCTCCGCTGATCTCGAACTTGCTGGAATTCACTTGAAGCCTCGACCGCTCCTTGTCCTGTCACTCGAAGGCCTGACTCCATCAGCCCTGGGTTGCTACGGATCATCATGGAATCGAACGCCAGCAATCGACGCGATTGCCGATACAGGATGTGTCTGGGATCGCTGGTTGGCAACGGATGATCAGCCCTCGAACATGTTTTTTCACATGGCACAGAAGCTGGATCAGACCTCCCATTGGAAAGACAAGTGGCAAGCCAACGGAAGTATCGATCTGATCACTGATGTTGAACAGGTTGCCGATCGATTTGAAACACTTCCCTTCGATCGGATGGTCTCTTTGCATGACCGCGATAAAAATTGGGAAACATCACCGGCAGAAGATATTGTTGATACCCAGCTGGGGCAATTAGTTGCAGCTGCGATCGAACGTGACGCAGAGGAAGACGACTGGAGCATCCTATGGCTGCACAGTGACTTCCTGACCCGACGCTGGGATGCTCCGCGTTATATGTCGCTGATGGACGAAGGCGATCAGGATTCCCTCGCCCCAAGCGACGAAGTGGAATTGCTTGAACAGGAAAACGAAATCATGGAACGGGTCGAAAAACTTCCACCTTATTTTGAAGATCTCACGCCACCAAGCTTTCAACTCCCAACCGAAGCTCATCCTGATTTGATCACGTCGTGGATGCGTACCTATGGATGCCAGATCCGACTTCTGGACGTCCTCATTGAAATCCTTCTCACATCGCTCAATGCCGATGACCCCCATGTTCTGATCGTCGGCACCAGCGGTTTCCAACTGGGGCAAAACGGTTGGATGGGACATCGTCAGGGCCCATTGAGAAGTGCCGATATTCGACTTCCACTGATCGTGAGCGATCTTGGACCTTTGCACCTGCCCCAGTTGAGTGGCGGTGATACGTTTCCCAATATCCTGGACCAAATCGCGGATCATTCGTCGCCCGAGAACGCAAGTTCCCTGATTTGGTCACCCGAACAATGGTGTCGATCTGATGACGGCACTAGCGTTGTCACCAAATCGGACCGAACTGCACATGCCGTGACCACACCTGACTGGTTCTACGTTCAAGACCGGGACCAATCAGAGCACCTGTATTTGAAGCCGGATGATATTGATGATTTCAATAACGTTGCGAGACTGCGACCCGACATTGTTGAACAATTCTCAAATGCACAAAAAAACCCCGCCGATTCTGAAATCGACGGGGCTACTTGAATTTGTTGACCGACTCAGGAAATGACCCCTGAAAACCGATCTTCAAAGAAGCACTAAGCGTCAGCTTTTGCATCAGCTACAGGAGCTGGTGGAGCTTCTTCAGCGGAGTCACTGCTGCTTTCAGCTTCTTCTACATCACCGCAGGGTGCAACAGTCTCGCAGCAGGCCTTGTTGCGACGCAATTTGCTGAACAGACGCTCAAGCAGACCTGGCTTATCGCAGCAAGAATCCTCACAGCACTCAGTCTCAGTTGCACAAGGAGCTGGCTCGCAAGGAGCTGGTTCGCAAGGTGCAGGCTCGCAAGGAGCTGGTTCTTCGCAAGGAGCAGCTTCAGGAGCACAGCAGTCAGAAGCGTGCTTTGCCTTCAGGCGAGCAAGCAATCCACCACCACAGCTCTTGTTGCCGAGATTCGACATAACTTTTCCGCCGCAGCTTTTCGCTTGCAGACGAGATAAAAGTCCACCACCGCAGCGACCAGCTTCGGCAGTTGTGTCAGTCATAGCAAGTCCGGCACCAATCATCAGTGCGAACGCGGCAATGCCGCTCACCACAGTCCGATTCATCTTCAATCTCCAGAGTTCGGAGTTAGGTGCGATCCGAATTCGCACATCATGGTTCTGGGCCTGATTCCTGAGACCCCACATCTCGTGCCGTTGACAACGCGTCAACAGGCTCACGAATGCTTCGGCGGATACCCAATCAGGTGCAAACTGGGAGGTTTGCGTAGGTTATTCCGACCGCGTAATTTCGAGCGATAGGGTAACTAGCGACACATAGGTGTCAATCGGGCGTGACTTGAAATTCAAGAATTATTATCGCGAAGAGATGCCGGGGAACCCTGCGAAAATCAGAATCTTACCGGCATGGAGCAGAACGAACATCCGCTCGAAAGGCCAACAAGAGGCACAATCATCCCCTTAAATGCTATCAATGATGCCAATCTGCCCAACAAGGCAGTGTGGGGGGTTTAGCTTGGCCCGGCTGCGGGTATTAGCGATTCAGAGTGTTATCGGGAGCCGCTGCCTGCGACGAAACTTCTGAATTGTTAGCACCTGGCTCGGAAAGCATCGCTGCCATTTGGGCACCATCCTCG
>PKCN01000097.1 GCA_002862205.1 Planctomycetaceae bacterium | reverse complement strand
GATTAATCCCCTTTCATGCAACATCTATCAGCGAAATTCCGTTCACGTCGATTGCTGGGAGGTTCAGTGTCCACGATTTTAATGCGCGTGTCATCGATGCTAATGCTGCTCAGTGGCTCCTGTATGGCTGGCTTCTGTCTGTCTGGCTTCTGTCTGCCTGATTGCATGATGGTCTCACTTTCGGGACAAAACATTGAAGATGCGGTCACGGAGAGGGTGCCACGGTCCGGACGTCTGTGGGCACTGCAGGATGCACCGCTATATAGCGAGCATTGCCTTTCATGTCATCAAGGTGAAGCGGCAGAAGCCGGTTTGGATTTGTCAACGCTCGGTCGCGATCTGTCGGATCCGGAAAACATGCGGCGGTGGGTACTGGTGCATGACCGGGTTGAGTCTGGTGAGATGCCTCCCGAGGGCGAGCCTCGAATTGGTCCGGTTGTGAAGCAGGAATTCATGGCTTCGCTCAGTCAGGATCTCACGACTGCCCAGCGAAAACGAAACGATGTGGTGTTGCGACGCCTGAATCGCATTGAATACGAAAATAGCGTTCGGGATGTCTTCGGTATCTCAGTCCTGGTGAAAGATCTGCTTCCACAGGATGCCTCAACGGATGGGTTTGATAATGTGGGCGAGGGTCTGGCGGTATCGGCCGAAGCGATGCGTGCTTATCTGGATGCTGCTGATGCAGTCATCGATTCGGTGTTTGGGCCCGAGAAACAACCCAAGGTCATCAATCATGTGACCAATCTCAATGATCAACGCGATCACCTTGGGAATCTGAATGACAGGCAGTTTGGAAAAATGTTCCGCAAGACAGATGCGGGGCTGGTTATTTTCCAGTCGAATTATTGCCCTACCAATCTGGTCAACTTTGCCAGGCTACTTGCGCCTGCTGGAACTTATCACGGTAGTATCCGTGTCCGGGCGATCCAGAGTGACAAACCAGTAACCATGCGTATTTATGGTGGAGACACGATCGTTGGTCGCGCAGAAAAACATCTGGTTGGCTATTACGATATTGAGCCCGGTCAGTGGCAGACTATCGAGTTTGTCGATCGTTTGGTGCAGAATCGAGGGACCTTCCAGCCAAAATGTTACGGAACCATTGATACTCGCAAGGATGCCGATACTTATCCGAATCCGGGTTTGGAGATCGGTGAAATTACGATCCAGGGACCACTTGAAACGTGGCCGCCAGCGAGCAGGAAAAAGCTTTTGGGGAAGGTTGAGTTTGATACAGGCACGGTGCAGGATGCTGAACAGATCCTTGGCCGCTGTTTGCCAATATTATTTCGGCGGCCGGTGGATGGCACCGAAATTGCCTCCCATTTGGGCATGGTGCGTGCCGCCATCGAGTCCGGTGAATCGTTCCAGAAAGGGCTTCGCCAAGCATTGAAAATGGCTCTCTGCTCACCCCAGTTTCTGTTCCTTGAGGAAACGGGCGACAGTCACATCGATTCTTATGCGCTCGCGTCTCGATTGTCGTATTTTTTATGGAGCTCAGCACCTGACAGCGAACTGCTCGGATTGGCAGAGCGAGACAACTTGCGTGAACCACTGATCTTGCGACAGCAGGTGGAACGCTTGCTTAGCGACCCACGTAGTAAGGCATTCAAGCAGAATTTCACGGGTCAGTGGTTAGGGCTACGTGAGATTGACTTCACAGCACCTGATGAAAAACTGTTTCCAGAATTTGACGAGTTGCTGAAAATCTCGATGGTCGCTGAGACCGAGGCGTTTTTCCAGGAACTGCTCGATCAGAATTTAAGCATCATGAATTTCATTGATTCCGATTTTGTAATGCTAAACGGACGTTTGGCTACCCACTATGGAATCGATGGAGTGCGAGGACAGATGATTCGTAAGGTGATGCTTCCTGCCAGAAGTGTGCGTGGGGGAGTCATGACACAGGGTAGCGTCCTGAAGGTCACTGCAAATGGGACGCATACATCACCCGTCTTGCGGGGTGCCTGGGTCATGCAAAATCTGCTGGGCATTTCGCCAGCAGTACCGCCACCCAATGTGCCAGCCATTGAGCCAGATGCACGGGGAGCCGTGACGTTGAGGCAGCAACTGGCGAAACACCGCGACCAACAGTCGTGTGCTATTTGTCATGACAAGATTGACCCGCCCGGGTTTGCTCTCGAAAATTTCAATGCGATCGGCGGATGGCGCGATCATTATCGAACGACCGGTGAGGGAAAGCGGCCTACACTGCGACGGGCTCCGTTCACTTTCAATTATGTACGATACAAGATCGGCCCTCCTGTGGATGCATCCGGCGAAACAGAGGACAGAACATCATTTCACGATGTGAGGGAGTTCAAAGCATGGATGCTCAAAGATAAATCGGCGATTGCCAGGGGGCTGACTCGCAAACTGATGACGTATGGATTGGGGCGACGAATGGGATTTGCTGACCGTGATGCGATCCAGCAAATAGCAGCGTCTGTGCAGAAGCAAGGTTATGGTTTTCGTGATCTGATTCACGTGATTGTCCAAAGCGACCTTTTTCAGAGACCGTGAACGTGGCTTGAGCGTTGGCAGTGCAGCATGGATCAGGGTTTTGAGCGAATTTTGTGACAGTGACTCCTTGGTACAGTAAAATTTTCGAGTTGCGAATTTTCCGATTTTGAAATGGCAGGCCCATGTTTTCCGAACACACAGAAAAGTTGCCGAAGAACGAATCTCGTCGCAAGTTTCTGCGAGCATCAGGGGTCTCGTTGGCTCTACCGATGTTGGAATCCATGCCGCGAACCGCTTTGAGTCAGGATGCTGAGGGGCGACAGTCGGGGATGCCAAAACGACGCATGGTGGCAGTCAATGTTGAGCTGGGGCTCCATGCGCCCAACATGACACCGGAACAGTCAGGCAGAGACTACCAGTTATCAACGTACCTGGAGATTCTGGAACGATTTCGACAGGACTTTACCTACATCTCAGGGACATCGCACCCGGAGGTGGATGGCGGGCACGCATCGAGAAAGTCGTTCCTGACTGCCATACGGCATCCGCTCAGTGCCGGATTCAAAAATTCAATTTCGATTGATCAATTGGCTGCCGAACGCCTCGGTTCCGAGACCCGGTTTGCGTCTTTGGCGTTGACCACAGCCAGTGCAGGCATTTCTTGGTCGCGAGCAGGAGTCGAGATTCCCGCCGAATCAAGACCGTCACGGGTGTTCAAAAAATTGTTTGTCGAGGGGAATTCGGCCGACAAAAAGTTGACGGTGGAACGGCTGCAAAAAGGTCAAAGTGTTTTGGATGCGGTCGCGGCAGAAGCTCGCCGAATGCAGCGGCGTGTGGGCTCGCGTGACCGGCAGAAACTTGAACAGTACTTCAACTCCGTTCGTGAAGCAGAGAAACGCCTGGTGAAGGCGGAAGAGTGGGAACAGTACCCCAAGCCCGTCGTGGATGTTGAGGAACCAAGGGATGTGCTTGACCCTAAATACCTGATTGAAAGGCTGGACCTGATGTACGACATGATGCATCTGGCCATTCAGACAGATTCAACGCGTTTCATCACGCTTTCAGATCCAGGAAGGAACCTGATCCCAGCGATTGCAGGCGTTGATACGGATCATCACATGCTGTCCCATCATGCCAGGGACCCAGAGAAAATTGCACAGTTGGCAATCGTCGAGATGGCGATTGTGACGGCTTTGGG
The DNA here is from genome assembly GCA_002862205.1 of Planctomycetaceae bacterium. Taxonomy (GTDB): domain Bacteria; phylum Planctomycetota; class Planctomycetia; order Pirellulales; family Pirellulaceae; genus Rubripirellula. The sequence continues at coordinate 8,112 of PKCN01000097.1, read as the reverse complement.
CAGATTCCTCGGCAAGCTGGCCGACTCCAGCGAGGCTGAATATTCACTTTTGGACCAAACCATGGTCCTGTTCGGATCGAATCTTGGTAACGCCAGTAATCACGATACGCGAAATATGCCAATCCTCCTGGCGGGGGGCGGATTCCGTCATGGTCAGCACCTCGCATTCGACCAGCAGGAAAACTATCCCCTCACAAATCTGTTTGTCTCCATGCTGCAGCAGCTTGGTTTGGAAATCGATGACTTCGTTTCCAGCACCGGAACAATGACCGGCTTGGATCCGGTATGAAGACCGAGGTTCATGAGCGACCCGCGATACTGTCCCGTGCAGAGCAATCTCGCCGAGTAATCTCGCAGAGCAAGCTCACCTTCGTCTCAACATAAAGATTCGGATGCTTTGTGCGGCAAGCGAACACGCGCAGGTCCAGTGGCAACTGAGGGTAGAAACTGAAGCGATGACTTTTGATGGATGGTGGTGTGCTTCTGGAATGGTGCCTGCGTGTTCGGGGTTGCTGGGCTACCTTGATTAGGGGACGCGCAGGTACGTGATGAATCTCTGTTCATTGTGTCGCAATTGTCCCCTGAAGGTTCTTGTTTTTCCGTCTTGCTTGACCAAAATCTGGAACGCCGTCGGGTTTCTGCCACCTTGAGTAGCGTAGTGTTTGACCCAGATTGCGTATCTTCCACTTGCGGGAGCGCGGTTGGCCCAAACGATATTTTCAACTGGCCGATTGGACCGGCCGAATCCTGCATTCATGTCGATGTCCAGTGCAGCACCACATCGGGAATTGGGATGTTGGAAGTAAATATGTTCATTTGAAGGGCAATATAAATGCAGGTCCAGATCATTGAGGTTATTCCAGATGAGTGTGATTTGAGATTCGCCGCTTTTCCCTCCTTCCCGCTCCACTCGGTCGCTGAACTCCGTTTGGTTAACCGGTGGAATTGAAGCACTGTTTTCCGGCATTGGCGTTTCTGCAGGGATTTCTGTCTCTACCGTTTTCTTGACGGATCCCGTGTTAAGGACTCGGGTCGGTTTTGATGATGCAAATGCTGATTGTGGTGGCGTTTCAGGTTCCTGTTCCTGTGTCGTTGACGTGCTTTCCTGGTCTGAATCAGTCGGTTTTTCTGTTTCGGATTCCATGGCAGGATTCTCCTGATCCTCTGTTACCCCAACCCCAGGTCCGGAATCATTTTTTGTCTCGGTGATTTTTGTTGTTTGGCTCTCATCGACAACTGCTGTTTCCGATGCAGGGTCTGGTGCTGCATTTCCAGTTGCTTCATCAGGTTTAGAATCTTGTTGTGCCCCACCGCCAGTCTGGGATTCTGTGCTTCCCTCCGTTTCGCTTGCTTTGCGGTTGTCGTTGCTGCTTGCCTCTGGACTGCTTGCTAACGGTGAGCTCGGCACCACCTTTCCGCTTTCGGCAAGATGTTGCTCGGAAGACGAAAGAACGCTGAGAAGAAAAGCGAAAGCACTCAATAGGCAAATGAATAAGACAAACGCACAAACGATCAGGATGCCGAATGCAGGTTTCCTGGGCTCATCGGCGGTTGAGGGTAGACCCTGTTTCGTGTCAGTGACTGATGCAGGAAGTGAAGGGGGAAACTCACGCTGTGGCGGCGCACGGTCTGGTAGCGGGGGAATGTTTGTCATGCGTGTAGCTGCGGTTTTTGAAGCCTCCGGATCGAGGCACTTGTGCAACGCGAAATAGTTTGTGAAGGTCGAGTCAGAAAATTCTGATGAATTTCATTCATTAGCCAAGCGAAACGTTTGGTGTGAATGAACACGTGCGTCAAATTGCACGCCCGGCATGATCTATGACCGAAGGGAGATGTTTGTTGTCTCAACTTGTCACTATTTGAAATGGCAGTCAATGACAAGCGGCAAAACCGCGGTTGCTCCATTGCTTGTCGACCACTGGATCGTGTGGGGCAGGGTCAAGCGAACTGGCGAACGCCGGATCATTTGCTCGCTTGAACTCTGGAGCTCACTGATCGCAAGACATTGTTTTTCGATGAGATCGTCAATTCTGAGGATATCGTTGGGGGCACTGCTCATTACCCGTCGACACTCCGTGCGGGCCGCTACGAATGGTTGTTGAGCAGCAGCAATGCGATTCTGCCAACTTTCCAGCGATTCCCAATAGCCGTCAAGAAACCCAATCGGCGGGTAGTAGATTCTTTGCATGGTCGTCGCTAGCCGGATTTTATAGTCGCATTCATTGATCCGTGTTAGGGCCTCGCGCATTGTGCGTTCTTCAAACGTATCGAGGGAGAAACGAAGTGCCTCGAGACGATTTGACTTTTCCGAACCTTGAGTTCCGAGATCATCCGTGGATGGTGAAAAATCTTTGAGTATGTTGGTCCGCAATGCCTTGCCATAAGACGTGGCATTGAGAATAACCAGTCTGGAAATCAGCTTCCGTTGGGACTTGGTATTCTTTTCGTAGTCACGCCATTGGCTGGCAAGTATGGGCATCAACGTGGTGGTGACCTTGGTCGGACCTTTTCGCCAGCGGAGCTTCAAATAAAGCTCAAGTGAATCGTGATCCACGGTGATTTCTGCATCCATTTCGTCAAGACTAGAAGTTGCGATGGGGAGTGCCCCGCTCGCGGCCGATGCGTCGTAGGTTGCTAGGTCGAGTCGGCAGGTACGAATCCCCGACCAGGCCTCAGGGAATGTTCTTGAGGATCGAGCCATCCGGTCTCGCGAGATTTCTGATTCCGACTTGGTAAAAAATACGTCTTCCTCAGGAATCCAATCCGATTCGAGCTGAACGGTACAGAAAATGGACAACGGGTCAGTGATCCAGTCCGAGATCAACTGTTCGCTTTCCAAGTTTGGGATGGCGTAGCTCGTTGGAGCAGTCGATTTGGCTGGATCAGATGTTGGTGGTGTCGGGGGCGAGGGCGGTCGATCTTTGGGTGGCGGATTCGGAGGTGGTTGATCTGTGTTTGGCTCTGCCGGGGGAGGCTGATCTGTGTTTGGCTCTGCTGGCGGTGGCTGATCTGTGCTTGGCTCTGCCGGCGGTGGCTGATCTGTGTTTGGCTCTGCTGGCGGAGGCGTGAGTGGCACCCCGGGAACAGAGTCACTCGCGTCATCATCTTCTTGCGATGTGGTGGCACTGTCTCGCTCTGCGGGTGGGGGCGTATCGTGCGATGCTGAAGCAGAATTTTGATGAGTGGCATCGTTGTTCATTGCAGTCCTTGAAGCGTTCCTTGCAACAAAGATCACGATCAATATCAATGTGAAAATTGTCAGAACGCTCAGACTGCCGATGAGTGCAAGTAAGAATGTCGTCAGCTTCCGGTTCTGCGGAAGTTCCGTGGCGGGTTGCACTTCAGTGTGCTGCCGAGACTTGCCCGGCAAGGGAGGCGGGGATTTCATTTGTCAGAGTCGTTGATGAGCGAAGATGCTCCGGTCACATTTGCGGCCATGTGCTCTGGTGCCTACAAGCGGGATAAACGACACCAAACAGTTGGCTTGTCGTTTTGTTATCCATTTTGCAACCGTTTCTCTACGATAGGGCTTTTCTCTGGGTTCATTAAGCTTGAATTTGCTGGGATCACTGTTTGAACATTAGAAGTCCCCGTTGGCGAGGCTGATTTTAGCACACGTGGTGTTCTCTTGCGAACCGTTAATTTAGAGGGACGGCGCCGGATTAGTCATGGCTTCACTTCAGTAACGATGTTGCCGTGATTCTGACGCAAATGACTTTGTTGTGCTGCCCTTTGCGCTTTCCCAGTCTCAGTAAACCTTCGCCGCATGTGATCCATGATTCCGTGTTGCTGATCCGGCAGATGCCAGAATTTCCCAAGGTGGCATGATTTTCCTGAATAACTACTCGTTCTGTATCGCGGATGACCTGCAATGTTTCCGTGTTGACCTGCCCCATCAATAGCGGCGCTCGGTGTCGCATGATGTGGTCGTTGTCAGCGCCACGGCGAGTGTAAACCAGAAATAAACAGCCGCCAATTGTCACCCAATGTTGCTGCGTGTTGTAGCTGCCCAAAGGTGTTCCGTCATCGAATTTCCATTCTCGGATCGCATCAAAGTTCAGGCCATCTTTGCTGCGGGTCACGAAGGCAGAATGATCGGCGCGAAGCGTCAAGAAATAGTTGCCGTTGAATGCTGTGAGTGAGGGTTCATAGAGGCCGCGACCTTGAGGGATGTTGAGTTCGGTCCCGTGCCGTTTGTAGCTGAGTTGGTTTCCATCGAATGAGCATTGAGCAATGGTGCTTGTGTAGTTGCGGTTTTTTGGATCGCGAGCGTAGCGGATTGGCAGCAGGACATCCCCACCGGGTTGGTCAGATCGTTGCGTGCATCCAGCGTTCGCGGCGATGATTGGGTAACCTGCATGATCGCGGTGCGGAAGATCAAGAAACCGGAGTGGCCCCCATGCTTTCCCACGTTCCATCACAGCGTAGGAAACTTTCTCACGCAGATAGTCCTCTTTTTTTCCATCGCGAAAATTGAATGTCTTACCAGTGGCCAAAATCGTATCGGTCGCTGCATGCCAACTCGGCCATAGGTCACCTGGTGCGACCTCGTACCCATCCGATTGTTGCTGCCTCTGAAGAGAGGGTATCCGTTCCGGTGCCGACCACGTTTTTCCGTGATCATTGCTGACGGATTGATAGATGTCATGGAAGTCGTGACTTGTTGCCTTGCCAGTTTCCGACATGGTAGTCAGCCACATCGGAGTGTTACCTGGAAGGTAAGCGGTGCGTGCTTGCCACCAATCCCACTGGCTGCTGCCAGAGATCGATCCAAGTGGCTCGATCTTGAGTTGAATTCCCGCAGGTTCAGGTGGGGCCGCCGCGGCAACGCTTGAAATTAGCATGAGCACGATGGACGTGATCTGGCAGTAGTTTGGTGATGATTTCACAACGATCAGATCCTTCAAATGCTGGGGCACGAATTGCATTGTGATTTCTGGATTCAGTGGGACGCGGAAGCTCAGCAGTTTGACTACTTGATTCGCCGCGTGTTTTCAGCGATTTCGACCACTGCCCGAAGGAAATCAGCGGAAGCAAACCAGATTACCAAATACACAAAACCGACGATGACATAGCCTGCGAAGGATAGGAGCATGGTCAACAGTCCAACCAGAAATTCTCCGACGGGAAGTTCGAATAGAAGTGTGATCAGCTGGACGTTGCCCACTACCAGAATGAACGCACCGATGATCAGCAAGCCCAGGAAAATGTAGCCAAGGATCCTGTTGATCTTGATGTAAGTCATCAACCACCAGTAGGACTCCACACCGGTGGAAGCATTCGCAGGTCTCATGGGCTGGGGAGCAGTTTGCTGAACCGATGCTGGCCCCGCTGCGTTTTTGGGGACCTGCAACGTCTGTCCGCAAGTGCAACGCACACTCTTTCCTGCTACAGATTGGGGAAGATTCATCTGTTTGCCACAAGCAGCGCATTGAATTTGCATCTGTTGTTTCCTCTCGTTCTACGTTGGAAAGTGATTGCACCGGTTGGTATGAAATGGAGTTGGTGCAGATGGCGGGGGAATTACCAATCAACGATTCGTGTTGAAAGTCGGGTTTTGGAATTTAGGTGGATGCGAATTTGTAAAGCTTCGAAGTGATTTGTTTTATTTGAGAGCAGAGGATTTTATTGGGCACGGCTGCTATTGCTGCCACCAATACTTACAATCAGATCTTCATTGGGAGCTTGAATCCAGATCTGATACCGAAGGCCTGATTTGATCAGTTTTGGCTTCAATTCTGTGAACAGGCCGAACGAGTCAGGCCACACGGCGAGGGTTACGATTTGTCCTTGCCGTACCGTTCCGGACAGAAATGAGGCCGTTTGTGCATTGTCAGTACCAACGCCTTGGCCAGCTTTGGGCAAGACTCGAAAACCGCCCACGGTCTTCCTGGTTTCAATATGCGGTCCATCGAATTCATCACGGCTGCCATCGAATTCCCCGGCGATGTAAAGCAGGCCACCGTTGAGCAGTGCGAGTGTTGATCGGGCACTGCTTTCTTTTTCGCGTGGTAATTTGAGCGTTGTCTGTCGTGTGTTGATGATTTCTGAAACGGCCGCTTCTTCGTTCTTCACAAGCTCAGTGAGCGACTTGAGTCGCTCAGGCACTTTTTGATTGTCTTCTTCCAGGGTTTCGTTGGCAGCAATGATTGCTTCAAGCTCTTTGCTCTTTGTTTTCGACTCGGTCATCATTTGCTGGATGTTCTGGTCGATCTCTGCAAGCTCATTTTTGGTTTCGGCGTACTCCCGGAAGTCATCACTGGGATTGATTTCCGGCATGCTTTCCAGTGCAAGGGTCAATCGTAGTACGGACGATTCTGCTGCCGTCAGTCGAGTTTGAAGTTCTCTGAACTCCTGACGTGTGTGAGTGGTCTGGTCTTTTTGTTCCGGTTGGTGCAGGACGCTTTTTGTTTGGATCAGAATGGCTACAAGAATCGCCAGAAAAATGATCCCACCAAATGTGTTGCAGATGGTGTCGAGGAATAAGTCAAAACTGTCGGTCTGGGTTTGTCGGCGTCTCATGGTTTTGCTTCCCATTCAAAGGTGAGCGAGGCCTCGTGCCCATCTTCCACAAGATCAAATCCATAGATGGCGTTTGCGTCCTGTAATTGCTCCCGAATGTCTTCGAAATGTTTCACCCCCGAGGGTTCCAGCAGAATGAGGAAATGTCTGCCCCGTGGTGTGTTGGTTCGAAGCCAAGACGCGAAACCACGTGCATTGGAAAGCGTCTTTACCAGCTGGTTGGCCGCATCCTTGATTTTCACGCCAGCCCCGTTCAGTTGGACCAGACAGACATAGTTCGTGCTGTCGACCTGATCACGGTACAGCAACCCCTCTTCGCCTTTGATTTGATTTTTCTGATTTGCCAATTTTGCCAGAATCGTTTCCAGTTGCTCAATCTTCTTCTTCTGCTCCGACAGTTGTGATGCTTCGCTTTCAAGCTCAGTATTGGATTCGTTCCGATTCTCAATCTGTTGATTGATGGCAGCAAGCATCTTGATCAGGTTTGCAAGCTGTTGCTCAGCTGCCATACGATCTGCTTTGGCCTCCTGGATCTTCTGGTCGCGATTCAAAACCGTGATTTCCGACATATCTGCGAGTTGTTGCAAACGCAGGTCGTATTGCCTTTGCAGGTTGGCGGTTTGCTGTTCCAGATCCACGACTTCTTGTTCAATGTTCGGATTCGCCGACTCGGGAGCATCGGACGCTGACTCGACGCGTTGGTTCAATTCCAGAATCAGCGTAAGAGTGATCAGGATAAAGATGCCGACCACAGCGGTGATGATGTCCTGGAACGCAAAGAAAGATACGCCCGGGCCAATGGTTCGTCGGCTCATGGATTCAGACCCTGTTGTGGCTGTTCAATCCGGCAGGGGAAGGGTAATGACATCAGATTTCCCGAGCTTGTTCGAATGGCAGGATTTTGATCCGATTGACGATTTGCTTGAGGCAGTATTCGTTGCAGTCGTCGAGAAAAACCTCTTCTGCTTTTTTCTGGGCGGTGACCCACAGCTGGACGACCAACGCGATGACAAGAGCAACCAGTGTTGTTTCAAAGGCTGTGCTGAGTCCACCTGTGACTTCTTTCAGTGAACCCACAATGCCGGACAAATCCGATTGTGAATCAAGCAGTTCGCTGAAAGTCCCAATTGCCTGAGCCAGACCCAATACCGTTCCAATGAAACCAAGCACAGGAATTGCCCAAAGAAAGCCACCCAGAATGGCAAATGAGGTTTGCTGAGCTGACTCATCCCGCTCAGCGATCGATCGCAGGATGTCATCGACATCCGAAACACGCCCGAGATTTTTGAGGTTCGCCACTGCAATCAGGATTCGATTGAATACGACGAAACGCTCAGGATCTTCGGCAATGTTGTAAATGTTGTGTATCAGTTCATCTGCTGTCTGCGAAGAAAGCACAAAGTCGCTGTTCTCAGGGACAGCTGAGTAGTTCAGGGCGGCACGTTGAAGTTTCAGCTTCGATCGCTTGATTAATAGAATGGTCGCGCACCAGACCCCAAGGAAGACAGCAACGAATTGGGTTGGTCCGCGGTCAAGCATCGTCGCGCGAAACGAAATGTCTGGCAGAAAAAATACCACGGCAAAGAAAGC
>PKCN01000099.1 GCA_002862205.1 Planctomycetaceae bacterium | reverse complement strand
GTTTGTGGTGGATGTTGCCAATGGAACTTACGATGTGACTTTGACGATGGGCGACGCAAGTTTCGCACAGGGTCCTTGGGATTTGTATCTGGAAGGCGCTTTTCAGGCCACGCAGTCAACCAGTGCTGGTGATTCACAGGAGTCGACCTACCAGGTGGAAGTGTCTGACGGTCAACTGACGGTGTTGTTCGATACTGCCAACAATGCGGCGATCCAGGGGTTGAGAATCGCTTCCGCCGGTGCGTCGGTATTGCTCAGTGCCGGAAGTGGTAAGATCGTCGAAGGTGGTGCCACCGATTCATACAGTCTGGCACTCAGCCAACTACCCACGGGTGACGTTGGAATTACCGTTGCCTCCGATGCACAGTCTGAGGTGAGCGTTGATGGGGTGAATTTCTCTTCTGCTGTGACAGTAACGTTTGATGAGACAAATGGTACGACACCTCAGGAAATTACGGTTCGTGCGGTGGATGACACTGCGGTAGAAGGAACTCACGCCAGTACGATCACCCATGCGATTGCTTCGACCGAGGACTCGGTTAATTTCCCCACTTCATTGGACATCGATGATCTGGTTTTGACGGTCTTTGATAACGAGAGTATCAACTTTATCGCCAACTATCAGGATAGTGCGGGTGAGGGTTTCTTTGATGCTTCGTTGGGTCAACAGAGGCGTGACGCTATGGAAGCAGCATTGGATGCTTGGGAAAATGCGATGCTTGCTTCGTATGCCGGAGAGACCATTTATGTTGACGCTAAAATGGATCCTCTCGCTTCCGGCGTACTTGGTGGTGCGAGCTCTCTGTCTTTCTGGAATGTTACAGGCGTAGGAGGAGCTGGAGCAGCGTTAGCCAACCATCTGGTCGAAGAGGATCTGAACGAGAACGAGTCTGAAATCAGAATCACATTAAATTCAAGCTTTACCAGCTGGTACTACGGCACCGATGCTGCGACACCCACGAGCAAGTGGGACTTCATGACTGTCGTGATTCATGAAGTGGGGCATGGTTTGAACTACTTCTCAGGCATTCAGACAGATGGTAGCAATGGCTGGTTGAGTGGGGATTGGGGAATTTACGAATCGTTCCTTGAGCTTGGCGATGGCACAAGTCTTACCACAATGGCGACCGATGCTGAGCGAGCTGCCGCCATCATCAGTGACGATCTTTATTGGGGTGGTGCAAATGCTGTGGCAGCGAATTCCGATACTCGTGTACGAATTTATGCTCCCAACCCGTTTGAACCGGGCTCGAGTGTGAGCCACGTTAACCAGGCCGATTACGGAGGCATTGCTGTGATGACTCCCTCGCTGGTCAATGGTGTTGCGATTCATGCTCCCAATGCATTTGAATTGGGGATGATGAAGGACATGGGATGGACGATCGCGACCGGTGGTGGTTCGTCTTCGATGGCGGGTGGGCATGGTGGAGGATCAGCGACGGCTGACTCTTTCGCAAACGGTGATGAATTCAGCGGATCTGGTAGCAACAATGACATGCGGGCTGCAGGTTTCGATGGCGAAAAAGCAGGCTTACGATCTATTGATGACAATGAGTTGCAATCGATCTGGGAGGATGAGTCGATTTTGCATCCCATGTCAAAGGATATGAATTCGGCATCGATTTTGGCTCCTGATACGGAAAAGCTTTTGCTGGCTGGGTTTGATGAGCCTGAAGGTGCAGCCGATGACTTTTTCGAGTTGCTTGGCAAGATTGATGCTGAACGCGAAAATGAGACATCTGATGACTCGAGCTTCGCTCTGGATCAGCTTGCCGCTCTGGATCAGCTTGCCGCTCTGGATCAGGGAGACAGATTGGCTCGCAAGGGTAGCCCGAATGCTTAGCTGTCAGTTGGAAAGCCACTCGTGGTCACGTGATTTCGTCGGTTGATGCTGCTGGTGAGCAGGCAGATCCTGCGGTGATATGCACGAGACCACGGTGTTCATTCCCTTGCTGACGCAATTCAAGGGTGTTGGGTTTGCTGCGGGTAAGGAATCAAGTGCGGTCGACGACCGGCTGAAAAACACTTAAAACATGCATCTCACAGACGGCGGTTCTGCCGTTGTTGGATGGGTGGCCGAGTGGTCGAAGGCACCAGTCTTGAAAACTGGCGTACGTTTGCGCGTACCGTGGGTTCGAATCCCACTCCATCCGCTGCTTTTTTTGCTGGTACCCGTTTTTTCAGGATGGTGTGGCTGTGGGGCATGTTACTGAAATTCAGCACCCGCTGATTGAGCACCATCTGTGCACCGTGAGAGATAAATCGACCGTTCCAAGCCATTTTCGTGCTGCGGTGAATCGACTCTCTGTTCTGGTTGGGGTTTATGCGACCGATGATTTGGCAGTTGAACCAGTTTCGGTACAAACTCCCATTGCTCCGGCAGATTGCCATCAGGTGACCCGGCGAATTGCGTTGGTGCCGATTTTAAGGGCGGGTTTGGGCATGGTTGACCCATTGCTCAACCTGTTGCCAGACGCTGCTGTCTGGCATCTGGGTTTGTATCGGAATGAGGAAACTGCCGAACCGGTTGAGTATTACGATAAGCTTCCCAAGTCAGGGGCACCCAATACGGCTTTGGTGCTTGATCCCATGTTGGCAACCGGCGGTTCGATTGAGTTGGCCGTGAGGAGGTTGATGGAGTGGGGTGTCGAAGAAATTCGAGTACTCAGCATCATTGCCTCAAGAGATGGGGTAGAGCGGGTGCAGCGGGATTTTCCCAAGGTTAAGCTTTACGTTGCTGCGATTGACCCCGTGCTGAACGAGCAGTCGTACATTGTGCCCGGCCTGGGTGATGCAGGTGATCGCATTTTTGATACACCCCAACCAGGCTAAACGGTTTTTCCACTTCAAGTATATATCCACCAGAGCAGGTAGGCATGCAGGCACGTTTCATTTGTGTATTGGGCCTGTTGATCTTTATTCTTCTAGCCTGGTTGATCAGTAGCAATCGACGACGCTTCCCGGCCAGAGTCGTGGCGGGAGGGCTGTTCCTGCAGTTGTTGCTGGGGTTTCTGGTGCTGCGAACCTCGGCTGGGCGTTTGGTCTTTGAGAAGATTGGTGATGTGTTCACGGCTGTCCTCGATACGGTCACCGAAGGCAGTGGTTTTTTGTTCGGCGCTGGTGGAGAGAATCCACTCGGTGAAACATTGCTGGGCACTTTTGCTTTCGGTGTTTTGCCCACGGTGATTTTCTTCTCGTCACTGATGAGTATTCTGTATTACCTTGGTCTGATGCAGCGGATTGTTTGGGGCATGGCATGGGTGATGCGATTCACGCTTGGTACCAGTGGGGCTGAAACCCTTTCAGCAGCGGCCAACGTTTTTGTTGGTCACACGGAAGCGCCCCTGGTGGTTCGTCCCTATCTTTCAAAGATGACTCGCAGTGAGCTCTGCGCCATGATGACCGGCGGTTTCTCCACTGTGACCGGCGGCCTTCTGGGGGTGTATGCTGGCATGGGAATCGACATCTCGCACCTGTTGACCGCTTCTGTCATCAGTGCACCGGCCGCTCTGTTGATTGCCAAAGTGATGGTACCGGAAATGGAGCCTGAGAAAGTATCGGCTGAAATGACACTTTCGGCCCCCTCCGAGCACGTCAATCTGATCGCCGCAGCCGTTGAAGGTGCAAGCGATGGATTGAAATTGGCGATGAATGTTGGGGCGATGCTGATCGCATTCCTGGCTTTACTCGCTCTTGTCGACCTGATTTTGGGATTTGCATCCGAGCAGGTCGGGTTTGTGGATGCCGCAGGCGACCCAAGATTGTCTTTGGGGGTGGTGTTGGGTTATCTCTGCTGGCCGCTGGCGTGGCTCATGGGGATTCCTGCTGGGGAGTGCCTTGAGGCTGGCAGACTGATTGGTCTGAAAACCGTTGCCAATGAGTTCATCGCTTACGACGCATTGGGGAAAGCTGAGGTCGGAGTTGGTAAAGCGATCAGCGAACGCACCGCGATTGTGATGACTTATGCTTTGGCCGGATTCAGCAATTTTGGTGCAATTGGAATTCAAGTGGGCGGCATCGGCGGTTTGGAACCGTCACGCAAGAAGGACTTGGCACAGTTGGGCCTGCGAGCCATGTTTGGCGGGTTGCTTGCCTGTTGCATGACCGGTGCAGTCGCCGGCCTTCTGCTCTAGCCACAGTTCTCTAGCCACAGTTCTCTAGCCACAGTTCTCTAGCCACAGTTCTCTAGCCACAGTTCTCAGCGTTGGGAATCACGGCGATCGTCGAATCTATCTGCAAATCACACAAGATGCCTCGGGACGCACGCCACAGCGAGCATCAGGAGATCGCCCCTTTTTATTTTCCGGCTTCAGCGGGGTGCCGCAGCAAAGCCCACCAGGTTCCGCTTATCGCTTTTCGATGGGAATGAAATCACGCTCGGTGCTACCAGTGTAGACCTGACGCGGGCGATTGATCCGTGTGGCAGGATTGCTATGCATTTCGCTCCAGTGAGCGATCCATCCGGGTAGGCGTCCAATCGCAAACAGGACGGTGAACATCTGGATCGGAATGCCCAGTGCACGATAAATCACGCCTGAGTAGAAGTCGACGTTGGGATAGAGTTTGCGTTCGATGAAGTACTCGTCTTTCAACGCGACTTCTTCAAGCTTTTGGGCGACTTCAAACAGTGGATCATCAAGATCCAGTTTGGCAAGCAGTTTGTCGCAACTGGCCCGAATGATCTTGGCTCGCGGATCAAAGTTTTTATAGACGCGGTGACCAAAGCCCATGAGGCGGAAACCATTCTCTTTATCTTTCGCCATGTCCACGTACTTTTGAACATTGCCTCCGTCCTTGGCAATCGTATCAAGCATGTTGACACATGCTTCGTTGGCTCCACCGTGAAGTGGTCCCCACAGAGCACCAATGCCAGCAGAGATGGATGCAAATAGGTTGGCATTGCTGCTACCGACCATTCTGACCGTAGAGGTGCTGCAGTTTTGTTCATGGTCAGCATGCACAATCAGCAGCAGATTCAGGGCTTCTGCAAAATCCGGATCTACCAAATACTCGTGTGCCGGAGTGGCAAACATCATGTGCAGGAAGTTTTCGCAGTAGCTGAGTTCATTATTTGGATAGATGAACGGCTGTCCCATCGATTTCTTGTAGCTGTAGGCAGCAATGGTGGGAAGCTTGGCAAGCAGCCGATAGATGGAAACCTCAACCTGAGCCTCATCATGAACGTCCATTGCGTCCTGATAGAAAGTTGAAAGAGCACCAACAACGCTGCTCAGGATTGCCATGGGATGAGCATCGCGCGGAAATCCGTTGTAAAACGAACGCATGTCCTCGTGGATCATGGTGTGTTCACGAATTCCTACGCGAAAATCCTCAGCCTGTTTGACGTTGGGTAGTTCACCATTGATCAACAGGTAAGCGGTTTCGATAAAGTCTGACTTGGCTGCCAGCTGTTCGATGGGGTAGCCCCGGTAACGCAGGATTCCTTTTTCGCCATTGAGGAACGTGATGGCGCTGCGAGTACTGCCTGTATTGACAAAGCCTTCATCAAGCGTGATCAGCCCTGTTTGGCCTCGGAGACCGCTGATGTCGATGGCCCGCTCGCCCTCCGTGCCCTCAACCACCGGCAAATCGAACTCCTGACCGTCATATGTCACTTTGACTGAATCGGCTTCGCGGACTTCAAGGCTTGCTGTCGGGTTCATCGGCAATTCCAAAGGAAAATCAGGCTTTTTCGACAACCTCATCCTCGGAGTTTGTGGGTCCGGGGCGACGTTGTACAGGCGGTGGCAGAAAGTCCACCCTGTCGTCAGCAGTTTAGCGGTGTGTAAACCTTCGGACAATCAGACGTACCCACGCATTGTCGCTGATTCGCGGGGTTAATTATCCAAAGTGCCAGAGAATTCCACTCGGGGCCTGCGATTGCAGAACTGACGCTCCCGGGCGTTGCCAACAACAATGTGGTCAGCCAGCTTTTTGATCCTGCTCGTCAATTCGTTGGATTCGCATCGAGTTAATTTTTCTCGCGCTGGCTTTGAGAATTTCGATTTCCGCATTTTCGATGACGAGTCGTTCCCCCGTCTTGGGAATCGCACCGACGCTAAATAGCACATAGCCGGCAATCGTTTCGTAATCATCGCTCTCTGGCAGACCCCAGTCAGTCATTTCATTGAGGTCATCCATCATCACGCGCCCATCCACTTCCACTGTGTTCAAGTCAATCACTTCGATCCCAAATTCTTCGTCTTCATCGGATTCATCGACAATCTCCCCCACGATTTCCTCGAGTACATCTTCGATGGTCACCACTCCTGCAGTTTGTTGGAATTCGTCGATCACGATTGCCATGTGGCTTCGGCTGTGCAGGAATTCTCTCAGAATGATCTCGACAGAGCGGTCAATCGGTACACTCCACGCCCGTCGGCAGATTTCACGCAGGGATTGGTCCGGGATCGTTTGGCTGGAAAGATAAGGCAGCAGATCTTTGACGTACAGAATGCCGACCACATGATCCAGTGTCCCCTCATACACAGGGAAGCGAGTTCGACCAGCCTCTACCACGATCGCTAACGTCTGATTCCAGTCCGTTGTCACATCAATCGCATCCACATCGCTTCGAGGGGTCATGATATGACCGACGGTATCCTCATGCAGGGTCATCACCCCCTGGATCATTTCTCGCACTCCAGGGCCAAAGAAACCCTCGCGTGTTCCCGCGGTGACGATGGTCCGGATCTCGTCTTCAAGTAATTCTTCTTCCTCATCCTCGTGTTCTGCGGTGCCCGTCAGCCTGCGGGTGACCAATTCGACAAGCTGGCCGGGAGCCGAAAGTGGGCTCATCAAAATGGACAGACTGCGCCAGAAGGGCCATGTGTGGTACAGCACCTGGGTGGATGCAAAGCGTGTGACCGCTGCAGGCAGCCAGACGTGAACCATCATCATCAGGACACCTGCAAAAAGACCCCACATGATCAGACGGCTGGCCGAAGGTCCTGTCTGATCAACAAAGATGGCCGCTGTGCCTGCAATCAGGAATATCACGGTGCCCATCAGCCGCAGATACTCGCTGCCTCGGATGGCAGTGTCCTGATTGTCAAGGACAGCGCCAAAGCGTTCGCGATTCCTTTTTAAGCGGCAGTAGGCTTCCAATTGGCGGCCCGCAAAACGGTCAAGCAATTCGCCGCCCAAGCCGCCTACGCTGCTCAGGGCAAACCCAATCAAGGAAAGTGCGCCCCAGACCCATGTATCATTCACGCCAAGTCCTCCGGTGCCTGTGGGTTCTCTGGAGACAAATTGTCTTCGGATATCAGCTTGGAAGAGCTTCGCTGATCGCTGGGCTGATCGCTGGGCTGATCGCTGGGCTTTGCAGAGGCCACCCCGTCAGCTGCGTACTGGTCAATGTCGCCGACACCCAGTTGCAGCATCACGTCTCGTTCCGCAGAACGCATCGCTCGGCGATCCTCGGGTTGCAGGTCATCCATGCCCGTGAGATGCAGCGTTCCATGAACCACATACAAAAGCAATTCATGCTCAAACGACCAGCCAAGGTCGCCAGCACGTTCTGATGCCGTATCGACGCTGACCACCAATTCACCTTCGATATGAGGCTGGCTCGCTGCATAGGGAAAGCTGATCACATCCGTTGGGTAGTCGTGTCCCAGGTATTCCCGGTTGATTTGATGGATTGATGCGTCAGTGGTGACACGAATTCCAATTTCACCCTGATCAAAGTCACGGAGCGAACTGGCGGCTGTGCATCCATCACGCAGTCTCTGTTTGTTGACGACGCAGGTCACGTCTTCATCCACGATGATTTCGATATTCAGCAAGGTCGGTTGACCGGCTTTAAGCCGATTGTTGTCCGGGGTATTTGACACGTGCGTGGTAGATAGCAGTGAGTGATTTAACAAGGCTGCTGCGTATTTTGTGAAGTTGTTGGAAGGTCAAACCACACTCATCGAATTGCCCGTCACTCATTTTCTTCTGGGCAATGGAATCGACAAGGCCCTGTATCCTTGAGGGAGTCGGGTCAACGAGCGTACGGCTCGCGCTTTCAACGGCGTCTGCGAGCATCATCACCGCTGCTTCGAGCGTCTGTGGTTTGGGGCCAGGGTACCGGAAATCTTTGTCGCTCACTGTTTCTGCGTTGGGGTCTTCTTCGCTGCGTTTGGCAGCTTCCCGGTAGAAATATTCCACCAAAGTCGTCCCGTGATGTTGCAGGATGAAATCGACGATTGGCTGCGGAAGATGGTGATTTCGTGCAAGATCTGCCCCGTCTTTGACATGAGCAATGATCACAAGGGTGCTCATGGCTGGCTGGAGTGAATCGTGCTGATTTTCCCCCGAGACCTGGTTCTCGATGAAATACTCGGGTTTGAACATCTTGCCGATGTCGTGGAAATAAGCACCCACTCGAACCAGCAGCCCATTGGCGCCAATCTCATCGGCTGCTGCTTCTGCGATGGATGCAACGTTGATCGAATGGTTGTAAGTGCCCGGAGCTCTCTGGGCTAGTCGACGCAGTAGTGGGTGACTTGCATCACCCAGTTCCAGCAGGCTGAGGTCGGTTTGGACGCCGAAACCTTTTTCTACCAGTGGCAGCAGACCTGTCATGGCTGTCGATGAGACCACAATGCAAAAACCTGCCCACGTCGCATTTTTGAACAAGCTGGTGATGACGGTCGCGAATTCGGCTCCCTTGTAAACAAGTTCCGAGGGATCACCTGATCCTGGTGGCGTGAGGGTCTGCCCCGCTACGATGCCGACACCTACCACCGTCAGCATGGTGATCACAGCCGAACTGCCACCCACATAAAGCAAATGAGTGCGGCTTCGGATCCTTCCCAGCAATAGGGTGCAGCTTGTGCAGGCGGCTGCCAGCATCACCAATTCAGGCAGTCCGTCACCCAGGAAAAGTGAAAGGCTTAGACTTGCCGCTGCCATCAACAGCAAAGCCAATTCCCGCCCGTAAACAATCGCTGCGATGATGGATGCCAGAACCAGTGGAATCAGTTCGCCCCGCCATTCATCTCGGGCGGCAAAGTATGCCAACGCGATGGCACCCACCATCAATGTCAGTAACTTGCCAAGCTTCCAACGATCCTGCAGAAGTTCACGATCATCGACAAAGAAAATGTAGCTGCCGCATAACAAATAGAGGGCTGTCAGCATCCCGGCATAGGACAGGAAACGGACGATCATGTCGTTGATGTTCATGTTCTCGGACATCAATTGCCACTCTTTGCGAAGCAGCGTCAGTTCTGTTTCTGTGAGTGGGCCCCCCGCAGATGCGAGGACGGACTTTCCGCTCGAAAGAACGTCCATCGAGATTTCAACCGAGTCCAGAGCTGCTGTCCTGTCAATCTCGTTTTGTTCCGTCATGTAGGTCAAGGTCTGGTGGTCGGCCAGACGTCGTCGGATCCAGTCGCTAATCATTGCGGCGACTTGCTGATTATCTTCGGAAGTATACTTCTGCCGGAATTGCTCTTTCAGCCGTGTTGCGATTCCGTTGGCTGCTACCGCGGTTCGGCATTGATCCATTTCGACAAATTCAATGCTGTCCGGGTTCCCGCTGGGCGACACGCGGATGCGTTCCTTGCTGCCTTGGTCATCGCGGTGGGATAGCGTTTCGATGAGCCCGTATCGACGGTTTTCATTCGTCGCACTGGTGACGGCTTCATCGAGCGTTTTTAATTCAGGGTCATCTGCGAAAACCGCTTTCATGAGCCCAAAACGTCGTGCGGGTGTGTCTTCGGTTTCTGTTTCGTCGCCCACAAAGAAGTTCGAAAACGCCGTTAATTCCTCACCCTTCAATTCGTCAAAGGAAGGAACCGGCAGCACGAGAAACAGATCGTCTTTGAGCGATGCGATCAGCTCATCGATCGGTTGCGTGTTGTTCTGGTAGAGGGTGACGTAGCTTTTTCTTTCCTGTTCCCGGCGTGCATTGGTTTCGGCCTCATTGGGGACCTGCATATCAACTCGGGTAATCAATTCCCGAGCGGGAACTTGATCTTTCCGGAAAGCAAACGGTGGTTGCCATGCCTGGCATATGACCAGCAAGGCAATGGCGGACGTGAACGCCATCGCAACACGGATGGAGAAGTCCGTCTTGTCGCCATTTTGCCACCACTGAACCAACCGCGGCTTTTGAATGCCGAGCGAATTGATGCGTTCTTGACGCGTTCGTGTCTTGTTTCCACCGCTCATGGTTTTGAATCAAACAATCGGTCATCTCGCAATGGATATCACCAAGGGTGCCCTGACGACTGCGGTTTGAAACGCAGGTCGCATCTGGAACCGCAACCGGAGGGGTGCTGCAGTTCAACGGGTCGAGATTATCGTCGTTCGGTTTGGTCCCCGTGTGCGGAATTCGGCTGTCGTAGGTCGGGGGCGTCGTAGGCCTCGACAATCTTCTGAACCAGTCGGTGTCTTACGATGTCGCTGGCCTGCAGTTTTACAATCCCGATGGCTTTGATTTTTCCCAATCGACTGATGGCATCCCGCAATCCACTTGTCACGCCACGTGGCAGGTCCTGTTGGGTTGCATCACCACTGACCACCATCTTGCTCCCCTCACCCATGCGGGTCAGGAACATCTTCATCTGAGCCACCGTTGTGTTTTGTGCTTCATCCAAAATGATGAATGCGTCGTTCAAGGTGCGACCACGCATGTAGGCCAGCGGAATCACTTCGATCACATCCTGTTCCATCAGGTTTCGAGCTTGGTCATAGTCGACCATTTCACCCAAGGCGTCCATCAACGGACGCAGATAGGGGTTCAGTTTCGCTCGCAGATCACCTGGCAGAAAACCCAGACTTTCACCAGCTTCTACGGCGGGGCGGACAAGCACGATCTTGCGGACGCTGCCGGCACGTAAAGCCTCGACCGCTGTAGCAACTGCCAAGTAAGTTTTGCCGCAACCAGCAGGGCCTGTCGCAAAGGTCAGATCATGAGACCGGATCGCTTTGACGTACTCGTCCTGTCCCGGTGTGCGCGGCTTGATGCGGCGGCCTGCGTGCTGAATGTCAATTTCATCTGCAGCATGGCTGGGACCATTGGTGGTTCCGGCAATCAGCGCACCTTCCTCGGAGGCGGCAACATCGATATCCCCCGGACTCAGCTCTCCCTTTTGCCGGGAGAGGCTACGGAGTTTCTCCAGCGTCCGGGTCGCCCGTTGGACGTCTTCTTCGGCTTCGCCAGAGATGCGGATTCTGCCATCCCGCTGGGTGATGCGAACATCAAACAACCGCCGCAACTTTCTCAAGTGCTGGTCGCGAGGCCCGAACAGGGTCAGGATCTCGTCAGGATTGGTGATCGAAAGCGTGGCTTCGGTCATTCAGACGCCTGCAGGGAGCGATGGGTCAACAAACAGTATTCTATACATTTCCGGTTGAATCATAGGATCAGCTACCAAGAAACCGCCAAATCACCGGTTTAATTAGGCGGCAACACCGGCGACGAAACAGAGAAAAGCTGGCATAACCGCTGCGATCAGTGAATCTGTGACATCCCAGACGCCTCCGAGTCCCGGTAGCAGGTTGCCACTATCTTTCGCATTGGAGTCCCTTTTGACGAGGGATTCCGCCAAATCACCGATCATTCCGGTGATCGCCAGAACCGGTCCCAAGCACAGCGCGCCCCACAAAGGTTGATCCAGCCCGGGGAGGGTGGCTGTCTCGACGGGGCCGGAGGCCCCACCGGCGATCGCTGGAAAAAGCCATTTCAGGCAGATGAATGCAACAATCGTGGCGATTAAGATTCCACCCACGGCGCCCTCACGTGTCTTGCCGGGGCTGAGTCTGGGGATGAGTTTGTGTTTGCCAAA
>PKCN01000026.1 GCA_002862205.1 Planctomycetaceae bacterium | reverse complement strand
GTTTGCCCGTCGCACCATTCGAGTCAGCATGGGCTCGGTCTTTCGCTTGAAACTGTATGACCTGTGTGACCCGGCATCCCAGCTACCAAGCCTCGCTAAGCAACATGGACTGCGGACGATCGTCACAACTTTGGCAGAGGACGCGACACCGCTGCGCGACTTCCGCCTCGCCCAGCACTCAGGAATCCTGATCGCCGGTAACGAGGCAGAAGGCGTCGCGGAGGAGATTCAAAAAGTCGCAACTGATCGCGTCATCATCCCCATGCACCAGGGGACAAACAGTCTTAATGTTGCGGTCGCCACTGCAATATGCCTGCACGAATTGACCCACCAACGGGGTCACTGATTTCATCAGACAATGAGTCATTGACTGTAAATCAAGACGACTGTGGTTCAAGACGACTGTGATTCAAGACGACTGTGGTTTAAGGCGACTGTGGTTCAAGGCGACCCGATCAGACCAGTTCACCACCCTCAAGCATGGAGAGTTCCGCTCCATCGAGAAAACTGACCAGAGCCTTGGCGCGATAGGGTTGCTGTAATTTGCGAACAGCTTTGCTTTCGATTTGGCGAACTCGCTCGCGTGTCACCTGAAAAATTCTTCCGACTTCTTCCAGGGTGTATGTGTATCCGTCAGCAAGTCCATACCGGAGTCGGAGAATTTCGCGTTCACGATAATTGAGCGTTTCCATCGCGGCATCAATCTGTGCTTTCAGAGCAACGCGATTGGTTTCCATCAAGGGGTCATCATCACGATGATCTTCGAGGAACTCACCAAACACGCTGTCTTCCTGATCACCGATTGGCTGATCGAGGGAAAGAGGTTGACGGCTCATTTTCAGGATAACGCGAGTATCTTCAATGGATAGGCCACTGCGTTCACACACTTCTTCTGCAGTCGGCTCACGGCCAATTTCCTGAACAAGATCACGCGTGATCTGCCGGACCTTATTCATGGTATCGATCATGTGCACGGGCACACGAATCGTCCGGCTTTGATCGGCAATTGCTCGAGTGATGGCCTGACGTATCCACCAGGTAGCGTAGGTACTGAACTTGTAGCCACGAGCATGTTCAAACTTGTCGACGGCTCGCATCAACCCCGTGTTTCCTTCCTGAATCAAATCGAGAAACGACAGACCCCGATTCCGATACTTTTTGGCGATTGAAACAACCAGCCTCAAGTTACCGGCGGATAGAACACGTTTGGCAGCATCGTAGTCTTCGCGAAAAGCATCACACTGAGAAATCCGACGGCGTAGTGTCATCGGCGACTCATAAGTCAGCCGCATGAGATAACGCAGTTCTCCACGCAACTCTTCCTCCGATGGCATTCCTGGCATCCTCGTTGCGTCGGTATTGGCGAGCATGCCTTTGATTTCATCCATGCGTTCAGAAGCGTGTCGCAGTTTTTCAAACAGCGGTTGTAGCTTTCCTGTGCGCAGATTCATTTCTTCTACGAGTCGGACGGCCTTGTTACGACGCACCACGAGGTTCTTCCAGGCGGCACGCCTTTGCCGCATCGGCAATTTCCGGTTAATCGCATTGAGATAGTCGCCCCGATTCTGCTTCAGCAGATGCTGGAGCGTTCGTACATTAGGGACAATTCTGAGCATGATTGCCTTTTTCTCCGCCGCGTTGGTCACGCTGACTTCGATGGTGCGATCAAGCCGCAACTGTTTGTCGCGAACCTGTTCCAGAAGCTTCAGAGCTCCCTGCAGCAGGAAATCGGTCGCGAGCATCGAATGTCGGTATCGATCCCGCGTACACTCAATCTGCTTGGCAGCCGCGACTTCCTGGTCGCGTGTCAGCAGTGGTATTTGTCCCATTTGCATGAGGTACATGCGAACGGGATCCTCCGTAGGGTCGGCGGTAGAGTCCTGACGGCGTCTTGAGCGTTCCTCCGTGGACCGTTGGTCTTCGTCATGAGCCTCAGCAAATTGCTGCCCCATGACGCGTGTACGTCTCGAATTGGACTCGTCTGCATCAAACGCGTCATCCTGTAAACTTCGTCGGCTAACTTTTTTTGGCATCATCGGTTCCTCTAAACCCGTTTCATATCGATCGGACAGGTGTGGGGGAGACCAAGCAGGCGCAGTGCCGCAACTCTCAGAGGGGGATGCATAAATCATGGCAAACTGTTGTGTGCGAATAGGTTGCGTGAAAAGTGAACCGAGATTTCATCCCCCCGGACGTTGCTTTTGCACCTCAGTCAGGCGTTGCCAAAAGTCAACATCTGTGGATTCGGTGAATCGCTTGCAGCGGCACAACTTGCGTCGTTTGCTGCCTCGGTGTCCAACCCTAGGTCACTTTGCGTGCTCTACCCGCTTTGTCCTCATGGATTTACACTTATCTTTCGCTGCGGTAGGTCGGTCCGTATCGTTCACGCGTCCTAACACAACCTCAATTCAGCCCCTGCATGCGCGGTCGTTTGCGTGTTTTGATGCGCAAGAGTGATGCAGGGTTCCGTTTTCCGGGTTCGGTCACCGAAGAAACTGTCGAGTTTATTCCGCTATGGAACCTGATTCTCCCCGCCCCGATGACGCCGCTCTGGACTGGCTCGAGGTGAAACGTTTCAGTGATCCCGAGCAGGCCAAACGGGATCTTCGGGCCATCTGGAGCTCGGGAGCATCCCCCGAGCTGCTGCACAGCCTGCAATTGGGCCTGACCGATCACCTTGATCAACTCGATGATCTGGATGAAGCGATCAGTCACCTCAGCCGATTTGTCGAATCCAGTCCGGATCCCGTGTCACTACTGGCTCTTTTTCAGCGTGATTCTGAAGCTTTGCCCGCTCTGCTGCAGGTTTTCGCGACCAGCCAAACCCTCGCAAATCGCCTGATTTCAGACCCCGAAACATTTGATCTGATCCGAGCCAGTGACGGAAAACCCGCGTCCCGTGAAAGGCTGGTCAGCCAATTGCTGGATGAACTTCTGGATTTGGGGCAGCCGAGCAGGGCAGCGCTGGTGATACGTCGTTTTTCTTCTCGCGAAATGATCCGAATTGCTTATGGCGAATTTGTCCGCGGTGCGACCCCTGAGCGAGTTGGCCGACAAATAGCGGATGTCACCGATGCGGTGATCGAAGCAGGGCTGCACTTTACACTGGAACGATTAGCCGAACGCCGCGGAATGCCGCAACGCCCCGATGGAACGACACCCGAACTCACGGTGATCGGCTTGGGACACCTCGGCGGTGAAGAAATGGGCTACGGATCATCGATCAAATTGGTCTTTCTCTATGATTCAATCGATAACCAAAATGTATGGCATCGTGATTTTTACAATACGGTTATCAATGAACTTCTGGCACTGTTGCGTGGAGACGAATCCCGCAGCGATGGGATGGACATCGACTTGCGTGAGGGGCCCCGTTACGAAGTTGGGGTGCACATTTGCAGTTATCGCGAGGCATTGCGGATCTACGAAACTGCCGGACGAACCTGGCAACGTCTGAGCTTCGTCAAAGCGCGCGTCGTCGCTGGCTCTCGCAAATTGGGGAAAGCTTTTCTCAATCGTCTTGAGCCTTGGGTCTATCGCCGTTTCATGAGCCGAGTGGAAATCGCTGAGATCCGGACACTGAGAAATAAGCTTGAAAAATCACTCACTCAGGATTCCCAAGCACGCGAGGATATCGCTCGCAGCCCTGGTGGTCGTGATGACCTCGAATTGACCGTTGAATTCCTTCAACTGCTGCATGGTGGCAATCTTGGCAGCGTACGCTGTCGAAATACTTACGATGCCATTTTCGCCCTTGAACAAGCAGGCTGCCTCACGCATCAGGAGGCAACCCTGCTGTCCGAAAATTATGCCCGCCTTTGCCGACTTCAGCATCAACTCTCGGTGATGTTCGCCCAATCAGGGAGTCTGCTGCCCGCGGAAATCCCGGCTCGCAAGCGTCTCGCGTGGCAACTTGGAATTCGTGCATCGGATGGTTCCGGTGGTGACATCGACCGATTCGAGACCCTGTTGAATGACACGTTCGACAAAAATCGCCGTATGATCAATCACCTGATGCTTGATGCTCCGGGCGATGGAGATACGGTTGCTTCTGAAACCGAACTGCTTCTTGACCCCAATCCTGACCCTGAGTTGGTGGAAAGCACGCTTTCCAGACACGGACTGATGGATCCCCAGTACGCCATGGAAAATCTGGCAGCGTTGAGCACCGAATCGGTTCCATTCCTTTCGCCTCACCGATGCCGCCACTTTCTAACATCGATTGCCCCTGCTTTACTGGCAGAAGTTTCACGAACGCCTGACCCGGATGCGACATTATCATCACTCGTGAAAGTCACGGATTCGCTGGGGGCCAAAGCCACCCTTTGGGAATTACTGGGCAGCAGTCACCCGACAATGGAGCTGATGGTTCGGCTCTGCGCCACCACACCCTATCTCAGTGGCATTCTCACTAACAATCCTGGCATGATTGATGAATTGATTGATTCACTGCTGATGAATCGCATGCCCTCAGCACAACGCCTCGATGCTCATTCCATCGCTGTGTGTCGTGGGGCAAGCGACATTGACCGCATTCTCTGGACATTCAAGAACAGTGCGCATCTGAACATCGGCGTGCGTGACATGCTGGGAAAAGACACGCTCGAGGCGACCCATCAATCCATTGGGGATACGGCCGAAGCCTGCGTCCGTCGCATGATCGAACATGAACAGGAATCGCTGGCCAGTCAATATGGTGATCCCTGTGACGAACAGGGTAATCCGACCCAGCTGGTAGCCCTTGGCCTTGGAAAACTTGGAGGTCGGGAACCTAATTACCACAGTGATCTTGATGCGATTTTTCTTTATTCTGCAGACGGAGAAACACAACGTCGGATGGGTGGGCATCGCGCAACCCTGACCAACCAGCAGTTTTTCAACCAACTCACCCAACGCGTCATCACACGCATCAACCAACCTGGCCCCGATGGCCGACTCTACGAACTCGACTCACGGCTGCGTGACACAGGAGAAGAAGGCATCTGGGCAATGACGCTTCAGGAGTTTGGGCAACGCTTCCGCGACAACACCGCGCCATTGTGGCAACGCTTGGCACTTTGCAAGGCACGATCCATTTCTGGCTCACGTGAATTGCGAAGTCAGGCTGACGAGACCATGGCGACCATCATTCGCGGTACAGATTGGAAACCGGAAATGGCAACTGAAATCCGGGAGATGCGTGAAAGAATGCAACAAACGGCAACCCAAGACAATCTGAAACGCGGTGAGGGAGGAACCGTTGACATCGAATTCATCGCCCAAATGCTGACTCTACGACATGCAAAACAATCGCCTCAAATCCTTCAGACGGGTACCACCGCTTCACTACTTGCCCTTGCCGATGCCGGATATCTCAGTGACCAGGAGTCGGTCACTCTGGTCAATGGATACCGGACACTCCGTCGAATCGAAGCGAATCTGCGATTGATGAACACAACCGCACGACACGAGCTACCCGAAAACCCGGACTTGATGAAGAACCTGGCTTTTTTGATGAACGAAACAGATCCAAAGATGATCGTGGCTCAATGCATTCAAACACGGCACAACAACCGAGCAGCCTTCAATCAGATCTTTGAGCGTGCCGGTAGCATGGTCTGACATCTGCCAAATACTGGCAGCATCTCGCAAATTATTTTCGCAACTGACAAACTCGAATGATAAGAATCATGGCACCGATCAACCGCACACCCCTGACTTGTCTGTTTCTGCTGGTTATTTTTTCCCCCAAGTGGTCGCCAAATCCCGGCGGAAATGCAGCTCAGGCGAAGTCTCCCAACATTGTGATGATCCTTGTTGACGACATGGGTTACGGCGATGCGCAGTGCTACAATCCGCAATCAAAAATCCCCACACCCAATATCAATCAATTGGCCCGTGAGGGCATGCGATTTACAGACGCTCACGCGGCTGGTCCCTTGTGCCACATGTCACGCTATGGATTGATGACAGGTCGTTTTCCTTTCCGGACGAATGTTTCACTCTGGCGCAAACAACCGTTAATCGAATCAAACCAGACCACAATTGCCAGTCTGCTTGCCAGCAGTGACTACCAGACGGCGATGGTTGGCAAGTGGCATCTGGGTTTTGAGGAAAATGGCTACGACCAGCTGTTGCCGGGTGGCCCAGTTGATCGCGGCTTCCATTCGTTCTTCGGCATCCGCGCCTCCACTGACATCCCTCCCTACTTTTACATTCGCGGCAATCGTGCTGTTTCACCGCCGACCGAAAAAATCGAAGCACGCAACACAAAAGGTTGGAGTAAAATTCAGGGTGAATTCTGGCGAGCTGGCGGCATCGCACCCGGCATGGAACTCAAAAACGTGCTCCCACGATTCACTGAAGAAGCAATTGATGTGATCGAGCGTCACGAACAGAAGTCGGCCGGCAAGCCTCTCTTCCTTTACCTCGCGTACCCGGCACCACACACACCCTGGCTTCCAGCCAGCGAATTTCGCGGCAAGAGTGGTGCAGGCATGTATGGCGATTTCACCATGATGGTTGACCATATGATTGGCCGTGTGCTTGCAGCTTTGGACAAAGCCAAGATGACCGACGACACGCTTGTCATCTTTTCATCTGACAATGGTCCTGTCTGGTACGAGAACGATGTCGAACGCTTCGGTCACGATAGCTCGGGTGGATTGAGAGGCATGAAAGCAGATGCGTGGGAATGTGGACATCGCATGCCATTCATCGTTCGTTGGCCGGGATCCGTGGCTGCCGGAACCGTGAGTGATCGCTTGATCTGCTTCACTGATCTTCTGGCAACTTTTGGCGAACTTGTTGAAACCGAACTCACCGATGACGCGGGGCCGGACAGCATCAGTTTCTACAAGACACTAAGCGGCCAATCCGAGCCAGCTCGACCAACACTGGTGATCAAGAGTGGCAGTGGTTTCATGACTGCCCGCCAAGGCCCATGGAAACTGATTACGCAACTCGGATCGGGCGGATTCTCAAAACCCAGTCGCATCAAATCGGGCCCGGATGGACCCAGCGGGCAACTTTACAATCTCGACCAAGACCTTGGAGAGACCAATAACCTTTTCGATGAAAAGCCGGGCATCGTGGCCAAATTTTCGGCCGAGCTAAAACGTATTCAGGATAGTGGCTCAAGCCGAAATCCGTGACTTTCTGTCAACAACGAGCATCTGCCAATGAAGATCGATTCAGCAGGGCACCAATCCCAGACCCCAAATTGACCCTCGCTCTCGCTCGACGCAAACAAGGACCGTTCAAGGGCAGATTTACCGCTGGCCTATCCAACGGTTCATTCCAATGGCTTATTCCGCGGCTTATTCCACTGGTTTATTCCAATGGCTTATTCCGCGGCTTATTCCACCTTGTCGCCGCCAGCAAGTTCGCGAACACGCACCTTTCTCCAAGACACGCTGTAGGGTCCTGTTCCCTGCTTGATCGCGTGAACCTGCAGACCGATGAAACCTGACGCATCCCGATCATCCTTAAAGTCTGCCACAGGCACCCCATTCACAAAGCTGCGAATTCGATTCCCCTGCGCCACCACACGAAACTGATTCCATTTTCCTGGTTGATACACAGCCTGTTTTTCGGCCGCCTTGACTGTGGAATCCAACCATCGTGTTCGTCGCCCTTCATCCCAGAAGTTTCCTGCACAACCATTTTCGCGATTCGTCGTGGAAGTGATTTCGCATTGGTAACCATACACCTCGCCTTTTTCCCGCATACGTTTTGGCTTCGACTCCTGAGGGGTTTCTTTTTCATACTGATGACTACGAATCTGGACTCCCGAATTCAACTCGGCATCACACCGCACATCGAACTCCAAAATAAAATCTGAGTAGGGGCCACGCGTCAGAAACGTGTTCTTTCCCGGTCCGGTGGTCCCCGTGATCACACCATCCTCAATGACGTAACTCGCGTCTCCACCAACTTTGGTCCAATCAGCTAACGTGCTTCCTGCGGACAGTTCAACCCAATCAGCAGCAACCGCAGGAAAAACTCCGAACAAAACCACCAGCATTCCGAAAACAAATCTCATCTTGGACCTCAAAAAAAAAGAGTAAAGGGACAGGCCATCTTACTGGATTTTGTTCGAAGAATCAGGCAGCAGAAAAACTTGCCTGTCAGCGCCGAATCTTGATCCAAGGCAATGGCCTCCGCTTGAACATCGCACAAACACCGTCTGAAAGAACTGTCCCCCAACACGCGACCAGATCAATCCTCAGTGATCCCTCTAAGACTCATCGGCATTCGGTACCGAACCCAGGCCGGGAGCACCACGCGAACGATCGCCGGATTTCCAATGCATGCCTTGATCCGATTCGAATACAACTTGTTATCAGCGGTAACCTGATGAAACTCAGTCCAAGGAATGAACAGTGGGGGATGGGCGATACGCAATGGAAAAGCAATCGAAATTCTCAAGCCATCATTCGTGCAAGAAAACGACAAAACTGAGTGATAGTTGATCGGCCCGATGCGACCAGTGCGCATGTGTGCTCGCTCTGCAGCAACAGAGGGCTTGGCGGCAACAGAGGGCTTGGCGGCAACAGAGCGTTCGTCGGCAACAGAGGGCTCTGCTGTGACGGTTTGATCAGCCCGATATTCAGCCGCTAATCGGGTCCATCCACTGACACTCGCCAAAACCCAACAGAGCAGAAGTGCTGCGAACGGAATCCACAACAGAAAGTAAAGCGACCCATCATCACTCATAAAAATACCACCCGAGAGTGCGAACCGCTGCGGAGGAGTCACCGCCCATTCACGCCACAGACTTTGCAACGATCGGCAACCGCAACCTCAGTTCACTGGGGTTCGAATTTGGTGAAGATCATTTTTCCGGCGTTCGTTTGCAGGGTACTGGTAACACGCACCTCAAGTTCGTCACCGATGCGATTACGTGCTCCCTCGATCACCACCATGGTACCATCATCAAGGTACCCCACTCCCTGTTCGGGGCCTTCGCCGGCTTTGATCACCTTCAGTCTGAAAATCTCATCCGGTAGAAATACAGGACGCAAGGAATTGCTAATTTCATTCAGATTGATCACAGCAACGCTGTGCAACTTGGCCACTTTATTGAGGTTAAAGTCACCGGTAACGACCTTACCCTCCAGGTGTTTGGCAAGCAGCACCAGTTTCAAATCAACTGTCTGGCCGGCGAGTTCGGGTAATTCACGATCAAAAATCATCAAATCGACATTCTCGTCGGCCCGCATGCGATTGAGTACATCCAGCCCCCGTCGTCCGCGAATCCGCCGCAGCTTGTCTCCACTATCCGCAATCGCCTGCAATTCGCTCAAAGCAAAACGCGGCATGATCAATTGATTATCAAAGACGCCCGTGGAGACCAGATCAGCGATACGCCCATCAATCACAACACTGGTATCAAGCACAAGCGGCTTGAAACCTTTTACTTCACGGACAAACTCGACATAGGGAATCAAAAAGCGAAAGTCATCCTTGGTCTGCAACAGAACACTCGTGCATACATAGCACAGGACCAAAGCAATCACCAACTGAACCGTCAGAAGAGGTGCGTTGAACGTCTGTTGTAGCAGTGGTCCAAGTGCGACGGAGAAAACGTAAGTGAGCAGAACACCAACGAGAACCCCGAAGTACACCGACGTGATCGTATCGATCCGTTTACGCGGTGCATAAATATCACCAATGACGACAACTACAGCGAGAGCCATGACGCCGATAAAGACCAACCACGGCATCACCTCATTGGAATTAGCAGCATTTAGAGAAGCATTAATGATCGCTGAAACGCCACCTGCACAAAGCAGGAAAACGCAGCGAAGAATAATAAGATCCATCGTATAAACGCCCGATTCTAACTGAAAAAATTGAAATCTTGGCAATCATTGGTGCCCAGCGGCGGATAAACCTGTTGCCGCTTGGTCCACTTTAGGCCAGCGGCGCACCAGACTCCATAGGTGAGCCTCGGTTTCTTTCGCTGCCCCAAAGCAGGTTTCATTAATCGATTCCCAAGGTGACGCCAGCGCCCCGTGCAGAACCAGAAAGGCAGGCAGAACCCCGCTAACAACACCCGCTCGCCTGACCTGATCGAACCCACACAACGTTCAGAATCAAATCATCAAAGTCCTTACGAAACTTCAGGAATGAATCTCGTTGCCAAGCACACATCCCATCAATCACCGCCGGCGGGTCAGTGGTGTTCGATTTCAACGAACTGCGGGCTCAGTCCAACGGACCCCACCAACTCACGGGGCTCCGTCAACCTTGACTTCCATTTCTGTCGCCACTGCGGGAGCCTCTTCTTCAACGACGGGCTCGAATGAATTCGAGGTCATCATGGAGTCTCCAAGCGTGAAAATCACGAACAGCCCCACGAAGACAAAGGACCCGATAAAGATAATTGCATTGAACGGCTTGTCAGCGATCATGTGCATGAAAAAGGCCATCACGAGCACGGCCTTAATCGTTGCAATGAACATAACAGTTGCAACTTCAAAAGCTCCGAAATCGAAGTTGGCCTGAGCCACAGTAACGACCGTCAGAAACGTCAATGCAAAGAAAACAGCCAGCAACGTTTGCACCGACATCGGGTGCGCGAAATCGTAGCCGTCGGAAGCGTGGTCATCTTCGGAGTGTGCGTGAGCAGACATGTGTCAACCAATATGCGTTCGTTTAGCGGATAAGGTACAGCAGGGGAAACAGATAAATCCAAATCAGGTCGACCAAGTGCCAGTAAAGACCGACATAATCAACAGGGCCAAAGTACTGGCGATTGAAATCCTGCCGGACCGCTCTCACCAACAACCACACCAGAACACCAATTCCTGCGAGGATGTGAATCGCGTGAATCCCGGTCATGCAATAGTAAATGCTGAAGAACACACCCGCAGTTCTCTTCGTCATCACATCGACTTCCGTCGTTGTGACTGCTCCCAAGATTATTCCGTCGCCGGTGACCGTGGATTTACCCGCAGCTGCGGTTTGCTGCTCTAACGCACTCAAACCACTTGCGATGCCGGAATTGGTCGTATCCCTGGAAAGCCTCTCAAGCACATCTTCATCGACAGGAACCATTGCACCTGAGGCAGCGATCGCGGGCGCGGCCTCAGCAGCGGCAACCTTTTCCGCGGCTTGAGCGATGGGTGCACTGGCCAAACCATCCGGATCTGCATGCACATCAACGTGTTCCGAGGACTCTTCTCCACTCTCGAGGAATGCCCCTAAACCGACACCGACGAAGAATGAGAAGCAGACGACAGTCAATGGCTTTGCGATCGCGATATGGAACCTGTTCGCCGACACCACGCTGACGATGAGCCAGAGCAGCACGCCTACCAATGCCACCGCGAACGGTAGACATATATACACGAGATAATTTGGATGATCTGTAGGGTGCGGATTGTCCGGGTTGTAAAAGAACAATCCTGCCGGCAGCAGTCCCATGCCCCACTTGTGCGAATACTCGATCGCTTTCACGCCAAGGAAAATCATTGCGCACGAGAGCGTGGCAGCCAACGTTCCCACCAATCCTTTGTGCTGTTCCAACTGTGAACAGCGGACCGCCCACGCCATGGTCAACGAGCTGAATAACAACACGCCCGTGTTGATGGCACCAAGCTTGGTGTTCAAGAATTGGCTACAACCTTCAAACACCTCCGGACGCAAAGCTCTGAAAATCGCATAGGCACAGAACATCCCACTGAAAAACAGCACCTCGGTTACCAGAAACAACCAAATCCCCAGCTTGCCGCTGTCGAATTGCTGTTCCGGCGTATCAAAGTGGTGCGCCAGGAATGGCGGGTGGTCATGGTCATGACCATGCTCGTCGTGCCCAACCTCAGGGCTGGCTTCGATGGTTGACATGTTTGTTGGAAACTAAAAAAGGAAGTGATAATTGCTTGCCCTCTG
>PKCN01000043.1 GCA_002862205.1 Planctomycetaceae bacterium | reverse complement strand
GGCTCTGGATCGGGTTCTGGTTTTGGATCGGGTTCTGGTTTTGGATCGGGGTCTGGTAACCGAAACGGAGGTTCACCGTTGCTGGGTTGCCACCACCATGAATCATCGTCTCCCCGCATCACTCCCGGTTGATCGGTTGGCGAGAGGGTAATCGTTACGCTGGATGATTTAGGGTCTTCAATATCAGTGCAGGGTGTTTTGCCATCAACGGCAAACGCGATTTGAAAGCTGCATGCAACAAATGCCATCGCGAGTGTCAGTTTTTTACTTGTGATTGCCATATCTTTCTCCACAACTCAAGATCTTTACCGTGGCGGAACGTCCGCCCCTGTACGGTAGATACAGCGGCGAGGCAGCTTTCTTACAACGATTTCTTTTTTTAACGCGGATTCATATTGAGGGCACAGTGTTGAGGGCACAGTGTTGAGGGCACAGCATTGAGAGCACAGCATTAAGAGCACAGCATTAAGAGCACAGCATTAAGAGCACAGCATTAAGAGCACAGCATTAAGAGCACAGCATTAAGAGCACAGCATTAAGAGCACAGCATTAAGAGCACAGCATTAAGAGCACAGTGTTGTGCGATCTAGTGTGGCCGCCTCGAAGTTGTCGAGAGAGAAATCGTTTGGAAACGATAAGACCCAGAATTTCGGCACCGTTTGCACCACCGTCAGTGATCTTGGCTGGCAAAAGACGGTCTGTTCTTTTCATTCCTGGGCGTGGCAGCACGCGTCTCAGTTGCCAACGGGTTTGATTGCCGCGATCGCCTGTTTTGCTGCTCTGACGGCATCTGCGATGGCCATCGCCTTGCCGTGATGATCATTTTGTGCCTTTAGTTTTTCGAGTTCAGGCAGGGCGGAAGCAGCACGGGGTCCAAGGGTCGCCAATGCGTCTGCGGCGAGTTGGGCCGCGAAGAGGTCGCCCGACAGTGCCGAGGTCAGGGCTGGGATTGCCTGCTCGTTTGCGCCAATCGCCGCGATGGCACCGATGGCCTCAAGATGTAAGTCCCGACTTTCCCGATGCGAAAGACCGCCGTCCTGGTTTCCTTTCAAAGGTACCCGCGGCCGAGCAGCGATTGCGATCAATTTGGGAAGCGCTGACTGGGCAGCCGGGCCGATTTTTGCAAGCGATTCACAAGCTGCCTGCTGCTCGGGATTACGTGCCGACGAGAGCCGCCGGATCAGGAATTCAAGCGACCCTGGTTTGTTCGCGGAAACATCTCCCAGAGTTTTAACGATCCGGGATAGCTGTTCCTCGTCGGCTGTTTCTGTAGCCGTTACCAGAAAATCCTCAACATCCGCTCCAATCTCCACAAGGGTGCTTTGGATTTTCCGGACGATCGTTGGATTGGATTCGACCAGCAGTTGTTCTGCTAGCGGTTTTCCAAGGGAACTTGCATCATTACCTATGGTGCTCAGATACTCGAGCGCGTCATACCTGACTACTTTGCGTTCGTCTTGCAAGACGATCGCCAGCAGGGTCTGCTGTTCCTGGTCTTTCGACTGATTCTGCAGTTTTTTCAGCAATTCCGTACGCGCACTTGGTCGTGGCCATGGTGGATTTGTCTTCTCGTTTTCGTAGCCAGAACGATTCGCCACGGCTGATGGTTCACAACCTGCCGCGGTGACGAAAACCGTGATCAGTAGAGTCAAGCTGAAAAATGTGCTGGGCATGAAATGAGGCTCATGAGCAGAGTGCGGTACTTCAAATACGTCAGGTGATTAACGTTTGAGTTTCAATTTTATTTGGTTCCACGAAAAAAAATTTCCACCTGACTGTATTTTGCAGTCTTGCTTACTTACCAAAAACCATCAACTGCCCGTGGGCTGTGCATCGACATCCAGGAAACACCGCATTTGCGAGGTTTTCTGCCTTAGTCAGCAACGTCGGGCCGTTTATCGCTGCACCATCTGGTTTTCCTGTTTACTGGAATTAATTCCGGAATTCTCTGAAAGGTCGTGAAGGTTGCTGGGTAATCCTTGCAACCAACGAACGTCGTTGTTCGTCAATTTGCGTCTCCAGCCGGAATCTAGTCATGAAAACGTTTCTCTTTGCCACCATGTGTTTCGCCCTGCAAAATATGGCACTTGCACAAATCAATGTGATTGGATTGCCCGATACAGGCAACTCGCCTGCTGTAACCCAGTTTTTTCCAAATGTCACTGGGGCCGGTACAGCGGGTGCAGTCGTGCATGTGTGGTACGTGTCTCATCATTCGGGTCTCGCTTATGAGTCTGCTGTGGTCGTGCCCGTCAGCGCTGTAGATGGCTTGGCGGAGGGTGGCCAGATTCCGGGTGGTGGTGGACCGCTTTGGCGGCTCAAAATTCGCGGTAACACGTCGGTAACACCATGGGTGTTTGAGGGTTGTACACCGTTGGCACCCGGCCTGTTTGAAATTGCTCGCGTTGAAATTTCATTGCCCAGCAGTCAAACCGCATTTGACCGGGTCAGTCTTCTTGGGTCGAACACGGCAGGTTCTGGCCCGGGAACTACGTTTGCCAACGGGGCGGTGATGACAACGGGTACCGGCCCGATGATGGTGACTTACCGCTACGTCAATCCGATGAAGTTGCTTCCTACCGTGATTGGTGGCGGCACGCCTCCCATGGGTGATGTTTTCGAGAAGCTTGATTTGAATTTCTTCAATACCGCGTTCGCCCCGGGCGGCTTTGATGGTCACTCGCGGATCAAATTTTCGGTCGACACTGACCGTTTTGTTCCGTAGCGATCGGGCTGCGTGGGCAGTCGTTGATGATTCGGAAAGGGGACACGTTTCGCCAAGCGAGTAAGAAACAGCATTACAAAACGCTGGCATAGAGGGTTGGGGCACCAAGGGTGGCACAAACGTGGCCGCCCTTTCTTTCGTTTGTGCCTGTATTCTTTCTGTGATCCCTTGATTGGAATCACCCGTGCCATCATTTTCGCAAGTCGACGAGGCAGTGGACGCTAACCTTGACATGGAAACGAAATTTTTTTTAGCTTCCGAAATTGTGACGGGGACTGGCCTTAATGGTTCGCTAGGGAGTTTCACGATGCTGCAGAAAGTATGCTCGAACATAAGGCATGCTAATCTTCCGATGTGTCAAGTCATTTACGCTGTTTGGGTTGCGTGCCTGTTTGGTTCAGGTTGCTCCCTGTTTGATCGATCAGAGAATTTTGATGCGATTGAACAGCCCGTTTCTTATCGTCTCCAACTGCCCGAGTCTGTTCGATTGGCTGACGCTTCCGCAGCAATGCCAGTGAAGGCTGAGCCCAGCGTGACGGAGAAGGCCGAGGAATCCATGTCAACTTTTGAGTTGGTCGCCGACAGGTCGAAAAAAGGTTTGCGGATGGCAGGCAGGGCCGTGCTCACTGGTGTTGTTTGGGTTGGCTACGGCATGACCAAGTCGATCATCGAAAATGCTCTGGTAATCGACGACGATGATGACGATGACGGATTCGATCCCGACCCTCTGTGGCACCAGGGTTATGGATACAACAATCCCAACAATGAGCGTATCCGAAAAGGTCAGCCGGTCTTGAATTTTGACGGGACTGAGGCGAGGTAGTCGCGTTCTCTTTTACCACCCGTTGAAACATGCATGTGTGGGTGATTCGGCTGCGTGGTTGGATTGCAGGATCAGAGCTATCGCGTTCATGGCAAGGCCCAGTGTTGATCCGCTCGCCCGTTGATCCGCTCGCCCGTTGACCCGCTCCTCTGTTGATCCGCTCGCCCGTTGACCCGCTCCTCCGTTGATCCGCTCGCCCGTTTGACTATTTCGTTCGAAATGTCTCACTTTGGATGACAGCATGTACCAGATCTCGTAACCCGTTCACGGTTGTCGATTTTGAATCGTTGATCTGGTCGATGGCTGGGCGGTCGCTGGCTTCCATGATTCGACCCGTGCCGTATTCCAGCAGTTTTCTGGTCAGGTTTCGTCTCACCAAGTGCTTACGTTTCATTAACTCTGTTTTGAATTCGGTGATGTCCTGATATCGACTGCCATTTGGAAACAGGGCTGATGCATCGATCGGTTCGCGCTGTCGCTCATAAGAATCGCGCCATTCACCAATGGGGCCATAGTTTTCCAGTGCGAATCCCATGGGATCGATTTTTGCATGGCAATCATTGCAACTGGCGATTTCGCGATGCTTCGCCAACCGCTCTCGAATCGTTGTGGCGCCGCGCAGGTCTGGCGCGAGTGGTTCGACATCAGGCGGCGGTGGTGAGGGCGGTGTTCCCAGCAAGTTCTCCAGCACCCAGACGCCGCGAATCACTGGCGACGTATCGATCCCATTGGCAGTCGCTGTCAGTACGCTGGCCTGTCCCAGCAGTCCTCCGCGACGCGGATCCGCGATCGCGACTTTGACCAATTCTGCGTCATCCAACGGGGGCATTCCATAGAGTTTTGCGAGTCCACGGTTGGCGAACGTAAAATCGGATTGGATGAAGGTAGAAGTATCGAGATTGTTTTTCAGGATCTCAGCAAAGAACAGATGGGTTTCCTGTTTCATCGCAAGATCGAGATTTTCGGAATAGTAGTCCCGATAGCGTTTTACGTCGGGCGGCATGCTGCCGATTTTGTCCAGTCGAAGCCAGCGGTCGGGGAAGTGTTCAACGAACGCTGCGGACTTTGGGTCATCGAGCATTCGCTCAACCTGTTCACGCAATACCCGGTGATTCCGAAGTTCGCCCCGTGCCGCCAAAGCGAACAACGTATCGTCCGGCATGGAAGACCACAGAAAGTAACTCAAGCGACTGGCCAGTTCATAGTCCGAGAGTTGCTCGTTCAGTTCAGGCAGGTGCAGAAAGGGTGTCGAGGAGAGGATTGCCTTGTAAGCAATCTGCAAGGCCTCGACCGTCGTTTTTCCTGCTGCTTCGTATCGACGCGCAAGACCCGCGTAGGGTTCGATTTCAGCGGAAGATACAGGTCGTCGAAAAGCTCGGGTCGCGAACCTCAGCAAGTGCCGGTCGATGTCTTCGCTATGCACTTCCTCCGTCCCGAACATCAGTCTGTGACCCCGCGGTGGCCATTGATCAATCAAGGGGCCTTCAATTTCGACGTGATGAATGCGTAGCGTTGGCCCTTGATTGTTTTGTACCAGGCGATCGGCAATCAAGCGAAGATAGTCACCCTTGACGCGTGTACCGAGGCTGCGATCGGGCCGCGGTTGATAAAGTTCTGGAAGGTACCTTTGCAACAATCCCTCACCCGTCCGATAGGCTCGGAAGGGTGCGTTGGCCCAGGTAAGCCTTGGTGCCCATCCCTGCTGGAGCCAGAGTTCCAATTCCACGCTCCGCTTTTCGCCTGATTCGGGCATGGCGTACTCACCAATCACCTGCTCACTCGCGTGGTATTTCGGTGCGTAGCCTTTCTCGGCGTTGTAGATGACAACGCCCAACTGCAGCGCCTGGTCCTGATCATTCTTGATCACTGCACCCCAGGGATGACGTTGGTTGTTTGATGACGCCGTCACTCGCAAGCGGTACCGTCCCGATACGTTGACACCATTGGGCAGGTCCTCAATGGCAACGTATCCCGCCTGGGACTCGCGGCCACTCTGTTCAAAGATTTCATCATAGGGATTCATCAAGCGGGACGCCTGTGCGAGTGTCCCTCCCTTGCGTTTCATCACTGGTCCGTCGATCGAACGGAGGATCGTTTTTGGTCGCTGCTCGAAGTGCGTCGCCCGTTGGATCATTTGCTCGGCTGCACGCATTGCCTGCTGCAGGAAATGGTCCGAGGTCACCAGGGTCCGGCCAATGTTGTCCAAGCCCTGTTCTTCTTCATCTGGCAGGAACGATTCGGTCGGATCGACGTAAGCCGTGTTGATTCCCAGCAGGTCACGGATCGTGTTGCGGTACTCAAACCGATTGAGGCGCCGATAAATGGTTTTGCCACCCGTACTGTTTTCCGCTGCATAGGCCGCTGCGAGCTGTTGTTCGAGTTGGCCGATAAAGCTACGAACCTGGTCCAGGGGAGGCTGTTCAATGCCGTCCCTGCGCGGTGGCATTTCTCCGAGATGAAGGACATCAAGAATCGCTTGCCAGCTGGCAATGTCGCTGGCATCCATTCGACCGGAGGGAAGTGTATCAAAACGATGGTCGCCTTTTTGACTCTCGCTACCGTGGCATTGGTAACAGTAAGTTTTCAGGAAACCGCGAGGAGCAAAGGCATTGTCGGATGCGACCGTGAGGGAAGCGTTCCCTGAGGCCAGGCAAAACACGAAACTGGTTGCCCAAGCGACGAGAAGGCGCACAGATCTGGTTCTGCTGGTGTGTAATCGACAGTTCTCTTTTTCACCCTTACTCGCCTGGTGGGTCGACATGACGATCACGCCATTTCCAGTTGCGTAAAAGTTCCGGTGCTCGTCCCGAATTGATCGGTCTCAATACCGAAATTCTGGAGCATCGAGAGCAACAGATTGCACAGGGGTACCTTGACCTTTTTATCCTCGGGAGAAGTGCAGTGCGCACCATGTTTGAAACCTCCACCCGCAAGAAACACTGGCAGATTCCGGTTCGAGTGGTGCCCGGTCGCCATACCGCAGCCGAACAGCACCATGGTATGGTCAAGTAGAGTCCCACCATTGAGCGGATCTTCAGTGCCTTTCAAGCGATCCAGAAAACGGGCCACACATTCCATCTGGTGTTTTTCGATGGTGATGAGGCCATTTACAAGTTCCGGTAACTCACCGTGATGCGAGTAGGCATGATAGATCAGGGACAGATCATGGTCGCCTGGTTTCATCCCAAACTCAGTCGTGATGACTCGT
This sequence comes from Planctomycetaceae bacterium, assembly GCA_002862205.1. Lineage (GTDB taxonomy): Bacteria > Planctomycetota > Planctomycetia > Pirellulales > Pirellulaceae > Rubripirellula. The sequence goes on along the minus strand of PKCN01000043.1, from coordinate 5,158 downwards.
GTGGAATCAGTCTGCAGGGCAAGCGCCAGCAACTCCATATGAGCATCGTATTCGTCTTCGATTCTCTGGAACTTGTCTTGGGGCACCCGCAACCTGGTCTGGGGTTTGTTCTTGTGGAGCCATTGCGATTCCTGAGCGAAACGCGTTTCCAGACTTCGGACAGAATTCAGATACTCGTCAAGCTTGCGTTGGTCGTTCTTGCCAAGTCCTTTGTGTACCGTTTTGGCCTGCTCGCGGACAACATCCAAAATACTCGTTTCCTGCTCGTAACGTTGATCCTGCTGGGTACGACTGTTTGCATCAAGATCGAGAAAAAGTTTGTCGTACAAATCCTTGCAGCCAATCCCGTGAAGGTTCACCGCGTTACGTGTCCAGCTCAAACTGTTCTTAGCGCCGCGAACCCTGGTTTGTAGCGAAGGGAATCGTGTGGTGGCTTTGAGCCACTCGGCTGCTTTCTGATCGACACTGATGTTTCCGTCTGAATGGTAGCGGGCATTTTTCGACTCGATGCCATTGAGGAAAGTTGGGGTGCCCGCATGACCAATGTTGAGCCCATGATCCAGATTCGAAAAAATCGTCATTTCATGGCGATGACGCTCAAGCGGCAAAAGCAATTCCGGCATGCGATAGGCGGCACCAGCTTCCTTGGGAAAGAAAGCAGAGGGGTACATTCCGAAAGCATTTGAAAAGACGACCATGCGTTTCACGCCGGATGCATTGGACGCAGCCTGCGCCTCGGCACGCCCAGACGTCATCGATTCCATCACCGGCAGGGCCATTGCCACTCCAGCACCCTTCAAGAATTGTCGACGTTGTGGGTTCAACGTTGGAGAGGTGGATTGACGGGCCATGGCTTTGCAGGTGGTAGGAATGTTGTCGCCGACTCAATCATGCCAGAATACTGCAGTTGTGGATGGACAACAACTTTTGGTGATCAGCGAAGATACAGATTTTGACGATACTTTGGTTGACTTCGGAGTGAAATTTTGAGATTTCGGCCGCAGTAGGTGACCCTGACCGGTCGGTTCCCTCACCGTGTTGCTGCTTGAAGTTTGGTGGAATGCTCAAGAAAGTGAGACTGACGTCGTTTGCTGATCTTGCCGCGAATGCGACATTAGTCAGGTCAGTCCATTTTCCATGTTCGTTTTGCATGTCTCTTTTTCCAATATGAGAGTAACATTCAGTCTTTTTCGCTTAATATGGATGGGAGCCAAGTTTGCGGCTTCCACATCACACAGCAGCCCCATTTTGTGGCAGTGCCGTTAGACTCTGCGTCTTGAAACCCGGTTTACTCCGGGCAAAAACAGTCGCACCTTGTCAACAATATTGCAACTCGAACTCACCGAGAACCGTGATCAAACTAAAAATGATAAGAACCAGATTCACTCGATTTCTATTGTGCCTGACTCTCATAGCTGGAAGCATGACTGTCACGACGTCGTGGGCAGAGGATCAGCCGAATGTTTTGTTTTTGATGTCGGACGACCTCAACACCGCCTTGAGCGGGTTCGGGCACCCTCAGTGCAAAACACCGGAACTGGACAAACTGGCCGATCGCGGAATTCGGTTCGAAAATATGCACTGTCAGTATCCGGTGTGTGGCGCGTCCCGTGCATCGCTGATGTCCGGGTTGTATCCCTACACCAATGGAACGATGGGTAACATCGGCACACTCCGGGGCAATATGCCCGACGTGCTTACAATGTCTCAGCTGTTTCGAAAGAACGGTTACCATGTGGGTCGAATCAGCAAGATTTACCATATGGGCATTCCGGGTGAAATTATCGCGGGAACCGCTGAACGCGATGATCCACACTCGTGGGACGAGGTAGTGAACATCAAGGCCCCCGAGCAGAATGCTTCAGGCGAAAAGACGAACTGGTCACCCAAAAATAAGAGTTCACAGAACTTTACTGGCGTCGTGGCAGAAGGTGATGATCTGATGCACGCCGATGGCATGGCCGCCAGTCACGCCATTGATTTTCTTAGACGGCACAAGGACAAGCCGTTTTTCCTGGCTTGCGGTTTTGTGCGGCCCCATGTGCCGTTGGTTGCGCCCAAAAAATACTTCGACCGCTATGACCGCGAAGCCATGGTTGCTCCCGTGGTGCCAGAGGACGATCTGGAGGACGTTCCAAAAATCATTCGCGATTACAAACGTAACAGTACCAGTTATGGCGTCACACCCGAACTGCACAAGGGGCTGCTCGAGGCCTACTACGCCAGCATCTCTTTCATGGATGCACAAGTCGGTCGGGTGCTTGATGAACTGGAGGAACTGGGACTAGCGGACAACACCATTGTTGTGTTCACCAGCGACCACGGGTACCTGTTGGGACACCATCATAAATTTCAGAAACAGCATCTGTTTGAGGAGGCGACCCGTGTGCCATTCATTGTCAGCGTTCCGTGGATGAAGAACCAGCATGGCAAGGCTACGGCACACATCACGGAGTTGATTGATCTCTATCCAACCCTCGCCGACTTATCTGGGCTGACGGCACCGCGCCGACTGCAGGGAAAAAGCATGTTACCGCTGCTCAAAAATCCCAAATCCGATGATTGGAAAAAAGAGCTTGCCTTCACGATCAGTCGCAGTGGTGGTGAGTCAATCCGCACCCCGCAGTGGCGATTCACGCAGTGGGATCATGGCAAGGGAGGCATGGAACTTTATGACCTGAAAAACGATCCAGGTGAATTCAATAACCTGGCTCAGGACTCGAAACATGCCGGGCAACTTGAGAAAATGAAGAGGCAACTTGAATCCACTCGGCGTGAAGCAGGCTATTCGGCTGCGCGGTTCGCCAAGAAGAAGAAACAGAAATAGAGTTTTCGCCGGATTGGAAAGCCTGAAAAATGCAGTGGCACGATTGGTGATCAATCTGGCTGCAGCGTTGTTTTCAGGAATAGTATCCGGGGAACAGACTGCGAAAAATGAAGACAAATGGCCGCGTTTGGTTGTAACGCGACCTGGAAAATCGAGATGTTTCGAGCCTACCAATGTTCGAAGCAGGCACGATCGATTTCCACTCGAATGAGCGACATTGTGACGTCAGTAAGATCCCGCTGGCTTTGGGTATCAAAAGAGAAAACAGTACCCATTGATAGGTCAGGGATCTTGTCCAAGTCAGGTCAGTCTGGAACACAGGTCAGTCTGGAGCACAGGGCAGGGTGGAGCACAGGTCAGTCTGGAACACAGGTCAGGGTGAAAACGTCACGGGACTATTTCCGGATCCCGATCAGCACGGGATCGTGGTCGGAGCTGCGGTAGGGATCGGCAGAGTAGACTGCCTCGGGATTGAATTCCTGGTTGTAGTCCATGAAACGAGGTTCGTCAGCATTGATGTGCCAGATCGAAACGCCCGTCACGTCGGCTGCGAGTGAGGCGGTAGCAAACGCGTGATCGAGACTGCCGGATTGAGCGTAATAGACGAACGTATATTCGGTACCGACAGACTCGGAAGAGGCTGACTGGGGTACTCGGTCGTGCAAATCGACTAAACCATTGGCACGCAGAGCATCGATCGGATCTTCCTGTTGGTAGGCGTTCAGGTCTCCGATGACGAGCGCACGAGACTGTTCGGTGTTCTGATGATTCTGTTTGATGTAATCACAAATTGCCAATGACTGCGCGCGGCGGGCCGCGTTGTATGCAGCTTGTCCATCACCTTTGTCTTTGTTTTCTGCGTTGGCACTACTTGCCCCGCCTTTGGATTTGAAGTGATTGACGATCACGGTGAACGGTCTGCCTCCTTGCGTGGAAACGAAGGTTTGTACGACTGGCGTTCGGGCAATGGAAAATGCCTTGTCATCGACAATTGAAACTTTGCCAACAGGAGAGACTCGATCGGCGCGGTAGATGATGCCAACGCGAATTGAATCGTCGCCACCGGGCGACTCGTCAAACCCTTTTGGAATTCCGCAGCCCTTGTAGACGTTTTTTCCCAGCTTTTTGTTCAGTGCGGCGATGAGACGTTCCTCGGCATCGATATTGTTTTCCAATTCCATCAATCCGATCACGTCGGCTTGCAATCCCTGAATGGCCGCCGTGATTTTGGCTTCCTGGCGAGACAACTCGGATTCGGAATCTGCACCTCGGGCATCGTTCTGACCATCATCAATCGTGGTGAAATAATTGAGTACGTTGAAACTGGCAAGGGTGATGTCTGCATCGCCCAGATCGGGCCTTTCGGGACGCTGCTGGGGTGACCACTGAAGCGGTTTTTCTGATTGAATCACCCAACTGTTTTGCTGTTTTGTCAGGCGTCCGGAGACCCCGTGAACGATCGATCCGAGGCGAACCGTTGGATGATTTTTACCGAGCTCCGGAAACAGCGGCAGGGGAAAGACGTTTTGATCGGCAGTGTCATCATCAATGATGATGCTTGCACCGTCATTTCTTTTCTGCGCTTCCGTCACTTTGGCAACATTGCTACCACCTTCGAAGGAATTTTGGTCAGGATTGGCATCATTGGGATCGACTTGTGTGGTTGGGACATGGAGACGACCGCGTGCCACCTTGATTTGACCACGGCGAGCCAGGTCATACGTGTCGACGATCACCAAGTCGCCTTCGATCACGACTTGCTTTCCAACGTGTGCTTGCCAATCTACAGAGTTCAGGTCACCCGTGATCACAACGTTCTTGTTGTCACTTTCCGGTTTCCGTGACCCTTTCGTTTCACCTGCAGCATTCGCTGTTAAGCTGGTGGACGCTGCCTCAGTGGGTGATACTAAATCGATAGCGGTTTCTGGTTTGCAGCCCGAAAGAAGCAATGCCGCAATCATCAGTGTTGGGAAAAGGCAATGCAATCGGCAGGGGGAAACGTGGATCATGGTTCGCTCACTGAGAGTCTCGAAAACATCAACAGGCTTGATGAGATGAGGGAATCATAGTGCGTTGGAAGCCCATCGGCGAGTCGGAAAAGGTCAGCGAGGTTTGTCAGGGCGAGGCAGGCACAAAAAAGAGATGGTTTTTATTTTACGAAAAGACAGTGCGAGGAGTGTCAAGCCTGTCCGCGTTCTTCTCTCTGTTGCTGGGAGCAGATTTGTATTTGCATCCGGCTTGACTTCATGTCAGGTGTGGCGGTATTCGCGGTCCACAGGCCAGGATCCGACCTGAGATGAATCGGGATCCTGGCCTTGCAACCGACAAAAA
>PKCN01000290.1 GCA_002862205.1 Planctomycetaceae bacterium | reverse complement strand
CCACAGGCAACGAGACCACAGGCAACGAGACCACAGGCAAAGAGCCCACGGGCAAAGAGCCCACGGGCAACGAGCCCACAGGCAACGAGACCACGGGCACAGCATCCAAGCAAACGCAGCATTCAAGCAAACAATTCTGTGACAACCTTTGCCTCTTCCGGGCCGGTCAGTTGATGGAGACGACCTTCGTGCTGGAAGTTCAGAACTCGATGATCCAGGCCCATCAGATTCAGAATCGTTGCATGCAAATCACGGAAGTGCACCTTCCCTTCGACCGCCTTGGCACCTGTTTCACTGGTCTTGCCGTGAACGTAACCTGATTTGACTCCCCCGCCTGCCAACCAGAAAGTGAACCCTTTGGCATTGTGCCCGGTTTCATCCTTTCCATCATCAGGGGTCAAGCCCGGTCGTCCGAATTCGCCACCCCACACCACCAAAGTGTCATCCATCAGTCCACGGGCGGTCAGATCTTCCAACAAGGCTGCAATGGGCGCGTCAGTGGTTTCACAGTTGGCCTTCAAATCACGGCGATGATTCTTGTGCTGATCCCAGCCACCATGATTCAGCTCAATGAACCGCACACCCGCTTCGGCAAATCGGCGTGCCAGAAGACACTGCCTGCCAAAGTCAGTAGGCCTGCAGGTACCAATCGACAATTTTTTTCCGACCCGATAACGCTGCAACGTCGCCTCGGTTTCGTTGCTCAAATCTAATAGCTCCGGAGCGGCCGATTGCATACGGAATGCCAACTCCATCGATTCAATTACCCCTTCCAGGTGCTGGTCTCCCGAACGTTGCAACGCGTGCTTGCGATTCATTTGCTGCACAAAATCGAGTTGCTGCCGTTTGACTGCACTCGGAAGATGATCACCAGCAATGTCACGAATGGTCGCCGCAGACATATTCTCGCCGTTAGTACCGATCGGGGTGCCAGCGTATTGCGTTGGTAAAAACGCACTGGAATAAACTGACGGTTTGGCGGCATTGAGACTGATAAAACTTGGAAGATTGTCATTTTCACTGCCAAGGCCATAAGAAATCCAGGATCCCATGCTGGGCCGTTTCCTCAATCGCTCACCCGTATGCAATTGCAGAAAAGACTGAGCATGATTGCCAGTGTCAGCATGCATCCCATTGATCACACAAAGTCGATCCGCATGTTTGGCCGTTTCGGGTAATAGATCCGAAACCCATAAACCACTCTCGCCATGTTGCTGAAACGCAACTGCAGATCCAGGATGTTTCTTGTCACCTGTCTGCGGCTTGTAATCAAAGGTATCCATTTGTGCCGGACCACCACTCATGCACAAAAAGATCACTCGTTTCGCTCGAGTTGGAATCGCAAGGCCTGAGGGTTTCGGAGATGCTCCTACCTGACCCGCGGCTTGGCACAGCGAGGACTGCAACGCCAGGTAACCAAATCCGCAAGATGCCGATTGCAGCATGTGTCGTCGTGAAATCATGTCAGTAATCAATCCACATAGCGAAATTCGTTCGTCATCAACATGGCCTGACAGAAACTCTGCCAAACACGGTACCTGCGTTTGCCCGCGTCGCGCTCCGTTTTCGTAAAGTGAGCATCGATGGCTACAAGATAATCCATCGACTGCTGTAACTCGACCTCCGTGGGCAACCTCTGGAAACAGGTTTGAAATACTTTCCGTACCCGGACCTGCTCTGCCACTGTTTCATGGCCCGCTGTTTCTGCACTCTCCAACAAATTGCCCGCATAGATCCTTGCCTGCGAGACCACAAACTCACTGTTCAAAAGAAACAGAGTCTGGGTAGGCAAAGTGGTAACCTCGCGTTGACCGGTGATGCCAACGGCATCGGGCAAGTCAAAAGCTACCAACTCGGGTGGAGGTGCGTGTCTCAGCATACACAGGTAAATGCTTCGATGATTTGATTCGCGATGCAGATTCGTCGCTTCACCCGGTGGCCAGTTAATCAAAGCGTCGATTGTCTCGATCGCAGAACCCCGCTGTGGTGAGTAATCAAGTGTTCCCGTGACCTGCAGAATGCTGTCCCGTAAAGACTCAGCATCGAGTCTTCGTCGCTGGTGACGAGCCATCCAACGATTGTCCGGATCTGCGGTCAGAGAATCAGAATCATGATGGCTGGCCAATTGGTAGGTCCGTGACAAGACGATTTGTCGAATCATCTGCTTCACCGACCAACCGCGACGGACAAACACTTCGGCCAGATAATCCAACAACCGCGGATGGGTAGGCCTGGCACCATAGACTCCAAAGTCATCGGGCGTGGCGACGATCCCACGCCCCATCAAATGCATCCAAATTCGGTTGACCATGACCCGCGAAGTATGAGGGTGCTCATCGCGTATCAACCACTCCACCAATTCTGATCGCCCACTTGAACCTTCACCCACTTTGAATGAACCCTGAAGGAATCGAGGAGTGACATCCGCGGGAAGTGTTTCATAGGCAGTCAGAACTCCCCTGACCACCGAGTCTCCTTTTTTTGCTCCATCACCATTGATATGGATTTTGATGTCGGCAGGCTTTGATTTTTCACGCACACCCATCGCGTACCCATCGACAGGTGTTGGAATGATTCCTTTGGGTTGGCCAGACGCTGTGTGTAATCTCAAGACCGATTCGCGATCCAAAGCACGCTCATAAGCGGCAAACTTACCAACGTTACCCTGCAGCGGCGCAAACTTGTCACTCCGGCGGGCAAGACTGAATTCGCGTGACTCACCAAATGTCGACTCAAGCTCGTCATCCAACTCAAGTCGACCATTCAAATACACCTCAACAGTCTCCCCACGCCTCACCAGAACCACATGGTTCCATGAGTTTGGGGGAATCACCGTCGAACCTTTGATTGACTTTTTCTTGTCGTTTCCATTGAAGACAAACAACTTGCCAGTCACTGATTTTTCATGTTTCCCGCCAATACCGAGATGGTCCCCCGGCAAAGCCTTGTCCCCCAACTTTGCTCTGGAAAACAGATAGGTGGTGATCGGCCGCGCGTCATTTTTCAGCGTATTACAAAACCAGAATGAGACGCTGTAAGATTCAGCCTCGCCCAAGAATTCGCCATGCAGTGCAGTCTCTTTGACTTTGGCAAAGTCGGCGTTGTTGAAAGACAGCTTTGATTCCGGTTTCAAATTCTCCGGATGCTCTGTCAGTGATTCGCTGATCACCGGCTGCAGCTCCTCAGTGACCTCCCTGTAACCCTCCGCAAAAACCGGTGGCTTACTGCGATCAGGCCGTGTCTGGTCAACCACCAACTTTGATCGCAACTCGTGCAACTCAGTCGGTGGTGCTGTCAGCGCCTCATTTCCCGCAGCCCCATAAAGTGTTTGTGAGCTCGAAAAGATACCGGCCAGCGCATAATAGTCGCGAGTTGGAATGGGATCATGCTTGTGATCGTGGCAACGGGCGCAGGCAACGCTCAAGCCAAGAATGCCAGTGCTGACCACATTGATCTGGTCATCAACAACATCCATCGCAAAGTTGGCATTCATGGCCGACGCAGGCTTGGAACCCAAGGCAAGGAACCCGGTAGCCACGAGATAGCGATTCTTTTCTTCAGCATCGTTCGCCTTCAAAAGGTCTCCTACCAATTGCTCCCTCAGGAAATGGTCATAACCGGGATCCCGATTCATCGCGTTGATGACGTAATCGCGGTACCGCCATGCGTGTGGGAAAGTGGCATTTCTTCCCAGACCATCGTCACCGTTTGATTCACCATACCGGGCAACATCCAACCAGTGCCTTCCCCAACGAATTCCAAACTGGGGTTCGGCAAACAAATGATCCACCAATCTTTGTACAGCTCGTGCACCCTCCCGCCGATGGTCCTGAACAAAACTCTCAACCTGCTCAACGGTGGGCGGCAGACCAGTCAAATCCAAGTACAACCGGCGGACCAGAACTCTGGGGCTGGCGTCAGTCGTTGGTTTCAGACCGGCTGCCTCCATTCGAGCAAGCATGAATTGATCCAGGGGACCACGTGGCCAAGCCTGATCGGCAACCCGTGGCACTGGTGACACAGTCCGAGGTTGAAATGACCATAGCGAGTCAAGATCCTGAGTCCCTTGGACAGAGTTCGAGGATGACTCTGTTCTTGGATCAAATGCGCCTTGAGCAATCCATTTTGCAAAATCATTCAGGACCGATTCCGGCAATTTTCCCTGAGGCGGCATTTCGATCCCGTCGTAACGCAATGCCTGCATCAAGAGACTATCGTCAGGTTTTCCCAACACGATCACTGCGCCTGATTCACCCCCAGCCCTCACCCCCGCACGACTGTCGAGCAAAATCTTGCCGCCAACTTCCTTGGACTCACTGGCGTGACATTCGTAACAATGCTCAACAAGTACGGGGCGAATCTTTTTCTCAAAGAAATTCAGCTGTTCACTTGCAGACTCAGAAAAACCCATCGAAGCCTGGAAGGCAACCATGCACCAGAGTGCCGGAGTGAGCAACTTTCGCAAACCAGTTGTGTTCAGAATTCGCGAACGAAACACGACAAACACCCAACAGGAGAAGAGTTGAGACAGCAGGCAGGACACAGGCGGGCCCTCTATTCTAATGGCAGAAGCCAGCCAGTGAAACAACTTTTCTCACCGATCTAACCCACCACACTGACATTTATAGGGTGATTGCCATTTAAAGGGTGATTACTTTGGTTTCATATCGCCTCTGGACGCCTCCACCGTCATTGCCAGATCGCTTGCTCAAACCGATCTTCTTCAGCAGATATCCGCCCAAAAACCTGAATCCCCGGTTGGTGATTTTGTTACAGGACGATGCAGCGCGTATGCAAAATGGCGTGGGCAGCTAAACTGTTGATTCGCACAAAATCGCTGAATCAAACTCTTAAGCAACCCGTTCGTAATCAAGTTGTGTCATGAAATACTTGTTTTTTCTGCTAGTGACCCTGCAAGTGATGGTTTCAGCCAGCCTTGCTGCTGACCGCCCCAACATTCTGTTCATCATGTCTGATGATCACGCATGCAATGCGATCAGTGCCTATGGCGGCAGACTCTCCACAGTCGCACCAACTCCCAACATTGATCGACTTGCCAAAGAGGGCATGCGACTGAACAAGTGTTTCGTCACGAATTCAATCTGCACACCCAGTCGTGCAGTGATCCTTTCGGGTCAGCATTCACACGTCAACGGTGTGAAGACGCTGGTTGATGCCTTCCCAGGTCCCGACAAAGGTATTCCCAATGTTGCCGAACTACTTCGGCACTCTGGCTACCAAACAGCACTCGTTGGCAAATGGCATCTTCGTTCCGCACCGTGGGGATTTGACTACTGGAAGGTTGGACCGGGTCAGGGTCTTTACCACAACCCGGTCTTCATCACCTCAACCGACGGTGTCGCCTATTCATCACGCATCAAGAAAACTGCAAAACGCACAAAAGGCTATTACACAGACCTTGTCACTGACTTTGCATTGGAATGGCTCGACCAACGGGACGACCAAAAACCATTCTTCATGATGCTGCACCACAAAGCTCCACATGGCAAATGGGAACCAGCAGATCGGCACGAAAAATATCTCGCAGATGTGGAAATCCCTGAGCCGGAAACTCTTTGGGAAGATTTCTCGCACCGTTCTTCTGCCACCAGGGATATGGGAACCTCCATCACAAGCAGACTGCACCCCCGCCGAACGATGGTCGCTGATGTACAAAAACCTGAGTGGCCCGCTGGATCAATTGACCTTTCTGGAATGACTGAGAAGGAAAAAGGCAAAGCGGCTTACCAGAAATATCTGCATGATTACCTCGGCTGCGTCAAAGCGGTCGACGAAAACGTCGGACGTGTCCTGGACTACCTCGATAGAACCGGGCTCGCTGAAAACACACTGGTGATCTACACAGCCGATCAGGGCATGTTTCTCGGTGAACATGATTACTTTGACAAGCGTTGGATTTACGAAGAATGTTTGCAGATGCCATTTCTCGCCCGACTGCCGGGTGTGATTCCTGCTGGCGCGGTCAATGACGCACAACTCTGTTCCAATCTCGATTTCGCGCAGACATTCCTCGACTTCGCTCAGGCCAGTGATGCACCCGAAATCAACAAGATGCAAGGAACCAGCCTACGCACCATCCTCGCCGGCCAAACACCGCAGCAATGGCGTGATGCCATCTACTATCGTTACTGGATGCATCTGGCTCATCACAACATTCCCGGGCACTACGGAGTCCGCAATGATCGGTACAAATTGGTGTTCTTTTATGGATTACCACTGGATGCCAGCTTGGGAAGAGGTGATTTCCCACCCTCCACCGCTGGCTGGGAACTCTACGACCTCAAGCTTGATCCGCAGGAAACCAACAATGTTTACGACAAACCGGAATACGCATCGGTTGTCCGCCTGCTGAAAAATCGACTTCAGGAACTCAAACAACAGTACGGCGACCAGGATGAAGCCTATCCTGACCTGATGCGGCTACGCAAAGAACTCTGGTAGCGAACTCTGGTAGCGAACTCTGGTAGCGAACTCTGGTAGCCCGTAACCATCAGCAACAGCTCGACCCATCAATTTCCAAGCATGGGTGCAGAAAAATGATTTCACATCAAAGTGCAAACTTGTGCGGACAGGCTGAACTGAGTTTCTAATTTTTGGTGTCAGCATCAGCAGCCGTATAAACTCTCGTTTCCGGGTACTGAGAAAGCCACTCTCCCCATTGCATCCGTTCAAAGGGATAGTCAGCCAATGGGATTTCCAAGCATGACTGGCCGTATCGTTTTCCTTCCCACAACAACACCATCTGATTGTTGACATCAAGTCCACCCACGCTCAGGGCAAGTGCCTGTTCACCATCTTGGGCCAATACTCGAACACAGTCCACCAAATTGCAGTAAGTAACTGAGATCGCTGTTCCGTGAACATGCAGGTTGGCAATATGCTTTTTCGGATTTGCCATGCCATCGAGAACAAATGCCAAGGCTTCACCCGCAATCTTAATACCAACGACAGAAGTTTCTGAAGCGATTTGAACCTCTGCATTTGCAACCATGCTCGGGTGATCGACCCCCGGAAACTCAGAGAACAGTTGAAGTGGTTCATAAAATTCACCGCCACGCTTGATCCTCTGGATTTCTGCTACCTCTCGATCCCAACGTGCATGATCCGCAGCAGTCGGTCGATTCACATAGGCAAATCTCGTCTCTCCCTTGGTCGCCAACAACGCACCAGCCCAAAGACGCAGTAAACCAGAGGCAAGCACACCGACAATCAAGACGACACCGACAATCAAGCGGATCCGAATATCCCAATTCATAGTTCACTCAAAGTAACAACCATCAAACCACATCGATGACCGAAATCTAAAAGCTCATTGCGTACAAGTCAGTGCAGAACGGGTAACAGACGGTGTGTATCTTGTTACAAAAACAATGATACAAACACTGAGGATTTGATACACGAGTTTACGTGCTTGCGAGTTGACTGCGATGTGCCAGCTCAGACAACCAGCGGTGCGACGCGGCACGCTGGCAACCCATTGCCAGCAAACCGTGACTGCCAAACCGTGACTGCCAAACCAACAAAGACAAAATAAACTGCGGCGACTGCTAGGCATTCCTGTGCTGGACGTTCAAAGGTGCCCATCTCGAGACTTGTCACCTTGCTCCACCATGAAACATCGGTGTCATATCAGGAAACACGAATGAAGCCGCGATCACCTCCCGCACAATTATCTTCATACGACATTGCATGATTCATCACATCGAGTGATCATGAAATCCAATGATCGTTCAATGCTCATGGATTCCCGCCCGTCAATTCGTGTGCTGCGGGCTTTCGCATTCAGTTTCAACAGCAGCCCATTCAACAGCAGCCCAAGATTCCAGAAAACTCTCCATTTGGGGGGTAACTCTGGGAATGTTGCTGCCATCATCAACTAATGAACCAGTCTTCAACCTGCAATGAATCCTCGATTGAGGAAGCTGTCCGCCGCACTCTTGCGGGGGATGTTTCTGCGTTTGAGGGGGTCGTACGACAGTTCGAGCGACCACTTCGAGTCTGGTTGGCAACCCAGGCCCCGCCAGCCATCGATATCGACGATGTTGCTCAGCGAACTCTGATTGCCGCCTTTTCTCAACTCAACAAATATCAGCTGGGTACCAACTTCGCGGCTTGGCTGTTCACCATCGCACGGTACCAACTGAAGTCCGAACTTACCCGGATACGCCGAATCGCTGACTACCACACAAGGTTTGCTCCCGAATTACTGCAGCGGGAATTGGAAAGACGCAGCAACACGACTCCGGAACTTCAGGAACTGCGACTGACGCAGTTACAGAGGTGTGTCAAATCTCTCAGCGAGCAAGAGAATCGTTTTGTCGTGTGGAGATACAACGAAAGCATGCCGTTGGAACAGATTGCATCGAAAAGCGGAAGATCCGTGGCCGCAGTCAAAAAACAGTTGTGGAAAATCCGACGACGACTGCAAGACTGTGTTGAAAGACACATGGCAAGTGCGGGAGAAGCATCATGAAAGATCAAAATGAATTTCAAACGCTTTGGAATGACTATCTGGAAGGTGAGATCACCAGCGATGGAATGATCGAATTGCAGACGCACTTTGCCGGTGATGAGCAGTTACTTAAAAATTCAGTCGACAGTTTTCAAATTCATCGGTTGCTGGGCTATGACGCACAAGCCGACGAGCAACATGATGCGTTCGTCAAATCGACCATGTCACAATTGCTGACACGGCAGGATCAAGCACGAGTGGCAACCGACTCATTGAGCGCACCTGATACTGCTCAGTCAGGCCAATTCCCACGATCACTGACGAATCGATTTCTAATCACTGCGATTGCTCTGGCAGCCTCAATTCTGATTGCCCTGTCGTACAACACAAACTCGCAGAATGGACGTTCCTCAATCATCGCAAGAACCATCAATGTTCACGGTGCGATTGAATGGACACATGAAAACGGAGTGGTCGAGATCATCACCGAGAACAATAAGCCTCTAACAGGAGGCACACTCGAAACAATGACTGGTGAATCGACCGTCACCATGCAATTTACCGATGGGACAATCGTCACCCTGGATGGCTTGTCCCTGATCACCATCTCAGAACAGGAACAGAAGATCCTGCGATTGAAACGGGGCAACCTTTCGGCTGATGTTCAACCGCAGCCAAGTTCAAAGCCCATGATGGTCTTTACCGAAGCCGCAGAATTGCGCGTTGTTGGTACGCAGTTCAATGTAAATACGCGGGACGAGTCGACCAAGTTGACAGTCAATGAGGGAGAGGTGCTTCTGAAGCGAACAACTGATGGAGAATCAGTCAATGTAGTTCCGCACCACCAAGTGGTGGCCTCACTGCGTGATACCAACCAACTGAGATCAGTCAAACGCGCTGACCAGGTTCATCGTTGGAAAAGTGATTTGCAAACGGAGGCTTCGCACGGCAAGTGGATTCCATCCTTGCTGGAACTCGGTGGCAAATTGAAATTGGCCGTCATCAACGGAAGCATCAGCGAAACAGCTGCCACAATCGCTTACAAAAAAGCTGCGTCGCTGAATGATCAACGGGGAAGCTTGTGGGCTTTGCCGTCCCGCTTTGGCCTGTCGGTGGTCGTGACCGTCAACCAACAAGCCACCATGCCTGTTGTACTGGAAGCTGGTTCGAGACTGCGAGTGACCGGCCGCGGTTACTCCACAACCGACCTTGTCGTTGGCATCACCACCAATGAGCCCGACGGTGGATTCTCCGGAAAATATGAGCAGCAAATCGACCTCACCCAATCAATTGATCCGGACACACACGAATTCAGCCTGGAATTTCCGATTGAGGCAATGAGCGTTATCAATGAAAAATTCCCTGCTTCGCCGATCGGGCGTGAATTTGTCGGCTGCTGGTGCTCTCATGCAACCAACCAGGTGACCAAGTTCAAGATTACCGGCATTGAAATCATCGGCACAGAACCATCAAAATGAATCACGCCAACCGTACTTCCCAATCCTTCATCGCACAATTGTCACTTCACCACCCAACGACTCCCTCCATCAATACCTTCGCCATGAGCATGTTGTTTCAACACCATTTGAAATCAATCATTTTCGTCATTTTTCTGCCGGCCGCTCTCACCGCCAGTGAAAAACACTGGAACCAGTTTCGTGGCCCAGAGGGAGATGGCATTTCACCTGCTGCTGATCTACCGGCTGAGTTCGACGAATCATCAAACGTCCGTTGGAAAACTGCCATCGCGAATCAGGGGTGGTCGTCGCCCGTCGTATGGGACAATGAAATCTGGGTCACGACAGGTAGCGATGACAAACAGGAACTCCGTGCCCTGTGCGTTGATCTCGACAGTGGCAAGATCATGAAAGACATTAAAGTCTTTGACATGATCCAACGACGAGTTGACCCAGCCTACATTCACGATTCACCCCACTTGAACAGCCCGGCTACCCCTACGCCTGTCGTTGAAGAAGAATGCGTCTACGTCAGCTATGGGTCACAAGGCATTGCATGTCTGAACCGCCAGAGCGGCGAGAAGATTTGGGAACGCCGTGACTTGCGGGTTTATCAACCAGTACGTCAAGGATCTTCACCAATCGTCGATGATGAAAATCTTTATGTCGCCTACGACGGCACCGATGAACAGTTCTTTGTTGCCCTCGACAAAAAGTCAGGAGCAACACGCTGGAAAGTGAGCCGTGACATTGATTCCGACTTCGAATCCCTGCTGCAGAAAAGGGGCATGCGATCCAAGGGAGGCAAGCCCGGCGACAGTCAAAAAGCCTTTGCGACAGCGAAGCTGATTGAGGTGAACGGTAAACGGCAGTTGATCGCTCCTGCAGGCGAAGCGACCATTGCATACGATCCTGAGACCGGAAAAGAATTATGGCGAGTGCGACACCCTGGTGGCTTCAATGTTGCCGCGCGTCCACTCTATGCCCATGACCTTGTCTATGTCTTCACCAGTGGCCTGACCGGTTACCTGATGGCGATTCGACCTGACGGAACAGGTGATGTTACCGATACTCACGTGGCATGGTCGACCACACGAAGTACACCCCATATCCCCTCGCCTGTTATTCTTGGTGACCTGATGTTTCTGGTCACAGACAAAGGTGGTATCGCACGCTGTCTGAATGCCAAGACCGGAGAAGAGCTTTGGAAAAAACGGTTGGGTGGTGACCACTGGGCATCTCCTTTACTCGCCGACGGCAAACTTTATTTTCTAAGTAAAAGCGGCGATGTCCGTGTACTGGCGGCCACCAAATCGGTGCCTGATTCCGTTATCGAAAATGAACTCAATGCACGCTTCTTCGCGTCTCCTGCTGTCGCCGGTTCATCATTGATTCTGCGATCAGCAACTCATCTTTATTGCCTCCATCAAGGCCATCAACGCACGCCCGAACAAGTTGCTGCCGATGTCTATCCACAAACATCGCCGATAAGTTCAAAGGCAGCCGGTTCAAAGTCAAAACAAGCCACCAAGCAGGAACGTCTCGTGGAACTCAGAAAACAACTCGGTGGCCTCGTCAAGTCAGGCACCCTGACGATGAAACAAGCCACGGAAATCTATCAAGCGGCTCAAAACAAATAGTCGAAATTCATCACTCACCCATGGTTGACGTCACCTCATATGACTCGCGATCCATCAAACCATCACAACAACAAGAGAACATCCATGAAATCCATCATTCTGTTTGCCACCCTGTGCATGATTGCCTCTCCGGTCATCGTCCTTGCGCAAGAAAAACCTGCTTCCGCTGGCGACAAAAAAACCGCCGGACCATCTGATGCGGACTTCGAAAAGGCTTACCAGCAATTGCTGGAAAAAGCTCCAGAGGTACGCGAAAAGATCGAGAACGGGCAGGCGACCAAGGAAGATGTGATTGCCTGGATGAAAAGGCAAAAGGATGTTGGAAAGGGAAAAGTTGGAAAGGGAACAGAAGTTTCCAAGACCAAGACCAAGACCAA
>PKCN01000085.1 GCA_002862205.1 Planctomycetaceae bacterium | reverse complement strand
GCCATCAGGCGGTTCGAGTCGTCAAAGAAACCCCAGAAGTGCGGAGCCTCATCGCCTTCTGGATCACCGTGCCAGTATTCGAACGTCTGACCGCGTTGCCATGCGCGAATGCTGGGAACTTGTGGTACGCCTTTGAGGTCGTAAACGAGATGAAAGATTTCGTGTTCTGGCCCAAGTTCGCGGGGCTCGCGATCCGGAAACACTCGTTTCATTTCCTTGTAGACGTGTCGCCATCCACCAGGTGCCCAGAAGTCGTCTGCCATCATGAATCCGCCGTTGAGCAGGTAGTGTCGTAATGCTTCTGCGTCTTGCTGGCTTAGAATCATCTCGTTCACGTTCGACATGAAAATGAAAGGATAGTCGCACAGATCGGGATCAGTGAATCGGAGTACCTTGCCGTTGGGATCCACTTTCATCGATGTCAGTTCCTGTAATCGCGCGGAAAAATTCCAGTCGCAATCCGGGAAGTCATTGTCCCATTGTCGCCCCGGACGGTATTGCATGGAATCGTATTGAATCCGCGCGAAGGTAAAGACATCCTCTTCAAAACCTTTGTCGAGTGTCCACGTAGGGTAGTCGTTGCGATTGGCAACCGGGCCACGCCCACCCATGAACCCGCGCTGGAATTGCGCAGCACTGATCACGGCAAACAGCGAGAATGAAATTCCGAGGACGCACAGGGATGCGATGCTCAGGAATGCTTTGTGTCTTATCAAGAGGAACCTGACATTTTAGGCTTGGGTTGTTCCTTGCGCAATGTCCAGTGAAGGCCAATCGCCGGTAGCAGCAGGAAGATGAATACTAAGAGTTTCATGTCCACAAGAACGCGAAACATCATGGCATTGTAAGTCAATCGATCCATCGGGATAATGGCATTGTGAAGGGGATAAATCTGGTCAGTCATGAATACGATTGGCAGGCTCAGCGTGAGGAGCGCAAATCCCAGCAAACTGGCGCGGTACAGGGATTTGACGATAATCCAAAGTGTGTCGTATTGTTTATCCTCAATGCTGCTCATGATTTTACCAAAGGAATATTGGAAGTGGAAAACAGGTTCACTACTTTGCCGGGTTCTGCATTTCTTCCAGTGTTAGACGTTGGTCGTTGTTGGCGTCTCGTGATCGAAACATCTTCGTCAGGGCGGGCACATTGCGATTTGTCGGATCACCAATGAACTCTTTAAGCGTGACGACACCATCCTGGTTTTGGTCACGCCGTTGGAATAGTTTGCTGGGGTCCCGCTGAGTTCGATTGTTCTTTCGCATCGCATCCTTGGGATTCCCCAAACGCTGCGGACCGGCTTTGCGGGGGGGCTGAGCAGAGCTGGATGTTTTTGCTGCGACTGGGGCAACTGTCGGACCACCCGGTGTCACGACTGCTGCGGGATAGGGTGTCGCGACTGGGTTTTCGTAAGGGATCAGATAACGAGGGTCCGGTTTGACATCTGCAGGCGCACCGCCGAGTGCACTGACCATGTTTTTGCCACGTTTCTCCGGATCGTAGCGGGCTGTTGCCGGTAGTGAGTCGACCCACTTGTCAAGCTTCTCGGTCAGCGTCTTGACGAGTTCGGGCTTCTGGTAGGCCAGGTTCGTCAGTTCGGCAGGGTCTTGGGCGATATTGAACAGGACGGTTGTTTCATCCTTTCGCCACAGTTTCCAGTCACCCTCGCGGATTGCCTGCCCGGTGTAGAAGTCCCAGTACATGGGCTGGCTACGGCTGAGTTCAGTAGCAGCACCTGCCAAGCGAGGCATCAAATCAATGCCATCGAATTCGGGAGGAATTTCACCTCCGCCCAAGCTCACTGTGGTCGCAGTGAAGTCAAGTGTTGTGACCATTTCATCGATCACTTGCCCGGGCTGGATTTTCCCTTTCCAGTAGGCAAACATGGGCACACGGATACCACCTTCATGAAGCCAACCTTTCATACCTCGCATCGGGACGTTGTTGGATCCGTTCCAGCTGCCAATGGGGCTGTTGTGGGTTTGCTTTCCCGGCGCGCCATTGTCACCGGCAAACAGAATCAATGTGTTTTCCTCAAGCCCATTGTTTCGCAGAGTTTGAACCAGACTGCCGACGGCATCATCCATGGCTTTGAGTAATGCCAGGCCCTGCCTTCGGACATCGTTCTGAGCATCGTTGTATTGTGGATAGGTCTGCTTGGGAAAGTTCTGATAATACGGGTCGGTTTTCCGGATCATTGGCACGTGTGGCCCGTAGATGGGGAAATACAGAAAGAACGGCTTGGTTTTGTTGCGAGTGACGAAAGCCTCGGCAAACTTGCCCTGCAGGATGACTCGATTTTGCAGCTCTTTGGGCCACGTTGATTTCTTTTGGTGGGGAACCAAGTTGCCTTTGAGATCAAGGTTGGTGCTTCCCGTTGTCATCGTACCCACCCAGTACTCGTCAAAGCCGCGACTGCGAGGATCGTACTGTTTGTTTGGGTCATCATTGGGGCCGCAGTGCCATTTGCCTGAGAAACCAGTGACGTAGCCGAGTGCCTTCATGCGATCTGCGATCGTGAGCAGTGGCTTGCCAGCCATGTCCGTTCTTTCGGGGTACACACTTGGCAGATTGCCGATGCCCGCACCCGCGTCCATTTTGTTGTCTGCGAATCCAAACTCGTTTTGAATCCGACCGGCCATCAAGCCACATCGCGATGGGCGACATTGCGGTGCCGAACTGTAGCCAGACCTCATCAAAACACCGCCCTTCGCCAAAGCATCCATGTTGGGGGTGTCGACATTGTCGTCGATTCCATGAATGCCAAGGTCCGTGTAGCCATGGTCATCTGAGTAAATAATGATGACGTTAGGTTTGACAGTCAGTTCTGCGCCATTGGCAAGTGGCGAAAATGACACGGCAAACGCGGCTGCCACACATGCTTTTGAAAAAAGATTCACCTGGTTTCTCTGGACTGTTTTACGGGGTATGCAGGCAACTCGTTGGTGTACCCACGATGGTTGCCAGGAATCGATACGTCATGCATTGCATTCCAAGGCTTTGTCTCACGTGATGCTTGCCCTTATCTCTCTGGGTTTTTAAAGCTCGTTTGATAGGGGGGCTCGGCTGGTACGCGGGTGAGACTTGCACATTGTAGCTCGTGCAATCGCTGCACAAGTTCCTGCTGCCGTTTACTGAAAAATCTGACGGGAAAAAATGAAATGGGCGGAGGCAAAGGCGTTAACGCCGGTGACGTTGATCCAAACACCTTGGTTGAGGCTTGCCCAAGACATTTAACCATGATGGCTATTTTTCTGGGCGAAAAAGATGGTTGAGATGAACTAAACTGGCAGCAACCGGTGGGTTGAATGTCTTGCTCGAGATTCCAAGCTAGCACCTGAACTATCCCTCGTATTTTCTAATGAGTTCAAGTTTGAATATGAAAACCTCTGTATCGATTTGTATGGCGATTCTGATTTTCGGGACTTGTTCTGCAGGCGATGAACTCAGCAATGCATTTGTCGACGATTTTGGTGATGCAAAATTCAAAGGGCGGCAGGCAGAACGCGGGGCATGGCAGTTTGTAGATGGAGTCGCAAGTTGTGTGGCCGACCCCGTCTTGTTCAAGAAATTCAAGAACCATGGACCGATTCTGAAGTGGCCTCGGAAATTTGAAGATGCCAAAATTCAATTTGAAATGAAGGCCAAGGATTGTCAGCGTGTTGTGTTGACGCTTAATGGTGACGGCCACATCTTCCGGGTCACCATGGCGGATGAACGTCCCGATGCACCCGCGGGGCCGTCCAAGGTTCCTACGCGTCTGATTGCGTGGGCAACCAAGTCTTCGAAGCAGAACAAAGGTGACACGATCCAGCCCAAAGGAATGCCTGCTCTGTCGGTGGTCAACGATAAGTGGGTGCCAGTGAAACTCGACGTGAAAGGAACGCAGGCTGTGCTTAGCATTGGCGATTTTCAAGCAGAAATCCGTCATGAAGCACTCGCTCGTGACAAAAATATGGTCATGCTGACGTTTGCTCACGGTGAGATCGCTGTCCGTAACTTCCGTTTCTCACCGGATTCTGGTTCTATTTCCAAGTCTGTGCCGCCAGCAGAACGCTAACCCAAGCGGGCCCGGAAACCATCTTTGACCGCTTTTCATGCAAGCATGCTGTGACGGATTTCGATTGTGCAGATCAAGCAGCAAAAGACCTTGATCATCGAAACGATGGGTTAGCCGTACAAGCGAGTTACTCGTCATTGACTGATCAATGGCCAGTTCATCAATGGCCAGTTCATCAACGGTCAGTTCATCAACGGTCAGGCACTGCGGTTGATCGGGCATTCCTGTGGCTGGATCAGGCACAACGTTATTTCCGGATCGGTTGATTTACCGCGTCAGGGAACTCTGGAATTTCAGGAAAATCCTGGTTTGATGTCCTCGATCGAGTCCATGCTCATAATGAACAGTGTGGTACGGTGACAGTCATGATTCAAAAGAGTACCGCAATACAAAAGAGCACCTTAATCCTGCCATGCAGCTGACGGCGGGGTCGGGACCTGATTTCGAATTGGCAAATATTGTTGAGTCCAATTGCGATACCAATTGTCGGTGCTTTTCAGGGGGAACCCATCAAATGATATTTTCAGTGGTCAATCGCAGGGAGAAGCGTTGTGAAGATGATGTCTGGTATTTCGTTATTTTTGTTCCATGTACTGTTGGTCGCGGGTGTTCCTTCCGCGTCGGCTCAGGTGTCCAAGATCACGGAGAAGCAAAAGAGTCAGCTCATCAAACGCTTCCCGAAATCCGACGCCAACAAAGACGGCAATCTGGACGACGCGGAGTTGCTCGCTTTGCGGGAGTTCCTCCAGAACAGACGCAGAAAATCAGATTCTGCACCGGCTGAAAATGGTAAGTCGCAGGCTGCTGCTGATCCGTGGAGGACGGCAGGATTCAAGCAGGTGAACACGATGGGCGGTGGCGAAGCGGCGATTCCTGAGAACGGGAAGTTTCGCGTTTTTGTCTTGATGGGACAATCCAACATGCACGGCACCGCTCGGGCAAATGAGTTGAAGCCTCCCTTTACTGAAAAGCATGAGCGGATTCGGATTTGGGCCAATGGAAGATGGGAGTACTTTGTGCCGACGCAACGATTCGGTCCGGGGGTTTCGTTCGCCCGTCAGCTTGCCGAGTTCTGGCCGGATGACACCATTGGTATCATCAAAGTCTCCATTGGTGGTACGGGGATTCGTGGTTTTGAAAAAGACTGGTCCCGGGAGCGGGCAAGTCTTACCTTTGATGGCGAGAAAGGATCGCTCTACAAGGATTTGATGAATGCAGTGACCGAAGCCAAGAGAATCTCGAAGCCAGAATTTTGCGGTTTCTTTTGGAAGCAGGGGGGGGCTGATGGCACGAAAAAGGTTCTCGCAGAGGAATACTATGAAACTTTCAAACAGCTGATCTCAGATCTGCGTTCGGATCTGGGCGTGCCGGATTTACCTGTGTTTGTGCCCAGCTACACGGACGACGACGGACTCATCAAGGCGTTCAACGCCAAACTGAGTGATGAAGACCGTGACACAATCAAGGAGCTGCAGGTGAAGGACGTGGCGGGAGAGAATCTGCCAGTCGAGGTGTTACTGAAGTTCCTCAATGATGCGAGCCTTGCCAAACTCAGGCAGCTTTTCGGAAAACGGCCGTACATCGCGGGGGTGATCGCGGCTCAGAATCGGGCTGGACGCGAAATCTCCGAGGTAACGACTCTCTTTCCCGGCCAATTGCCCAAAGGGGCCGATGGAACACACTACACCGCTGAGGGTTACATCACGCTGGGAAAAATCACGGCAACCGCAGTCCAAAACTATTATCAGCAGAAACGGTAGCAGGTCGTGTTCGGATTCAAACGCGGTCTGAATCCCCTCGCAGCTGGCTCCGAAAATGTACCTGTTTCCAGCTGATACCGTGCTTCCATGGTTCACGGCTGTTGCGGGGCCAGTAATTCCAATTCGGCAAAAACGGGGCGGTGGTCGGATGCCAATGATTCTTCGATCACTTTGGTGCTCAGCAGACGAAAACGGTCGGGCTTTCGATAGAAAATGTAGTCGATACGCGACCTCGGATCTGTTGCAGGTGAGGTTGCGACCGGTACATCTTCGATGGCACATTTCCATTTTGCGAGTAGGGTCTTAACGGGTTCAGCCTCCGGTCTTGCGTTCATATCGCCCGCCAGAATTGTCGGCATCGAATCTTTCTCTCCTGCGAACAGCTGATTGATTGCCTTGGCTTCTGCGACGCGGTCTTCTGCAACGTTGTGTTGGAAATGGGTGCTGATAAAACGCAGGCTTTGGTTGTCAGCTGTGCGAACGGTCACGGCGATCGCACCACGCGGATAGGTTGTTCTTTCCGGAGTGCTCTCGGTATAGGGCAAAGGTTGGATGTGAACATCAAGAATCGCATGACGCGTCAAAACTGCGTTGCCAAAAAGTCCACCTTCGTAGTGCTGTGTCGGCCCAAAGCGAACAGCCATGCCGGTGAGTTCTGAAAGTCGTCGGGCTTGGTGCACTCGTCCGGAACGCTTGACCCCGACATCAACTTCCTGCAATGCAACGAAATCAGGACGCGACTGATTGATCACCTTTGCCAAACGCTCTACGTCATAAATCCCATCCGTGCCCTGCCCGTAGTGAATGTTGTAACAGAGTACACGAATGGTTTCGTTCGCAACGCAATGACCAAAGGTGAGCATCATCGCGATCAGTGGTAAGGCAAGCCGAATGGTACGGATGGGGGATACGATTTTTTTCATATTTGCTGACAGAGTTGCAATGCGGGGCTGCAATGTGGGGCTGCGATGTGGGGCTGCAATGCGGGGCTGCAATGTGGGGCTGCGATGTGGAGGCGATTCACCGGTAAGGCTGATGTAAAAGCGAAGATCGTGAATTCCGATCTCAATCATAAACCAAATTCTATCGGACCGTTCGGTTGTCGGCTTTCAACACTGGCACCGATACATAAGCGGTCTGCCTGCTGGTCGTTTGGCGTGCACATCGGCTCGCTGCTGTTGTGTCACCCACTGCGATCCTGTCACCCACTGCGGTCCTGTCACCCACTGCGGTCCTGTCACCCACTGCGGTGCTGTCAATGGTTCGGACGTCAAACCGGCGCGCATCCGTCATTCGCATGCACGCCGGTTGACTCTGACGAACAGAAACCGCGTTTCAATCAGTCACCGATCCATCCGCCATCAAACAGTCCGTCGGCATCGAGCACACCGCTGTTGCCCAGGGCCACGCCCTGGTTGCCATTGAACCCGACGTAGACCGTGCCGCCAGCGGGGATACATTTCGCCCATTCCGTTCCTGTGACGTTATGCTCGTACATCCCATTTCCCAGGTCTGTCGTTTCGACGCGGCAGCCCCAAGGTGAACCGGCAATCGTGTGGGTACTGAGGAAACGGAAGCTCCAGTCATTGAGCTTTCCATCGGTTTCATTGTTCACGGCGAGTGCCGCGGTGAAGCCACCCCACCATAATTGGCCATCAACGTCTACCGAAACGCGGTCAGAAGTGCCCGATGGCGAATCCGTTGGCGGATCGGTTGCCGGTGAATTCGTCGTTCCAAAGTCATCGATCCAGCCGCCATCGAACAGGCTGACTGCATCGAGTTGCCCTGAATTGCCCAACGGCAGACCTTGGCTTCCATTGAAGCTGACGTACATGGTTTCACCAGCAGGTATCGACTGACCCCATTCGTAGCCCGAGACGCGATGCTCGTAGAGACCACCGCCCAGGTCGATCGTGTCAACCGTGCAGCCCCATTGGTCCTGCGAGATGATGTGGGAACTGAGAAAGCGGAATTCCCATTCATTCAGCGTGGTGTCAGATTCGTTGCGAACGGCGATGATCGCGGTGAAGCCTCCCCACCACAACTCTCCATCGACCTCGACTGCGATATCATCGATGTAGTAGGTTGTTGAGTCGTCGACCGGTGGCACTTCAGGGCCATCATTCGTTGGTGGATCTACCGGATCATCACCAATGCTTGGAGGGGCTCCAAGGTCTTCCAAATGGTATCCCAGAGGGTCTCCCAGGACGACCATGCTCTGGAAGTACTCAAGTACACGGGCCTCCGAGACCTCGAGTGCTGGCCACTGCGGCCAGTCCCAGGTGTCATTCATGAATGGCTGCATTTGGTCATGGCTCAGTACGGTCAGATGGTTGACGTCATGAGCGATAGCCACACCTTCGATGGGCAGCATGCCGTGCGCCCGATCATGCATCCAGCCCGCGTAGTGCGGTTCCATCTTCAAGGTGTTGATGAACGTCTCTTCATAGCCATTTGCAATCAGGTAGTCCGCGAAACCTTCGTGGCCGTACTGAACAACCATGGCCATGACATCGGCGGAATCGCCCAATCTTGCCGTTCGTGAAATGTCCGCGACGACTTGCGGATCAAACGTACTATCGGCCATCCAACCGACCTTGGCGCCTTGCATCGCGTACCAAATACCGACGCCTTGCTGGTCGTTGCCCCAGGCTTGGGCGTTGTTGGTCAGGGAATTTGCAAACGCCCACGCACCTACGTCATCGATCGTGACATGGGCCAGACCGACGAAATGTCGCAATTGGTTGTAGCAGAGCACTGCTTCGGTGGTAATCGCGGTCCTGCCACCAACAAGTCCATCGTGACCAGTATGGTTGCTGCCGTGGGACATCCCCAAGCTCGCGAGATCGGTGAACTCACTATCCATTGCTGGATGGTGGTTGTGTTGAGCAGATGCGGTCTGCCATCCAATGAATGAGGCGAGCATGAAGACCGCAAAATAGTGACACTTGTGATAAGCGTACAACATGGAATTCTCCAAGAGTTGATGGTAGTGAATAGAGTTTTGAGAATAGATTTCTGGAGTAGCACTCAAAGAGTGAAATGAGGAATGAGAGTAGGCCTCCAATCAGCGGCGTTTTCTCTTTTTCAGATGGCCTTTCGTAGGTTGGTTGGCCACGCTGGAATTTCACCGAATAGTGAAAATAGATAGCGAGATAGCCACGACTCGAAGCGTTTCGATTTGACACGGTCAGCAGGGTTGTGAATCGCCTGCATGCCAGAAAAGCGTGCTCTTACGGATAAGCTCCATCGGGTTCAGCACATGCACGTTTCTCCTTCCGTTTATCGGCGATGCAGCACTGGCGTCGATTGGCATGATGCCTGACAAAGGGGGACGGACAAACACGCTGGGGTGAAGTTCTCAGCCGATTGGTTTGTAGAAAAATCCGCCAGCTTGTTTGAGAGACTGACGGATTCGTTACACAAGAATGCAAACAGCTTTCGAGTCGGATCCCAAACTCTGACACTGCGCGGCGTGAGGTATCTCTTTTTCCCGACTGTACGCCAAGGTCATGTTGATGATCATGAAAATCATTACTGATGCTTTTGACGGCGCCGTGGGTAAGCAGCCTTGAGCTGAAGGGGCCACGACTGCCAAGTTCGTGGTGGTGGTACGTCTGGTCAGACAGGTCAGAAAGCCGTTGGCGCACAGTCGGCAAATCCGATACTTCGTTATGCAATTCATCCTTGTTCATGCCGTTATTATGAAGCCTCAAACTGCCTCTCTCGGGAGATTGCGGAATGACGCATCGAGGTTTCTCGGGTAGTGTTTACACCCCCCGTACGCACCTTCCCCCCGTGCACGCACGCATTTGCCGAGTCTCGTGTCTGAACATCGTCGAAGCGTTCAAGTGCTTTGTGTTATGCGGCAAAACTTTTTGTGTCTTTGGTATGAGTCGATTTGAATTGTACTTTTGAGACAGTATGTCATTGACCTGGATCACCATCTTGCCAGCAGTGAGCAACCCTGGCGTTGTCTGCAACAATGCACGGTTTCAACTGCGTGGAAGAGCATTTTCCGGCTGCTGTTTGCCCGCATTTGACTGTTCGCATTGCGTGGATCGGTTGGGGGCTCGACCCATCGTGATTGGGTTACTGTAAGATGCTCGCTTTGGTTTTTTTCAGGCTTCCCGGGACCAGCTGAAATTTTTAGCCACGGGTTACTTTTGTCAGGGTGATCACTCAGTCAGGTTGGGAATTTACAAAGATGCGTGCAAAAGTTTCATTGATCGCAACAGGTTTGATTGTGGGGGCATCCTTGACATCCTTTGGGCAGCAAACCGCGTCGAATCCACCTTTGCTGAAGTCATTGGGGTACATATTGCAAGCCGACAAACTTGCCAAGAGCCGAGCCGCGGCTGTTCAGGAATTAACCCGATCAGATCGTGATTTGATTGTGATTGACGCAACCTACGATGGGACGAAGCGTTGGGAAAAAAGAGAGCTGGATGCGATACGCGAGGGTAAAGCAGGCCGAATGGTGGTCTGTTATTTGTCAGTAGGTGAGGCGGAAGACTATCGGACGTATTGGCAGGCTCAGTGGGATGCTGACAAAGATGGTGTGCCTGATGTGAACGCACCGGAATTTTTGAATGCCGAAAATCCGGATTGGGAAGGAAACTACAAAGTCAAGTATTGGGACCCGCAATGGCAGGAGATCATCTTGCAGGAGGTGCAGTTGATCATCGCACAGGGGTTTGACGGCGTCTATTTGGACATCATTGACGCATTCGAGTTCTTTGAATACGACGCCCGATCTGACGATTGGATTGACGATCGTGCCAACCCGGAGACAGGAAATACGTATCGCGAAGACATGGTCCAGTGGGTATCAAAGATTCGCAACGCATTGAAGCATGGAGGCGAATCTCGTTGGTTGATTCCTCAAAACGGTGAAGCGTTGGTCGAGTCCAAGGGCTACCTTGGCCTGATTGATGCGATTGGAGCTGAAGATATTTTCACCAACGGGAAACGCCCGCAAAAAAAATCCGAAGTCAGTTATCGTCTGAGTTTTTTAAGCAAAGCAATGGACGCAAATAAACCTGTGTTTGTGATCGAATATGCGAGGAACCAGCGTGCGAGAGCCGCGGCGGTTGATGGTGCCAAGGCTGCCGGTTTTTCGTTGCTGCTAACCGACCGCCCTCTCAAGACGCTGGGCGAAGTCGATACTCCGTAGTTTCTGATGGCAAACAGCACGGAGCTGTGCCCGTGGCTATGTTTCGCAGCAGTGCCGCCGACAAGTCCATTTGCCGGTTTCGTGCCAGACCACTGGTTTTCCGGTTTTGGACCCCTTTGCGGATTTCATGACATTGGATGAGAATTGGACTATCGAAATTTCTCTATGCAGACGCCGCTTGTGAATACACTCTCTGAAACCATTTGTCGAATTACTGGTGCTGAAGCGGTCGTGCTTGGCGATGTGATTCAGAGTTTGTGGAGTGGATACGGTGTCATTCAGCGTGCCGCATTGTGCGGCATGCAATCGCAATGCGGTGATGCTGACGTTCCTGTGGTCATCAAGCACATTGACATATCTCGTGCCCGTGCGAATCCCCGAGGATGGGCGAGCGATGTTTCGCATCAACGTAAAGTCCGGTCCTATCAGATCGAGAAAACGTTTTACGAGAAGTTTTCTGAGCAATGTAAACAACGATGTCAGGTTCCAAAGTTTCTCGCTGCCGACGAGATCGAAGACGAGGCCGGTTGGGTAATTGTCATGGCGGACCTGAACTTTCAGGGATTCGACGGCAGGAAGAGTCACGTTGATCAGCAGGATATTCATGCGTGCCTTTTCTGGCTTGCGAATTTCCATGCCACCTTCATGGGAAATGCTGCGACCGGGTTATGGCCCGCCGGCACGTATTGGCATCTGGAAACGCGCCCCGATGAACTTGATGCGATGCCTGAAGGTCGTCTCAAAAATTCTGCCGAAATGATTGATCGACGATTGAATGAGGCGATGTACCAGAGTCTTGTGCACGGTGATGCCAAAGTTGCGAACTTCTGTTTTTCCGAAGGAGAGCCCGATCGTGTGGCTGCCGTTGATTTTCAGTACGTGGGACGCGGCTGTGGAATGAAGGATGTTGCTTACTTCATCAGCAGTTGTCTCAGCGACGAGGCTGCGGCCCGACAGCAGGAGTCGTTGCTGGGTTTTTATTTTGAGCAGTTGCAGGTGGCACTTGCTGGCCGGAATTCTGCCATCCATTTCCCGGACCTTGAGTGTGAATGGCGAGAGTTGTATCCCTACGCGTGGGCCGACTTTTGCCGCTTTCTTGCCGGCTGGTCACCGGGCCACTGGAAGTTGAATTCGTACAGTGAGCAGATCACGCAAGCGGTCCTTGAAAACATTGATCGGAGTTGATGCA
>PKCN01000210.1 GCA_002862205.1 Planctomycetaceae bacterium | reverse complement strand
TATCACTATCACTGCGTTCCGGCTACGACAGTGTGAACAGACTCGCTGATCCGCAGAGAACAACCGTGCAGCCAACTTCAGCCGCACAGCCAAGTCTTCCCACTGCACGCGAGAAAGCCGCCAGTGCAGTGATCTTCAACGGGGCAGATGAGCAACTGCATGTGACATATTGCCAGCAATGCCCGCAACGCTCTGCATTGGTCTGGGTGGTAAACCTGCAGCGACAAAGAGACGGTTCATGCCTGTCATCAAGCGGTGCCATCGATCAATGATTTCAGGCGTTCCAAATAAACTCGCGTCAGACCGGTCAAATCCTTGCTCACTGACACGGAGAGATGGATCTAAATGAACCAGTGCCTCCAACATCAAGTGGTTGCGACAATCTCCTGTACTGAGGTCCGGATCATCATAGATCCACAGGTGATTTTGCAGCGATTCGTCCAACGCCTCAAGACAAGCTTGTTCCACACTGCTTGAGACGACAATCGCGCGAATCGGTCCACATTGAACATAATACTTTGACATAAGATTGCTCCTCCATGACGGTTACCAGTTGATGACCTCGGCATCATCGCCGGGGCTGATAACAGGATCGCAAGCTGCCGGACACGTTAGGTCAAAGCGTCCAGGAAAAAAGAAAAAGCATCGCAGGATGGCTCACGCTCAAACATTCTTTGCTTGCAACGCGAGGACTTCAAACACGAGTGCACCACCACACCGAGCCCGCAACACGCTCAACTACGGCTCAGGGCGACCCTCGCCAAAGCGAATGAGTACCATCCCATTCGCTCGACGCACAGATACCAAGGCCACATCGAAGCTATGCTGCCGTTGCCATAAAACGATAACCTCAAGCTGACAAAGGCGTCGCCGCCCCAGTGACAAGTGGGTCATTGGGGTTCGACTTTGGGATACCCAATCGGCTCATCGTCTTTTTCTGAAATTCCAATGCTTGCTCCATCTTGCAAAAACGAGAGAGATAGCAATAACCCCCGGCCAAACTTGGCTTCAATCTGGTATGCAGCCGGAGTCACCATCAGCTTCGTATCCAAGTATTGGCTATCACGATCGGGAAGTTGTTTGGGTTCCAGGGTCAGCAACACGTTTCCGTCCTTGACATCCAAAGCGAGAACTTCCAAAACACTTTGGCTTTTTCCTACATCGCCATCTGTCATATTCATACGTGCAAACAAAAGAGCAGGCGTATCCATTGCCTGCGGACTGGTGCACCCCCAGGGTTGCTCAAATTCTTTTGACCACACCAGGCTGCCGTCTTTGAGCGAAAAAGCGAAGGCGGAATTTACTGTGTGATGTGATTCCCCTCGGCGAGTCAGAACCCTTGTCTTGCTCCTGTCCAAAACCCCAGGGGTTTCACCGGGCAACAAAACAACCAGATCACGCAGCAGAATGACCCTGAGTTTGCCCAATTTTTCCAGCGCAGGCACCTGTGTACGAATCACCTCACGGGCTTCTCGCAAATCCCAAACACAGGTCTCACCTTCCGGGCTCATCATCGCAAGATAGTGTCCAGAGAAAATGCGACAGACAAAGACATCTGCGTCGCTGTCCTTGTTTGGATTTTTGGAAGAGTTAGCTTCCTGGGTCAACACAACCTTTCCCGTGAAAGGGTTGAACACTTTGACAACATAAACATCATCTTGCTCTGTCGCCTGATAGCAGAGCAGATTTTGTCCTGCCGCACGCCACAATTCGCCATGCTCAAACGGCATTCTCGCAAGCTCTCGCCCGTCCACAACGTCATACAGTACCGTCTCTTTTTGACTGGACGAAACTACGGCGACCCGTTCGCCATCGCACAGCACCATGCCACTTTCAGGAGCAGTTTTGGCTCGCCAAATATTTAGGCCCGTATGCAATCCTATGGCCAGAAGTTCACCTCCCTGCAGCACAAGCACACGATCGCCAAGGATTGGCCCAACTCGGAACTCCGGACGATCCTTCAAATCATCCGATTTCAAGCGGTAGCTACTGATTTGGTCACCGAATGGCGTAGCGGTGGTTTCGAGGTTGGCCGACCCCAGACCTGACCCAACCATGTTACGAAACCAAAGGATCGGATCAACACGACCTGTGATGGCCTGGTACAAGTCGATTGCAAAGATTTCATCCGTTGTCTGCACCACCATCACCCCCCCGGAGACAGACACAACCTGCCGTTTTTCGCTGATTTTCCTGCCTGTAAACCTCAGCGGCCTCTGCACGCCGTTTGGCGTCCGCAACGCTAAAGCATTTTGAGAAAACACCAGCAAATCCCAACCACGAAACTGTTCGCCAGCCTGCACATTGACATTGACCGTTTGTCGCCCAGCTGACGATATTCTGGAACGAGGCAGCTGATAACCCGAGCGATTCACGGCACTCCACTTGGCAACGACATTCTTTGGCCACTCCCTGCGATCCAATAGCCGCTTACTCTGCTCGCGGAACCCATCGAGAAGTTGAGCCTTTTGGTCTGACAGAGTTTCCGACCGCGACTCGATTTCCCGAAGCACTTCCATTGCATTTCGAGGCATATCTCCGCTGGCATAAGTGCTCGCCAACATGATCAAGCGATCCATGGAGAGTCGCTCAAGTCCTGCCTGATCCGGCTGCAGATGCCCCAACGCATTCTGTTCGCGAAGGGCTATTTTTTCCTCAATCAGATAGCGTTGATCCAGCAACGACCTTACTTGTTCCACCGCACTCATTCCATCGAAATGAATCAGGATACGCTGCAAACGATCAGTCGTCCCAGATAGCATCCCTTTCAAATAAGCCTCCAACTGAACCTCAAAATCCTGCTTCACTGCAGGCTCAATCCGTGCCAAAGCCTCCCGCACGCGACCGTTCAACCACGCATCCAACAAACAAACTCGACCTGCTTCACTCAGGACTTGAGTTGTGACCTCATCCGCCTTGAAGTCAGAGACGATCACGCCACTGAGTTCCAACAACAAACTGAATACCTGTTTGTAATCTTCATTGGCAAGTGCCAACTCAAGCCGCAAGGCGTTGAATTCAACTCGCTGACTGGGGCGATCAATTAATTCCGAGAGTTCTTCAACGCTATTGGGATCCAAACTTTCTGATTCATGAAACAGCGCGAGCATTCCTGAAACGCTGAGCATCCGCACTTCATCATTTTCCGGCTGTGCCTGCCGCGCCCTCTTGAGCAACTCAAGCGACTCCGAAAACTTACCAGCCTGAATCAACAACTCCGATTTTCGGACAATAGCGTCAAAGTTGTCAGGATTTTCCTCCAGCATCCGTTCGACCATCGGCACCAGCGTTCGCTCCCCAAACGCAACGCTCAACGTGGTCGGCCCCTGAGTGATGATGTCGCCATCGACGGCCACCATATTTCCCAATTCAAAATTGGTAAACCGGCGATCCATCACTGAACCATCCTTCAATGAGATTTTGATAATTTCCCGTGTCGTCGTGGGCAGCAGATAGAAGTCCTCTCCAAACACACCCTGCCCAGCGACTTGCTGCCCCGATGAAAACACGCCTGCACCGGCCTTCCAAGCCTGACTGCCATTGGACAAGGCGTAAGCCTTCATCACGTCTGGCCCAACAACGTAAAATCTATCTCCGCGGATGCCAGCAAGGTAACGCATTTCAAGGCGTACTTTCGGCGTGAATAGTGGCTTTCCTGTAAGCAGATTCAAGCCCATCAAACGGTTCGATTCCACTGGCGTTACCAAGACGGAGGTATCAGAGATGATGGCCGTACCGGTGAACCAACGCTGCATTAGCTCCTTGGTATCAATGCTGCTCCCACGTCCTTGCACGAATCTGGGCTGAAGCATGTTCCTTTCATAGGTAACACCCCATCTCAAGGTGCGGTCGCCCAAATTCACGGCAACCATGGCACCGGCTCCCGTTGGACAGATCAAAAGTCCATCCTGGTAACTCAGCATCGCACCAGAAACCCGGCGTATCCGATCTCGATTGATCGTCCCGGACTCCACCGCCACCAATTGCTGTCGCCAGATCTCGTTTCCTGTCCTCGGGTCGAGGCAGAGCAGAAAGATATCTCCGGCCAATTCACACATCGTGTACAGCCGGCCTTCGATCGGCAAAGGTGGCCCCAGAAAAAAAGCATTTGCCAGTGGCGAATCCGGTCCAGAACTCGCACCCTGAAACCATTTGATCATGCCCTCAGAAGCGAGTTCCAAAGCAACCAGCGAATTCCCAACACTCGGCAATCGGCTTCCCCCAGGAAACCGCACAAAGCTAGGTGCCATGCTACGCAAATCATTGAGTCCCTTCAGCATGTAAACACGTTCGCCGTCGCTTGTCACTTGGCCATAGGGCAAGTCATTCCAAACTCGCTGACTCAAAAAATCAGTCAGCTCTGTATTCGCATTGGGCTTTCTGATGTTGAGATTGGATTCGTTGGTTTCCTCGTCATCATCTCCTGTGCTGCTAAAGGGATGCAACCAGATCCGCTTTCCTGTGCGATAGTCAACACCCACCAAATACTCAGTGGTGCGCATTAAAAGAGTCTCTCCAACTCTCAGCGGCATCCAACTGGGAGGAGGCAATTGACCAGCGGACATCAGAGCATTGGAGAGAACACTGACTTCACGCTCCTGCTTTGCACTGACGGTCGCACCTAACTGCCACCGAACATTGCTCAAAGGCATTTGTCCGGAGGTGGCACCGTTCCGATTCTCACTGGCATTGAAAACCAGATAATCCTCAAGCTGCCCGGGATCCAATTTCTCGGCCGAACCATAGAACTGCCCGAGCCACTCTGACAAAGCCGCATCTTCGGGTCCCGATTGCTCAACACCCCCAATATTTATTTTTCCCGACTGACCTGAAACGCCAGCCAGTGCAGCAGGCAATTTCCGGTTTGCCAGCTTGCATGCAGCAGCGTGCAGAACCACAACTCCCTTACCAAGTCGATTCACCGCTCTTGGGACTGTGACAATGTCATCCAACAATACCGAGGCGGCAATCGGATGGCCTTCCAACATTTCATGCTGAGCCAATAACCAGGAAGCATCATATCCGGCCTGAGTGTGAAAATACTTGCGACGAACCTCACGCACTTTGTTCCAGTCCCGTGTGGATGCTGCCTGGTCCAACAGTTTTCCCGCACTTGGCCCATACCGCAGTTCATACGTTTCCAGCGCTGCCGATGGCAGACCACCAATCATGTCACGGATTTTGACTTTAAAACTTTTGTTCAGCACATTGCCAGCAGCTTGCAATTCACCGGCGTCCAGAAAAAAGTCCTGACTCAAAAATTCATCTTCGTCGCTCTCGCTGCCCTCATGCGTTAACAGATCGCCCAGTCGCACAACGGCATCGTTGTACCTGGATTCCATGATCGCTTCCTCTGCCTCCCGCAACTGCTGGGCCAGAATGCGTGGGAGGGTCACGAAACGAACGGGCATGAATCTGCTGCGGCTTTGCCCAAAGACTTGTAATTGTGCCTGAGCCAATGCAGGCCAACCGGTCACCGCAACAGCCACCAAGACAAGGAGCAACGAGACTGGCTTGAACACAACGGAAACTCTTGTTTGAAACACAGTAAAACCTTAGGAGGTAAGGATGCCCGCATGACTGGCTCGAAATGGTGTACTGATCCACATCCGCCTACCAAATCCAGCTTCTCTTATTGTACGGCCCAATCCACAATCGTGGTGACTGAACGTCTTACTTTCGCCTGTTCAGCCCACTGAGAATGTCTTCAAACACACGATCTGCGGGCTGGTCCCCATCAATTTCCAACACATTTCCCTGATCATGGTAGTGCTGCAGAACCGGGGCAGTCTGAGTCCGATAGACCTCAAGCCGGGCCGAGATGGTTTCTTGATTGTCATCTTTGCGATTCTGAAGCTCAGCACGCTTCAAAAGCCTGCTCAACAGAACATCCGCGGCAACATGCAAATGCAGGACAACGTCAATCCGGATTTCGCGTTCCACCAGAAATTCATCCAACTGCTCGGCCTGGTGGACAGTTCTTGGAAACCCATCAAAAAGACAACCCAATTGACAGTCACGCTCTGCCAGACGCTTGGTCACAATTGGCATCACGAGATAGTCGGGAGCAAGTCGGCCCACATCGATGTAACTTGCCACAACCTTGCCCAACGCAGAATCACGATTGGTATCGCGAAGCATGTCACCCGTCGAAAGGTGAGGAATCCTCAATGCCTCGACAAGCCGACTACACTGCGTCCCCTTGCCGGCGCCAGGAGGTCCAATGAACACAATCCACATCGCTAGGAACCATTATGAAAAGCAGCCGATGGAAAACAAAGACTTGGACATCAAAGACGCCGCAGGATTCATGGGCGAGCGTGGCCGAATATCAACGGCAATCACCACTGAGCGATGGGTGCTGAGTGATGGGTGCTGAGTGAAAAGCAGTAAAGCGGCACACTTGTTTCGAACATTCGCTTCTGCAAACGATACGCTACCGACATGACCTCGCTCTCATTCCCTGCGCAGCCTCCTGGGAGAAAGCACAACTCAAATGTTCAGCAACATGACTCCACAGACCATGACAACGATGAACGGACAGCAATCACACGACAGGCGAAACACCGCCGCCAGCACCTTCAAGTAAGCCGCGATAGTTTCGCATCACCAGATGACTGTCAATTTTCTGGACCAGATCAAATGCGACACTGACCGCAATCAACAACCCAGTTCCGCCGTAGAATCCTGCGATCGAGTACGGAACGCCGAGTGAGCCGTAAACAATCGTTGGCACAATGGCGACGATCGAAAGGAACGCTGCTCCCACGTAAGTGATTCGCACCATGACTTTTTCAAGGTAATCCGTTGTTCTTTTTCCCGGACGATATCCGGGAATGAACGTTCCGCTGTCTCGCAGGTTGTCGGACATTTCCTTCGGGTTGAAGGTGATGGCGGTCCAGAAGTAACAGAAGAAGAAAATCAACACGACATAGAGCAGGTTGAATACGAACGAGGCCTGATCATTGAGCGTCAGCCCCATGTAGTTCAGAGCTTTGAACAGCATGCCACCACTCTCGAACAAACCAGCTAATCCGCCAAGCAACATCCCCGGGATCATCAACAAACTGCTGGCGAAGATGATCGGCATCACCCCTGCCTGATTGATCCGCAGTGGCAGAAACTGGCGTGTTCCGCCGTAAACACGACGACCACGTGTGAACTTGGCTGACTGCGTTGGAATCTTACGCTGTCCCAGCGTGATGAAGACCACACCAAAGACCACTCCAACAAAAAGCACAATCAGCAGCACGAGAGTCTCAATTCCAATCTGCCCACGGCTCAAGCCTGTGAGCTCGGTCTTCATATTCCGCACCAACTCATAGAGTGCCTTGGGCATTTGCGCCAGAATCCCGGCCATGATCAGCAGACTGATTCCATTGCCAATCCCGTACTCGTCGATCTGCTCTCCCAGCCACATCAGAAAGACGGTTCCACAGGTCATCACCAGAACCGCCACAATCTGCCAGCCGAAGAAAAGCCCAGTCTGATCTGCATTGAGGAAGTCGACGTTGATATTTCCGTACCCTTCGGCTCCTCCCGACATCAACATGAACTTCAAATACATGTAACTTTGCACAAGGCAAATTGCCACGGTCAGGTAGCGGGTGTACTCATTGAGTTTCTTGCGTCCTGCCTCACCCTCCTTCTTTAACTCTTCGAGCGGTTTGTACACGCTACCGAGCAGTTGAAAAATGATCGAGGCAGAAATGTAGGGCATGATGCCCAAACCGAAGATGGTTGCCTGACGAAGATCGCTGGCAGCAAATACCGTGATCTTCTCGAAGAATTCGGAAGCCGTGCCTCCTTCATCCGCCAAATCGGTCGCGATCATGGGCAGGGGGATATGGAAACCGATCCGATAAACAGCTAACAGACCAACGGTCAGCATTATCTTCTTGCGAAGCTCAGGGATCGAAAAAATAATGCGCAGCTTTTCAAACATGCGTCAGGTCCGTCTTGGATTCGTGCCGTCGCGATCTTGTTTCGGCACGCGGCAGGTTGTTTCGTCTGATTGAAATTCGAGGTTGCTCGCAGTGAAGGAGAAAAGTCCTGGACATTTCCACCTTGAACCACGAATCAACGGGTTGCAGTCTACCGGCTTCTCTCTGAGAGATCGAGAGGAAACAACCCCTCTCCCACTCAACGAAAAACCACCAGACCATCGCAAAACAAGCCCGATTCCGCTAGCGAGGAGTTTCCTCGCCACAACGAAAACCGGGCTGGCATGCACGAGCATTGTCTAGGACTTGCTCTTGGCTTCCTTCAGAGCGTTCACACGCTCGTCAGGGGTACGCTTACTGGCCAATTTGGTGATCGTTCCGCCGGCCGCTGTGATCTTCTCTTCCGCCGACTTGCTGAAACGATGCGCACAAACAGTCAATTTCTTTGTGATCTCGCCGTCTCCGAGAATTTTCACCTCGTCGAACGTCCCTTTGGCTAAGTCCTTGGCCGCCAGGCTCTCTAGTGTTACTTCTGCACCATCATCGAAGGCCTCGTTAATGCGACCTACGTTGACAGCAAACACAGTCATTGCCCAACGGTTATTGAAACCACGCTTGGGTACGCGCCGAAACATCGGCATCGCACCACCCTGAAAGTTGGGTTTACGGCTGTAACCGCTGCGGCTCTTATGACCTTTGTGGCCTCGTCCGGAGGTCTTGCCATGCCCACTACCTGGGCCACGGCCAATTCGCTTCCGTTTGCGGTTCTTTAGGATCCCGCGATGGACATCGTTGAGGTTCATGGTGAAACCCGTTCTAACCTTATCTCTGTGACTTTATTCAATCTTGTTTCTGTTGAGGCCTGCAAAAGCATGCGTCCCTCTTCGCCCGATCCGCTCCTACGCGGTCAATTCTTCTGGTTCAAGTCCTCGCAACGCAGCGACTTGCTCAACCGTACGTAATTTGGATAGGGCATCGACTGTCGCTTTGACAAGTGTTACCGGGTTATTGGTCCCGTAAGACTTAGTCAGGATATCGTGAATGCCAGTTGCCTCGCAAACGGCACGCACTGCTTGACCGGCGATGATACCTGTACCAGCACCAGCCGGGATCAGGATGACCTTCGCCGCACCGTAGTGTCCCCAAACCTGATGAGGAATACTGCCCTCGACAAGCGGCACATCAATCAGACTGCGACTTGCCTGCTTTTGAGCTTTTTGCACGCTCGGTGGAACCTCGTTGGCCTTGCCGTAGCCCCAGCCAACTTTGCCGTTGCCGTCACCGACAACCACCATGGCAGCGAAACTGAATCGGCGACCACCCTTGACCACTGCTGCGCAGCGTTTGATTTTGACGACACGGTCCAGCATGCCGTCGCCGACACCTTCTTTTTCCTGGTTCCGTTTCTTTCGTGGTGCGTTACTAATGGTTCAATCCTCTTGAGGAGGTGCTATCTGTTTGTTTCATTGAATTAGAATTCGAGTCCACCCTCACGGGCTGCCTCAGCGAATGCCTGAACCCGACCGTGGTACTTGTTGTGCCCACGATCAAGTCGCACACGTTTGATACCTGCAGCCGATGCTTTTTCTGCAATCGCTTTGCCTATCGCAGCAGCAGCGTCGCAGTTTCCCCCGCCGCTAACATCCGTACGCACGGCTTTATCACAAGTACTGGCACTGAGAAGCGTTTTCCCGGTGAGATCATCAACCACCTGGCAACTGAAATGCTTCAGCGTCCGGTTGATGCACATCCGTGGTTGCTCCGCGGTACCTCGCAGCTTGTTTCGCACATGCTGACGGCGTCGCAGTCGTTTCTTTTGAAGTTTCTTGTTCTTATCCATCTGATTACCACTCGAGCCAGTTGCAACCCAGAGGTCCAACAGGCGGTCTTACTAGGTAGTGTTCTATTTAGTTGCGGACTTACCAGGCTTGATCTTGACCTGCTCACCCTCATAACGAATTCCTTTGCCCTTGTAGGGCTCGGGTTTTCTCAACGACCGAACTTCGGCCGCAAATTGACCAACCTGCTGCTTGTCACAACCCTGCACCACAATGTGCGTCTGGTCCGGGCAGGTGACATTCAAAGTTTCCGGAATCTTCTGCTGAAGTTCGTTGGCATATCCAACTCGCAACTGCAGGACATCACCCTTGATTGCAGCGATGTAACCAACACCCACGATTTCGAGTTTCTTCTCGTAACCCTTGGTCACACCCTCCACCATGTTGGCGATCAGGGCGCGGGTTAATCCGTGAAACTCACGTGAGGAGCGATCGTCTCCAGCTCGCTTGATGATCACCTGATTGGTGTCACTGTCAACGTCGACGGTAACCTCTGGGCGATGCTCATAACTGAGCTTGCCCTTAGGCCCTTCAACATTGACGACGCGATCCGCAACGCTGACTTTAGCGCCACTCTCGATCGGTACGGGTTTTTGTCCAATGCGACTCATAACAGTTGCTTTTATTTCAGTCTAAGTATTTTGCTTGGCAAATCTGGAATACAGTCCTGCATGATCGGGAACGCTGTCCCGACCACTCCAACTGGCATCAGGCGACTTCGCAAAGCACCTCGCCGCCAATGTTTTCACGTCGAGCTTCGCGATCACTGATCACCCCTCGACTACTGCTGATGATGCTGATTCCCAGACCACCAAGCACTGGCTTGAGTTCTTTACCACGGGTATACATGCGACGTCCGGGCTTGCTGACACGCTTGATCGTCTGGATCACACGCTCACCATTGGGCCCATATTTCAGTTCTAATCTCAGTGTGGATGTAGGGTTCTCCTCATCCACCTCCTTCCAGTCCCAGATGAAACCTTCACGCTTCAGGACGTCGGCAATGCCACGCTTGAAACGACTGGATGGAATATCGACAAATGGTTTCTCAACGCGAACCGCGTTACGGATACGAGTGAGCATGTCGGCAATTGGGTCGGTCATCATAATGTTGTCTACTCCCCTTCGACTCTTTCGATTCTCACCAACTGGCCTTGCGAACACCGGGGATAAGTCCCTGGTCTGCTAACTTGCGAAAACAAATTCGGCAGATACCGAATTTACGATACACCGCACGCGGGCGACCGCACATCTTGCAACGACGTTCCTGGCGAACCGAATACTTCGGTGTCCGGTTCGCTTTGGCAATTTTGGATTTTCGAGCCACTGAATGGACCTGTGAAATAAATGGATAAATGTTCTCGATACGGGGTTCAGGCAGCTTCCGTTTTTTTATCTCGGAAAGGCATACCGAACATTCGCAACAGTTCCCGACCTTCTTCGTCATTGTCGGTGGTTGTCACAAAAGCAATGTTCAATCCTTGGGAACGTGTGAACTTGTCCGGATTCAATTCCGGAAACACGAGGTACTCGGTTAGACCGAGACTGTAATTGCCACGCCCATCAAAGGCCTTAGGATTAACACCGCGAAAGTCACGCACGCGAGGTAACACGAACGACAGCAGTCGATCAAGAAACTCATACATGCGATCGCCACGCAGGGTTACCTTGCAGCCAATCTTGTTTCCTTCACGCAAACGAAAATTCGCGATCGATTTGCGGGCCACGGTGGTCACTGGTTTTTGGCCGCTGATCAACGTTAGGGCCGCAAAGGCATCTTCCAGGTTCTTCTTATCCTGCAAGGCACTTCCGACACCCATGTTGAGAACGATCTTTTCCAGTCGTGGTAACGAATGCTTGTTTTTACGACCGAACTTTTCAGCCATCTGGGCCTGAATCGTTTCGGTGTACATGTTTTGAAGTCGCGTGGGCATTTTTCTGTTCGCTATTTTTGGCGATAGTTCTTTGATTCTTTATCGGGTCTTACAGTACTTCGTTGGCCAAGCTGACAATTTTCATGAAATTGCGCTCTCGCAGTTCGCGAGCGACCGCACCAAAAATACGGGTACCGCGGGGGCTCTTGTCAGTGTCGATGATGACGGCAGCGTTGCTGTCGAAGCGGATGTAACTGCCGTCGGCTCGTCGTGTCGGTGTTTTGGTTCGTACGATGACGGCTCGCACGATGGTTTTCTTCTTGATGTCACTGCCAGGCAAAACGCTTTTCACGCTGCAGACGATGATGTCACCAATACTGGCCGTGCGTCGCCGGGAACCGCCCAGCACTTTGATGCACATCACTTCTTTTGCACCAGTGTTGTCGGCAACTTGTAATCGGGTTTCTTGTTGAATCATGTCTCAAGTGTTTCGTGTTCAGTTGGCCCTGGTAGGGGCATCGGGTGGTTGGGGGATGGACTGGAAACTTGAA